>NZ_CALIBF010000194.1 GCF_938045465.1 uncultured Campylobacter sp.
GATAGATACGGACTTGCGCGCTACGACTATCGGCAAGAGATTCGAGCATCGGCAAGGGGATCCGCTACCTGATTTCTCGGAGGATAACTCCACGGGCGCTCCGTATGAGCTAAACATAAAATTTGACTATATAAACCGCGAAAATGCGCCGAAGATCGTGCTGAAAAACACTAAGCTAGAGCAAGAGCAAAGCGGGCGCGTAGTATTTGAAAAGGATGAGCTAGAGGCGCCGATAGAGGTTGGCGAATACAGCGGCATCGCAAGCGCATCGGTAACAATCCCGAGTATCGACTCCATCCACGTAAGGCATAAGCTAAGCACTGAAATATGTGTGCCTGATGGCTCCTGCACTAGCTTCGTGCACTACTTCTCGCCGCGCAAAAGCGCACAGGTTACGGCGGTGCTTAGGGCTTTTTAGCCGCGAGAAATTCGGCGTGAAATTTTAAAACATAAAATTTACGGCGGCATGGGTTAATTTGGCGGAATAAACGAGTAGATTATCGATGCCCGTAACGTGATAGTATGCTTTATTCGCGTGGCGGAATTTTGTAGCTTGCCGTATTTGTACGAAACGAAATTTCAAAATTTTGTGGCGCATAAAATTTATAGCACGGTGTGAAATTCTAATATGTAAAATTTAAGGCAGCGGAATGACAAAAATTACGCGCTGTGTATTTTTGCGGTGGAGTAGCGCTATTTCTTACGACGCTTGCGCCACGATGAGAGTTTTTGCATGTAAGTAGAGCAAACCAGATACGAACACACGAATGCGAGCACTAAACAAGAAAAGAAATAATCCCTAAAGCCTAAAATATCGCAAATATAAAGCAATGCTGCAAGCGCGATGATAAAAACGGCGGTAAAAAACATAAGGAATATAGCAAAGTAGGTGCACGTCAAAAATATCCGTGTCAAACGAGGTGCGCGCCTTTCAATAGTGCGGACGATCGTATAAACGTATGCCAGAATTATCATCGCAACAAACGCAAGCCCCGCGCAAGTGTAGAAAAAATCGCTCAGGTTTGGGAATGCGTCTTTTGCGAACGCAAAATATATCGCATAAAATACCGTCGTGGCGAAAAAGATCAGACCGAATGTAATCAAAATGTCCCAAGCTAAAGATAGCGTGCGTTTTGCGGCATCCAGCGAGCTCAACGCAAAATCGCGGGCATATTCCAAAGGCGTTCTGCGGCGCTCGACTTCCAAGGCGACGAGGCTGCCTAGATATCCTTGGTTGCAGTATTTTACGCGCACCAAATCGCCCTGCTTAAACGAGAACGCCCTGCAACGCATGCGAAAACGAACGCCGCCGATCTCAAAAAGCATGAGCGTCTCGATCTCCTGCCTAAGGACGCGGACGTGCAAGTTTTCTATCCTGCCTTCGATACAGGGCTGCTTATTTCGCATAATCCTCCAAAATTAAGTTTAAATTTCGCGCCGCTTACTAGGCGCTTGTTTGCTCGGCGCTAGAAAAACCCGCTCATCTTGCTTGCAAGGCTCTGCGGCGCGACGGAATTCTACGCGACAAAATTCCGCGGCTCCTAATTCCGCGCGGAAACCGCTACGCTTGCCGCCTAAATAAAACCGCGAAATTTTAAGCGGGTTTGGTTTTGGGTTTTCATTAAATTCCGCCGCGCCTATCGGCGGCAAATTTAATACGGTTAGCTTTACGAGCGCGGTTCGTGCCACGTACTAAAACAGCGTATTCAAATTTAAGATCATAAAAATTTAAAAATCGCCGGATATCAAATTTGTAAGCCGTAAATTTAAATATAGAGCTCAAATACTATCGCACGCAGATACGAGCTATTGCGATTTTTAGTTAAAATTTCACCCTTTAAATTTACGCGCAGTTTTTGCCGCGTATAAATTTTAACGCGATTTTGGAAGTATTTCTTAGACATATTTTGCCAGGCAAATTTAAGCGCAAATCCTGCGCGAGGCGACTCTGCTTGTGTAAAAATTTTAACGCGAGCCAAGCCGATTAAATTTCGCTGTGAAATTTAACGATGCTTTAGCGCTCAAGTCCCATTGTAGCTCTAGCGATACAAATTTCAGCCGAAAGCCGCTGCTCCAAAAATCAAAATTTATTTAGCCCGCGTTTGAGCTGAAATTTTACAAAATTTTAAAGCCATCGCAGGCCAAATTTCAACGCGCCTAAAAACAAATTTAAACGTTAAATCTAAAATGCATCACGTCGCCGTCTTGCACGACGTAGTCCTTGCCCTCAAGGCGCATCTTGCCCGCTTCTTTCGCCCTGCTCTCGCCGCCGCATGCGATAAAATCATCAAATCCGATCACCTCGGCTCTGATAAATCCGCGCTCAAAGTCGTTGTGGATAACGCTCGCGGCCTTCGGAGCCTTCCAGCCCTTCGTGATCGTCCATGCGCGCACCTCCATCTCGCCTGCGGTAAAGTAGCTGATGAGGCTGAGCTTCGCAAATGAGCGCTTGATGATTAGCTCCAGCCCGCTTTGCTGCGAGCCCAGGCTCTGCAGCATCTCGTGCGTCTCCTCGTCGCTTAGCCCTATGAGCTCCTCTTCGATCTTGGCGCAGAGCTTGATCACCTCGGCGCCGCGAGCACTCGCGTATTCTCTTACGCGCGCGACATATTCGTTATCCTGCGCGATGCCGTCCTCGTCCACATTGGCGCCGTAGATTACATCTTTGGCGCTAAGCAGGCGCAGCTCGCGATTTAAAGCGATGTAGTTTTCATCCTCTTTGAGCGCGAAATTTGAAGCGGGCTTGCCGTCGTTTAGATGCGCTAAAAGCTCGTTTGCTACGGCTAGCGCCTCTTTAGCACCCTTTTGGTTTGCTTTGGCTTCCTTGCCGAGACGCTCGATCTTGCGTCCAAGCTGCTCGATATCTGCTAAAATCAGCTCGGTTTCGATGATCTCGATGTCGCGGATAGGATCGACGCAGCCTTCGACGTGAGTTATGTCGCCGCTTTCGAAGCAGCGCACGATATGAAGGATGATCTCGCACTCGCGGATATTTGAAAGAAATTTATTCCCCAGCCCCTCGCCTTTACTCGCTCCGCGCACGAGGCCCGCGATATCTACAAACTCGATGGTCGAATGCACGATGCGACCGGGCTTAACGATCTGCGCTAGCTTGCCAAGCCTGGCATCGGGCACGGGCACGACCGCTTTATTGGACTCGATCGTGCAGAATGGATAATTCTGCGCCTGCGCGTTTTGCGCGCCGCTAAGAGCGTTAAAAGTGGTGGATTTACCGACGTTCGGAAGCCCTACGATCCCTACTGACAGCCCCATCTACGCGTCCTTCAGCTCTTTGGCTAGAGCCTGCAAGAAATATAAGTTTGCTCTCACGCCCGCGCCAGTCGCGCCCACTGCGTAATAGCCCCACGCCTTTTCCAGATACGCAGGCCCCGCGATATCAAGGTGCAGCCACTTGTCTTTATACTCGTCTTTGATAAATTTATCCAAAAATAGTCCCGCGGTTATCGCGCCGCCGTATCTGCTGGAAGCGCAGTTGGAGACGTCTGCGATACTGCTTTTAATTAGCTCGCGCAGATAATCGTTAAATTCCAAAATGCTAAATAGCTCGCCGCTACAATCGCTAAAATCTTTAAATTTACGCTTTAGCTCCTCGCTGTTTCCCATGATGCCGCTAGTGTATTCGCCCAGGCCCACGACGCAAGCGCCGGTAAGCGTCGCCATATCGATTAGCAGATCAGGCTCAAGATCCTGCGCGTAGCTTAGGCAGTCGGCAAGCACGAGCCGCCCCTCCGCATCGGTGTTTCGCACCTCTATGCTTACGCCGCTGCGGCTAAGCAGCACGTCGTCGGGTTTATACGAATCGCCGCCGATCATATTTTCAGTAGCGCCGATAACCGCATGTATCTCAAACGGTAGCTCAAGCTCGGCAGTGCCTTTGATGATACCCATTGCAGCGAGCGCGCCGCTTTTATCGCTTTTCATCGTAAGCATATAATCGGCAGGCTTGAGGCTTAGCCCGCCGCTGTCGTAAGTAAGCCCTTTGCCGACGAAAACGACGCGCTTTAGGCAGCGCTGCGGCTTATAGATCAGATGAATTAAGCGCGGCGGATGAGCGCTGGAGCGATTGACCGCCAAAAACGCATTCATATTCTGCTCGCGCAAAAAGTCCTCGTCGTAAATTTTAACGCTCACGTCGTCGTAGTTAGACGCTAAAATTTCAGCCTCGCTCGCCATCTTTTCGGGCGTGTAAATTTCGGGGATCTCATTGACGCCGTCGCGCGCGAAATTTGCGGCATTTGCCATCACGGTGCCCTGCTGCACGCCGTAGTTCATCTTTTGCACGTCGGGGCTACTGCCGCCGTACTCCTGCGTCGAGATTAAAATTTCATTCAAGCTGGAGCTTTTCTTGTCGCTTTTGTATTTGTTAAACTCATAGCCGCCCAAAAGCACGCCCTCGACCATCGCCATCGTGCTTCTGCGGTCGCATCCGCATTTATAAAAGGCGATTTTGAAATTTTTAATCGCGTAGCCCTTAAGCGCGTTGTATGCGCTCGCAAGCGCCGCTCGCAACCTATCGAAGCTAAGCTCCTTAACGCCGACGTACAGCCGTCCGCTCTCGGCAAGCAGTAGATTGCCCTCGCCTTTGTAATTAAAAAGCGCAAACTTATCCGTGTCTTTAATAAATTCGTGATTTAAATTTTTATCCACAACTAAAATAACTTCAAAATCCGCCTCTATCTCGTTAATTTTACGATCTAGCAGTTTTACTTTCATCTCGTTCCTTTCGTGAGTTCATAAAGTGATTTTCCATACGTTTAAATAACCTAAAAAATAGATATAAAATTCCGCCTATGATAGGTATCGCAAAATACCAGTGTTGCTCGATTAGCCGCAGCCCGCTCCAGATCTCCTCGCCAAAATACCACGCCAAAACCATCGTTGCGCCTGACCAGCACCAAGCGCTAAAAAGATTGATAATCGCAAATTTCTTTGCGCTGTAGCGAGTGATGCCGATACTCATCGGGATGATGACGCGGAAGCCATACATATAGCGCTGCATTAAAATTATCGGCCAGCCGTAGCGTTGCAAAAGTAGGTGCGCGATCGCAAATTTCCGGCGCTGTGCCGCGAGCTTTTTACTGATATATTTTTTATTGTAGCGACCGATATAAAAATAAAACTGATCGCCGCAAAATGCCCCAAGACCCGCGACAAAGATACCTAGCGGCAAATTTATGTGCCCCTCGTGCGCCATTATGCCGCCTAAAATCAGTGCGATTTCGCCTTCTAAAATACACCAAACAAAAAGCACGATATAGGCGTATTGGTGGTATTCTTGTAATAAATTTTTAAGTAGCTCTTCCAAAATTACGCCTCTAAAACGCAATAAACGTTTGTGCGACGCGAAAACTCGCCTAGATCGTTTAACTCACGTAAATTTAGCAAAAAGCAGGCTTCAACGCACTTAGCCTGCGTCTGCGCGATGAGATCTAATGCCGCTCGTGCGGTGCCTCCGGTGGCGATAAGATCGTCGATTAGCAACACCTTGGCATCCTGCACGCCGGAGAATGCATCCACATGCATCTCGACCTGATCGAAGCCGTATTCAAGGCTGTATTTTTGCGAAATCGTGATATAAGGAAGCTTCTTTGGCTTTCTAATTGGCACAAAAGCAACCCTCAACCTCGCAGCAAGTGCCGCTGCAAAAATAAATCCGCGACTTTCTATGCCTACTATGTAATCAAGTCCGTAATCGGCGTAGCGCTCGGCTAGATGATCAAGCAGGAAATTAAACGCCTCGCGATCGCCTACGAGCGTCGTGATATCGTAAAACAAAATACCGGGCTTTGGGAAGTCGCGCACGGTGCGGATCGAGCGAAATAAATAGCTTTTTTGCTCGCTGCTTAGACTTTTCATAGCTTACCTCTTTTCAATCTTGCGTTTTGGATTTTTAAGCTGCAGTTTTCGCTCTCCTCATTTTGCAGGGCCTCAATGCCGAAGCGAAGGGCAGTTTTGAGCTTTTCGTTATCGCTTTTAAGCTTTGAAATTTTCTGCTCGCTTTTACGAAGAAGGGCGTAAATTTTAGAATTTTTTCGGATCGATAGAATAAGTAGTGCTGCAAAAAATAGCGCTAAAACGCCTAATGCTACGCTCATTGCTTGCCTCCTTCATTTGGATTTGCAAAGCGCATAGTAGCGGAGGTTATGCTAAAATAGGCAGAATTTATGCCTCTAAAATACGCGTTAGAAAGATTTGCTCCCTTTAAATTTATGCTCGTAATAGCAGAATTCTCATCTGTTAAACCCGTACTAGCGCAATTTGCGTTTTTTAGCTTAACGTTCATAAAGAAGGAATTTGTAACATTGAAATTTATAATTGTGGGGTTCAAACCGACAAAATCTTTGCGGCTAGCTTTTTGAGCGAAATTTTTCTTACAAACGCTCGCGCGCGTAAAATTTAACGTAGAATTTGTGCTAGTGGAATTTTTATCTAGCGGATTTTTCTCATTAAAGATTATCTTTGCGTGCGTAGAATTTAAATTTATATGATGTGCACCGCAAAAGCCTATCAAGGAATTCTCGCCGGTAAAAAAGGAATTTTTATCGTTAAAGCTCCGCGCAAAATTTGACGCGGAATCCGTGTCGATAGGATTTTTGCTAGAAGGGCTTTTGCCGGCGAAGCTTGATTTGGAATTCCGCCCATTTAAATTAGCGCCACAGCTTTGTTCCGCAAAATTTTGAGCGGAATTCTGCATGGAATTCTCCCCATTAAATCCATGCGCGCAATTCGCACTACCGCAAGCGCCTAGCTTTGCGACGCGCTTAATGTGCCTACCGCCCGCAAAATCGGTGCTAAAAAACGCCCTAATCATATCTCCGATCACCAGCGCGCCCATTAATCGCTCGCCGAAGGCTAGGACGTTGGCGTCGTTGTGCTCTCTGGCTAATCTAGCGCTAGTCGCGTCATGACACAATGCACAGCGGATGTGAGCGTGGCGATTTGCGGCGATGCTGATACCGATGCCCGTACCGCAAATCAAAACGCCGTAAATGCCGTAGTCGGTGGAATTTAAAATTTTATCTTTGCTCGCATTAGGGCTTACGGCTGCATTTACGCAGGTAGTCATGCTTTCGCTAGTGTTAAAATTTTGACGACTAGCGTTTTTTATAATGTTAAAATTTTCATTTTTCCCGCTGCATTGTACGGCGTCGTTAAAATTTCCGCAGCCGTTTATGCTTGCGTCAAAATTTTCGTTGTCACTTGCTTCGGAATTTTCCGCGGCCGCAGCGGAATTTTCGCCGTCGTTTTCTTTAAAATTTTCACTTCGCGCGCAGGCTTCACATTCGGCTAAAATTTTATCCGCCAGCGCGCCCGCAAAATCGGGATAGTCCACGCTCGCTTCGGCACTATGCGTGCCAAGATCAACCGCTTCGTAACCTAAAGCGGCGAGCGCTTTTTTAGCTTGTTCTTTGGCACGAAAGCCCGCGTGATCGCTCGCTATGAAAATTTTATTTATTTGCATTGCCGCTCCTTATTTTTGCTCATAGATTAGGCTCTCGTCGTTTTGCAAGGTATCGACAAAGCGCCCGATTCGCTCCCAGCGGATCTTGCGATCGGCATCGATACTAAAATATGTAAACCACGGCTTACCGACGATCAGACGATAAGGTACCGGGCCCCAGAAGCGGCTATCGGCAGAGTTATTGCGATTATCTCCTATCATAAAATACTCATCCTGCGGCACTTTGATGTAAAAGGCATTGAAACTCTGCCCCATGCTTTCGAAATTTTGCCCGATCTCGCTTAGACTGACGGGCTTCATAGCAAATTTACCCCCATCAAGCGCAGCTTTGACGTTTGCCAGCATCGAGTTTCGATTATTAGGGTCGTAGTGGATACCTTTAAATTTATAGGGTTCCTTGACATATTTTTCGCCGCCCAAAATCACAATGTCGCGAGTATCGTAGTTTGCAGCAATGAACTCGTCGCCTTCATGCGGACGAAGGTAGAAATTATTCAGATCAAATATCACCTCGTCGCCGCCTACGGCAAAATTTCGCTTTACAAAGTGCATTTTTTCATTAAGCGGATAGCGAAAAACCACGATATCGCCGCGCTTCGGACCCTCGCCGCGGATGATATGCCCATCTCCGTCGCTATCAGGAGCTACCTGCCACTCTACAAAGGGAATATGTGGGGTCGGGATGCCGTAGCTAAATTTTTTAACGAATAAAAAATCGCCCTCCAAAAGCGTAGTGCGCATCGATCCACTAGGGATCACAAAGGCTTGCGCAACAAAAAGAATGACGAATAAAACGACGATGACCGTCCCCGTCCAACTCGATAAAAATTTATAAATTTTGCTTAGTATTTTCATTTAGGCTCTTTGTCTTAAGCGATTTTTCGCCGATTTTATCGTATTGCTCAAAAGCATAGCAATCGTCATCGGCCCCACGCCTCCGGGCACGGGCGTGATGAACGAGCATTTTGGCGCGACTGCGTCAAAATCGACGTCGCCTCTTAGCTTGCCGTCCTCGCCGCGATTGATCCCCACGTCGATTACCACCGCGCCTTGTTTTACCATATCGGCGCCCACAAAATACGCCTTGCCGACCGCCGCGACCAAAATGTCGGCGTCTGCACAAAGCCGCTTTAAATCTTTCGTCTTGCTATGAGCGATAGTGACGGTGGCGTCGGCATTTAACAGCAGGCTCGCCATCGGCTTTCCGACGATATTGCTACGCCCCAGCACGACGGCGTTTTTACCCACTATCTGCACGCCGTATTCCTCAAGCAGGCGCATCACGCCAAGCGGAGTACAAGGCACAAAACCGTCCGCAAGCCCGCTAGTAAGCTTGCCTACGTTTATCGCACTAAATCCGTCCACGTCCTTTTGCGGGCTTATTTTTTCTAAAATTTTATTCGTATCAATGTGCTTTGGAAGCGGCAACTGCACCAAGATGCCGTCGATGCTTTCGTCTTCGTTTAAATTTTCTATCAGTTCTAAAAGCGCCGCCTCGCTCACGTCGGAGCTCAAGCGGTGCGCTACGGATCGGATCCCACAGGCGGCGCAGGCTTTTTCCTTGCTCGCGACATAGGTCTTGCTAGCCGCGTCTTCGCCTACCAAAATCACCGCCAGCGCGGGCTCTACGCCCTTTGCGGCAAGGTTTGAAGCGACCGATTTGATCTCCTCTTTTACCTTTGCGCTTATGCTTTTGCCGTCGATTAAAGTCATTTAAAGCCTTTTTGAGAAATAGGGAATGTTACCCTAAAATTTATAAAATTTAGATTTATTTCGCGGATTTTACGGGAATTTTAAAGCGATTTTTAAATGAAATTCCGCAGCTTTAGACTAATGACATCTTACGTTAAATAGAATTTTAAGATAGCAAAATTTAAAACCGGCGGAATTTAAGCTAAGCAAAATTCCGTCGATTGAGCTATGAATTTACAGGGCTTATCGGAGCTGAGATTTCATAACGGGGCGAATGCCTTGACGCTGTTGAGCCTTTCTTACGGCATCCATACAACCACCGGTAGAGCAGCTTTGAGTGGGTTGCATCATAGGCTCTTTTTGTGGCTCTTGTTTATGCGCTTGGCAGCCCGCTAGTATCGTTGCTGCAGCAACACATAATATAAAATTTTTCATTTTGGTCCTTTCTTTAAAATTTTATAAAATTTTAACTGCGATTTCTAAACGGCTTACTCGTTGCGCAGCGTTTGCAGCACGTCGATCTGCGTGGCTTTTTTGGCCGGGTACCACGACGATAGCGCCACGATAAGCACCGCGCCGATTAAAATCATCGCCAAATCGCCTAGCGAGAGCTCCATCGGCAGCTTCGAGCTTCCGTAGACGTCGGCCGGCAGATTTACGATGTCGAAGCTTCCGAGCAGCCACACGCCAAATAGGCCCAAAATGAGCCCGAATATGATGCCGCCGCCGCCGATCGTGGCTCCGAGCGCGAAAAAGGTCCTTTTGACCTCCTTTTTACTAGCTCCCAGGCTAAGTAAAAGCGCGATCTCTTGGCGACGGTTCATCACGGTCATCAGAAGCGAACTTACGATATTTAGGCTCGCGACTAGGATTATTAGCATCAGCACGATGAAAAGCGCGCGCTTCTCAAGCGCAAGGGCGCTGAAAAAATTGCCGTTTTGCTGCCACCAGCCCACGGCGCTAGTGCCGCTAGGGAGGCTTTTTTTGATGCGCTCCAGATCCTTAAACGGATCGTTTGAAAAAACATGCACGCCGTCGAAGGTCCCCTCGTCGTAGCCTAAAATTTTGGCTAGATCGCTTGCGTCTGCGTAGGAATACGCCTTGTCGTAGGCGATCAGCCCGGAGCTGAAATCCGCGCGCACGTCAAAGCGCTTCATCTTAGGGATCAGCGCAAAGCCGCCCGGATCGCTCTTCGTAAAGATCATCGTGATCTTACTGCCCTCATCCAGCATAAACTCGTCCTTGATCCCGCGCCCTATCATGATGCCGTAGTCCGTTAGATTGGCGTCTTTGGCGCCTGCTGCAACGACCGAATTAATGCGCTTTTCATCGTTTAAATTTACGCCGAAAATCAGCCCGCCCTCGAGCTTCTCGCCGCTTTTGGCGATAACTTGCGAGCTAATATACGGACTAAAGATCAGATCGGGGAAGTCCGCCCGCAGCCCCTCCACGTCGTCTTTTGAAATGCCGCCGCGAAAGTGGCTGTGGATCGTGATCGGGTAGTTCATCGTAAAGAGCTTGCGCTCAAATTCCTTATCGAAACCGTTCATTATCGCCATCGCGACGATCAGCACCGTAAGCCCCACGCCGACGCCCAAGAACGCAAGCAGCGCCGAAAGCGTAATGAAGGGCTGAGAGCGGTCGAATCTGAGATATTTGAATAATAAATACTTTACCAAAAAGCCGTCCTTGTAAAATTTTACATAAAATTTGGCACTAAATTCTATGTGAAATTTTAAGTATTTTGGAATTTTAAAATTCCAAAAACGGGTTTTGCGGCGTCAAATATAGAAACTCCAGCCTGCTTTAAAATTTAAAATCGCGCCGAAATCTACTTATACGAAATGAAATTCGCCCCCAAGAGATATCGGATACGGCAAATCAAACAGACCTTTTTACCAAAACTTTAAAATTTTAAACCTAAATTCTAAATTTTAAAATTTCAAATGCCTCAAAATTTTAAAATTTTAGAAATTTAAAACTTTTTAGAATTTTGAAATTCTTAAAATTTAAAGGCGAGCTTTGCTTACAAGCTCGCCCGTATCGCATAAATTTAAAATTTTAAATGAATGCTGTATCTTAGCCGCGCACTAAATTTAAGCACCGTGCGCCGTTCGCGTTTTGCCGCACGGCGCACCGTAACGGCGCTGCGAAAACAAGTAGTCAAAGGCACCAAGTGCGCTTTGAAATTTTAAAATTTCAAAACCAAAGTTCCGCTCCATCGCGCAGCTTTGCTCACCGTCCGCGCGGCCTCACAATCAAGCTCTTTTAAAATTTCTGTCCACGCCGCCTAGCGATCGAGCCCCTTTAAAATTTTATGACGCTCTCGCCCGCGACATATCCGCTGAACACAGAAGCAAAGCAAGATCGAAAAGCGCCGGTCGCGTAATACTCGCAATCGAAATCACCGATCGCGCGATATTTACGACCGATCGTCGCGCTTACCTCGCAAAGCCGCCTTTTTTCGGACCGCCCTTGCCGTGGCAGTCTTTGTATTTTTTGCCGCTGCCGCAAGGGCAAGGATCGTTGCGCTTAGGCTTTTTATCGCCGAACTCATCAGGGCCCTTTAGCTGCGCCTCATTCGTGCTTGCAGCGGCGAGCTCTTTGGCGTTTGAGCTCTCCATACGCTCCTGCATCGCGCGCTGCTCGGCTTCGATCTCCTCCTGTGATTTGAACTGGATCGAATGCAGCAAGCGGATGCTATCGGATTTGAGGCGCATTACAAGCTCCATAAAGAGATTGTAGCTCTCCTTTTTATACTCCGTAAGCGGGTCTTTGTGGTTGTAGCCGCGAAGTCCGATGCCCGCCTTTAGGATATCCATCTGATACAGATGTTCCCGCCAGTCGCGATCGACGATCTGCAGATAAAGCATCTTTTCGATACTTTTTCGCTGCTGCGGATCGATCGGCGCCATCTTATTTTCATACGAAACGGCAAGCGCGCCGATGATCTTTTCTTTCAGCTCTTTGAAATCATCGACCTTCTCAAGCTCGCTATTTTCGAGCACCTCGCCCGTTTCTTGAGCGATTTTGGCGACGATCGGGAATTTATCGACCTCTTTGATATTTGCGCCGTCAAAAATTTCAAGCTCCTCAAGCACGCTAGAGATGTACTCCTCGCGGTTTTGAATGATTTTATCTTTCAGATCGTAGTCGGGATCCAAAAGCTCGTTGCGATATTTATAGATCGTCTTGCGCTGCTCGTTTGCGACGTCGTCGTATTCTAGGATATTTTTACGCGCTTCAAAGTGCAAGCTCTCGACCTTTTTCTGCGCGTTCTCTACTGCGCGCGAAACCATGCCTGATTCGATATGCTCGCCGTCTTTCAAACCCAAGCGATCCATGATATTTTTAATCTTGTCGCTGCCAAAAATTCTAAGCAGATTATCCTCCAAGCTTAAGAAAAATCTACTCTCGCCCGGATCACCTTGGCGCCCGCTTCGTCCGCGGAGCTGATTATCGATACGGCGACTTTCGTGGCGCTCGGTACCTAAAATATATAGTCCGCCCAAAGCGCGCACTTCGTCGTCTATGCGGATATCCACGCCACGTCCCGCCATATTCGTAGCGATCGTTACGGCACCCTTTACGCCCGCGTCTTTGATGATCTGCGCTTCGCGCTCATGATTTTTGGCGTTCAGCACGGAGTGCGCGATGTTTTCTCTAACCAAAAGCTCGTGCAACTTCTCGCTTTTTTCGATCGACGCGGTGCCCACGAGCACGGGCTGGCCTTTGGAATTTAGCCGCTTGATCTCACCAATGACGGCGTCAAATTTCTCGCGCTCGGTTTTGTAGATAAGATCGTTTTGATCCTTTCTGATGACCGGCACATTTGTAGGGATCGAGACTACTTCGAGTTTGTAAATTTGAGAAAATTCCGTTGCTTCCGTCTGTGCCGTACCCGTCATACCGGCGAGTTTTTCGTAAAGACGGAAGTAGTTTTGAAAGGTAATGTCGGCAAGAGTTTGGCTCTCCTCTTGGATTTGCACGCCCTCTTTAGCTTCAAGAGCTTGGTGCAAGCCTTCACTGAATCTGCGCCCCTCGCTAAGACGACCCGTAAATTCATCCACGATTACGACCTGTCCGTCGCGCACGACGTAGTGCACGTCCTTTTCAAAAAGATAATTTGCTTTAAGTGCTTGATCAAGGTAGTGGCTAAGCACGGCATTTTCGAGACTATAGAGGTTATCGACGCCAAAAAGCTTCTCGGCTTTTGAAATTCCCGCTTCGGTAATCAAAATGGCGCGGTTTTTCTCATCTACGGTAAAATCACCCGTCGCCTTGCCTTTCGGATCGGCTGGCGCCTCACCGCGGATCATTTGGCGAGCTACTTCATTTGCCTTGATGTAGCCGTCTAGAGTGCGGTTCGTAGGGCCAGAGATGATAAGTGGCGTTCGTGCTTCGTCGATTAAAATACTATCAACTTCATCGACGATTACGAAATGATGCCCGCGTTGCACCTTTTCATCCGCGCTAAATTTCATATTATCACGCAGATAGTCAAAGCCGAACTCGTTGTTTGTGCCATACGTAATATCGCACGCGTATGCAGCCTTGCGCTTGGCGTCATCGTATTCGCCGCCTACGATCACACCGGTACTAAGCCCTAAAAATTCATATAGCTCGCCCATCTGCGCAGCATCGCGCTTGGCCAGGTAGTCGTTTACGGTCACGACATGCACGCCCTTGCCTTCCATCGCATTTAGCACTACTGCCAAG
>NZ_CALIBF010000195.1 GCF_938045465.1 uncultured Campylobacter sp.
CGGGAAGGGGGCTTGGATTGCGAGGTCGCTCCCCTTCCCGCCCCAAACCCCACCTAACCCCCGACGACGCTTTACAAGGGACAGGACGTGGTTGCGCTAAATTTATTTATAACTGCACCGCGTAAAAACTTACGCCGTAGCGTATGTAACGGAGCAGATGGAATTTTAAAATTCTATCGCACCGCCGCAGGCAAATTTAAAATTTAAAACTCTCGTGGCTTTAAATTTAGCCGAAAATCCCGTACCCGAAGATCACCGCGATGATGAGCGGCAGGATAAATTTGACGTATAAAAACCAAACTCCCGCGAGCTTTGCGCTTAGATCGCCTTCGTTAGTAAGCTCGTAAATCGCGTCCTTTTTCAGCACCCAGCCCACGTAGATGCAGCATAGAAGCGCCGTTAGCACGAAAAAGACGTTCGCGCTTACGAAGTCGAAGGCGTCGAAAACCGAGCGCCCTAGAATTTTAACGTCCGCAAGCACGCTGCTTGAGAGTATGCAGGGTAGGTTGCCGAGCACGAAGACGCCGCCGAGCGTTAAATTTACCGCCTTTAGCGTTGAAAATGAGAAGCGCTCCTCGACGAAATTTATGATGACCTGATAGATCGTGATCGACGTCGTAAGCGCGGCGATGAGCAAAATCGAGAGAAAGACCACCGCGACGGCGTTGCCGAACGGCATGTGCGAAAACGCGATCGGCAGGCTCTTAAAAACTAACGACGAGCCGCTGCTCGGCTCAAGCCCTGCGCTAAAGAGCGACGGGAAGATCATAAAGCCCGCAAGCACGGCGATGAGCGTGTTTACGACTGCGGTGATGGTGGCTGTTTGCATCAGCTTCTCGTCTTTGTTGAGGAAGCTAGACAGCGTGATCATCACGCCGAATCCGAGCGAGAGCGCGAAAAAGACCTGACCCAAAACGTCGATCAAAAGCTTGGGCGTGATCTTGGCAAAATCGACGCCGAGATAAAATTTCACGCCTTCCTTTGCGCCCTCAAGCGTTAAATTTGTAAGAATTACGGCGATGAAGCATAAAAATAGCGCGGGCATTAGAAATTTTACGAATTTTTCGATCCCCTCGATGATGCCGTTTTTCAAAATGTACCAGTTGATCGCTATGAAAACGAGCGTGTAAGCTCCGACGCCGAGCGGGCTATTTTCGATGTGATCTGCGTAGAATTTTTGCGTAAATGCGGGGTCTGTGATCCGCGCGGAGAGGTCGAAGTTGCCGCTTACGATGTTTACGATATAGGTTAGCACCCAGCCGCCGAGAACCATATAGTAGGCTAAAATTCCAAACGCACCGATTACGCCCATGATGCCTACGATCTTCCATGCGGGCTTTATGCGCGAGCCATCCTTTTTAGGCGCCGTGAAGGCATCGACGCAGTTTCTTAGCGCGCGGCGTCCGATGACATTTTCTACCAAGATCATCGGGATTCCAAGCACGATCATCGCGATGCAAAATATGAGCACGTAGGCGCCGCCGCCGTTTTGCCCGACTAAATACGGAAACCGCCACGTGCAACCAAAGCCGATCGTGGCGCCCGCGACGGTTAAAATATATGTGAGCTTGCTGCTCCATGTCTGTCTCGGCACGCTCCCTCCTTAAAATTGCTCTTTTTTGAGCTTGTCGAGGAAGTCCTCGATATTGTATTTGGCGCGGTAAGTCTCGCTGATGAGATGGACTATGATGTCGCCGAGATCGACGACGCTCCACTCATCGCCGCTTTCGATAGCCAAAAACTCCTCCCCAAGCGGTTTTAGCACGCTTTTTAGCTCCTCGATGAGCGAGGCTGCGTGGCGGGCGGTTAGCATAGTAGCGATAACTACGAATTTCGCGATATATTCGCGCCTCTCCATATCGATGATCTGGACGTCTTCGGCTTTCTTTTCGTTTAAAATTTCGGCGATCCGCTCCGCCCTTTGCTTTGGATCTTGCATATCTTTCCTTTTATAAAATTTTATGACCTCTGCTGCGATCTTGGGCGGGATTTCGTCTTTGAAATCTCGCCTAAAACCGCTTGAGCTCGCATCTACGGCAATCTCGATCCGCCTTAGATCCGCCCATTGCCGCGGGATCTCGTAGCCGGGCCGCGTAAGCACGACAAACTCCGCTAATTTTTGCAGCTCGCTAAAGTCGCGCCATTTATGAAGCTCCGATAGGTTGTCGGCACCCACGACGATGTAGAGCTTTGATATTGTATCCGTACTGCTTGCGCTACCTATGCAATTTACTGCGTTGCCTGCGCTATGCGCGTCGTTCGTATCATTTATGTCGCTCGCATCGCTTGCGTCATCCATGTCATTTGCGCCGCCTGCGTCGGTCATACAATTCGCATTGTCGCTTGAAATTTCGCTTGCATTTGTGATTTCGCTCGCGTCTGCGCTTAAAATTTTATTCGCGCTTAAAATTTCGTTCCGGACAACGCTCGGAATTTTGCTAGTACTCGAAATTTCGCCCCCGACGGAGTTTGAAATTTCCCTCATGACGATGTCGGACACTTTGCTTGCGACGACGCTTGAAATTTTATCTGCACTTAAAATTTTGCTTGCGTCGTTTGCACCGCCCGCATTACTTTTGCAGCCGCCCGAAATTCCACTTACCGTGCTTTGCGAAATTCCATCCGTTTCGTTTTCGCCGCAGGTCGAAATTTCATCTGCTACGCCGCCTTGCAAAGCTTCGTTTTTTGCGTTGGCAGAGATACTTACTCTATCCGTATTAACGGCGGTGCAGGCGTCGCTGCTTAGAATTTTACTTATATCGCACGACAAAGCTCCGTCTATTTTCTCAGGTAAAATTTCGCCCGCGCTGCTCGAAATATAAGCATCGGTGCAAATTTCTCCCGCAATATTTGCGCCGTCAGGTAAAGCCCTATCCGTTACGGCTCTCGGGGTTTTGCTCGCCGTGGCTGCCGTCTCTGCCGCGATTTTGCCGTTTCCGCCGTATTTTTCGAGCAGAAATTTCACGCTTTGTATCGTGGATACCGGGCGGTTTTGCGAAATTTCATAATCGCTTACCTCTATGCGCGGGGTGTCGCTCCACAGCGCGCGGCACCATCTAAGCCGCAGCTGCGGCGGCACCGAAAAGCTCTTTTTAAACGGGTTTAGAAATGACGGCATTATGATTAGCAAATCGGGCTTTAGGCTTGATAAGATCGCCTTTACCGCGGCGTCGTGTCCTGCGTGCGGCGGATCGAAACTGCCGCCGAAAAGTGCGATTTTCACGCGCTTACTCCGCACCGTTTCGCGCCGCAAAATTTCGCACCATCCGCCGCAAATTCTGCGGCATAAAATTTTGCGCGGCGCAATCTTACTTTATGAAATTTTACGCCGCAAAATTTCGTACTACTAAATTTTGTTGCAAAAAATCCTGTGTTTTGCAGCGCGAAAAATTTAACGCCGCAATCCATAAATTTTTCCGCGCAAAATCCAGCGGTTGCGAATCGGGCGTTAGAATTTGGGTTTTTGTAAGGCTTTCGCACGGGCCGCCTACATATATTTTTCTAAAACGCGCGGGATTTCGATGCTGCCGTCCTTGCGCTGGTAGTTTTCCATTATCGCGATTAGCGTGCGGCCGACCGCGAGCGAGGAGCCGTTTAGCGTGTGAACGAGGCTGTTTTTCTTGCCGTCTTTGAAGCGGATCTTGGCTCTGCGCGCCTGAAAATCGCGACAGTTGCTGATCGAGCTGATCTCTCGGTATTGGTTCTGCCCCGGCAGCCAAACCTCCAAATCCACGGTTTTTGCGGCGCTAAAGCCCAGATCGCCGCTGCAAAGCAGCATGTGTCTGTGCGGAAGGCCAAGGCTAGCTAGCAGATCGCTCGCGCACGAAATCATCTCCTCAAGCATCTTTGCGCTATCTTCGGGGCGCGTGATGGCGACGAGCTCGACCTTTTCGAACTGGTGCTGGCGGATCATGCCGCGCGTATCGCGCCCAGCCGAGCCCGCTTCTTTGCGAAAGCAGTGGCTGTAGCTGGTGAGTTTAATCGGCAGCTCCTCGCTACGTAAAATTTCATCGTTAAAGAGATTTGTCGCCGTAACCTCGCTCGTAGGGATGAGGTAGAGGTTTTGCTCCTCGTCGTCGACGCGGTATAGATCGTCTTTAAATTTAGGCAGCTGGCCCGTGCCATAGAGGATCTGATCGCGCACCAAAAACGGCATATTTACGAGCTCGAAACCGCGCGAGTTATTAAATTCAATCATGTAGTTGATGAGAGCCATATTCAGTTTTGCGCCAAGACCTCGGATCGCGGTGAAGCGGCTGCCGCTGAGTTTGACGCCGCGCTCGAAATCAAGCCATCCCAGCGCCTCGCCGAGCTCGAAGTGCTGCTTGGGCGCGAAGTCGAATATGCGCGGCTGCAGCACCTTTTTGATACAGACGTTTTCGCTCTCGTCCGCGCCGATCGGCACGTCGTCGTCGATGATATTTGGCACGCACGCGGCGATCGCCTCTAAGCTTTGTTCGCGCTCATTTACGAGCTCGCTTAGGCTTTGGATCTTTTGCTTGTTTTCTTCAAGTTGCGATTTTAGCGCGCCTACGTCCTTGCCCTCGCGCGCGGCGAGGCCGAGCTCCTTACTCTTTGCATTTTGCACGGCTTGAAGGTTCTCTAACTCCGTCTTTTTGGATTTTAGTTCGTTGTAGGCATCCAGTAGCGATTGCAGGGTTTGCGGCGGGACTTTTTTGGCGATGAGTTTTTTATTAAATTCGTCGAAATTCGTCTCGATAAGTTTTAAATTTATCATTTTCTACCTCTTTTTGGTAATTTAAATTGCGACATTTTAACTAAAGTTTGCTTTAAATACTCAAAATAAACCCACATTTAAGCAATACGGATGAAAAAAAGTGATACAATTCCGTAATATTTTATTATGAAAGGTATTACATGAAGGCAAAATTTGCTTTTTTAGGAATTTTCGCGGCGAGCCTTGCGTTCGCGCATTTTGGCGTTTTTACAACGGATAAAAATGTCGTAGAGGATCAAAAAGATGCTACTTTAAAGCTAAATTTGGAATTCTCCCATCCGTTTTTACAGGAGTCTATGAATCTACAAAAGCCCGCAGAATTCGGCGTTTTTATTGACGGAGAGAAAAAATCGCTCCTAGGCAGCCTAAAAGAGCAGAAAAAGGGCGAAAATTCCTATTTCGCGGCGGAATTTAAAGCGGACAAGCCATCGCTTTTAGCGTTTTATTTCGATCCCAAACCCTATGCCGAGCCGGCTGAGCGCAAGATGATCCGCCATATCACCAAAACCTACGTCGATGCTTACGGCGCGGGCGAAGGCTGGGATAAGCCGCTCGGGCTAGAGGCGGAGATCGTGCCGCTAGTGCGGCCTTATGCGCTGTATGCGGGCGAGATATTTAGCGGAGTTTTTTTACTACATGGAAAGCCCGTCCCGGGCGCGGACGTGGAGATCGAGCTATATAACGATAAGGGCTACAAAGCCCCTAGCGAGGCGCATGTCACACAGGTCGTTAAAACCAACGGCGCGGGCGAGTTTAGCTTCGTGATGCCGGTTGCCGGCTGGTGGGGCTTTGCGGCTCTTAGCGAGGAGGAAGCCGCCAAAGGAAGCGAGCAGCCCGTAAATGAGCTGGGAGCCGTACTTTGGATCAAGGCAGACGAGCTGAAAAAATAGGGGAGCGGCTCGGGGAGATCTCTTTTTTCGGGCAAAATTTGCGCCGCCGCGGATAAATTTAAATTTACGCTTTGGCAGGGCTTTGAAATTTTATTTTCGCGCGTTTTGCTTTTGGGTGTAAAATTTCCAGCGAATTTTGCGGCTAAAATTTTACGGGGCGAAATTTTGTTGTTTTGCACCCGCGCGCAGTCTGCGTCTCGGGGTTTGGTTAAAACTTTACGGAGCAAAATTTCTCTGAGTAGAATTTTAAGTAACGTAGCTCTGCTGCATAAAATTTTGCTTGGTAGAAATCCGCGCCTAGGAGCTTCGAGCGATGGTATTGCTCTGCTCGCGATTTTTCGCAAGCGTAGAAATTCGCTCTTAGTAGCTTCGAGCCGCGAAATTTCATATCCATGGATTTATGAGCTTAAAATACCAGCACGTAAAATTTCGTTTTTTGAAATTTTGCAAACCCTACCTTTTAAAATTTCACAGGCTCTGTTTTACTGCGCGAGCGTCGCACCGAGATCGCTCGGAGCCTCAAATTTTACGTCGCGAAATCTACTTGCCGCTTCCGCAAATACAGCAATTAAAAATTCTTGCACCGTGCGAGCCGTAAAATTTATCAAATTTGCCGGTTCCGTAAGCAGTTCCGAGGCTGCTTCGAGTCTTGCGCTAACAGCCGCCGCAAATAGGACGCAAGCCGCGAGTTTTACAGCCGAAAATTCTGTCGTGATTAAAGCCGTAAAAGCAAGACCTGTAGTAATCAAAGCGATTATCGTAAAGTTCGCAAATGCCTTAAATTTAGCCACTTCGCGCGTTTTTGTGCGTCTAAAAAGCGGGAGCGATTTAAAGGAGGCGAGTCATGCACATTAGTGAAGGAGTTTTGAGTGCGCCCGTGCTGCTCGCAGGCTGGGCGGTTACGGCGCCTGCGGTAGCGGCAATTTTATGGCGCGTAAAGCAGGCTGAGATCCCTAGGATCGCATGTTTTAGCGCGCTGTTTTTCGTCGCATCTTTTGTGCACCTGCCCGTGGGGGTCAGCTCCATGCACCTGATGCTAAGCGGGCTCGTGGGCGCGTTTTTGGGCTCGCGCGCGATCTTGGCGATTTTTGTCGCGCTATTTTTACAAGGGGTATTTTTCGGCTTCGGAGGGCTTAGCGTGCTAGGCGTAAATACCGCAGTCATCGGCTTTCCAGCGGTTTTGGGCGGGCTCTTTGCCGCCGCCGCAAAAGCGCAAGAGCTAAAAGTGCGCATGCAAAAAATTTATCTATTTTTGGCGGGTTTCGTGCCGATCGTCTGCTCGATGCTGCTTCTTGATCTCGTGCTTTTCATCAGCGGACGGGAGTTTTTTGCTATCGCGACACTCATCTCGCTCGAAGGCGCAATCTTAGCTGTTTTGGAAGGGATCATCACTCTTTTTGCGCTTAGCTTTATTGCGAAATTTTACGGCGGACAAAGGCGATGAGAGCGCTATTTTTCTTAGCGGTTTTGAGCTCCTTCGCATTTTCGCATGCGCTTCATCTTTTCGCGACGCAAGAGGGCGATAGAGTGGCGATTTATAGTTATTTTTATAAAAATTCTCCCTGTATGGAGTGCGAAGTTTTAATCAGTGCGGACGGGCGCGAAATTTTGCGCACTAGGACCGATAAAGAGGGACTTGCGAGCATAAAGATCCCGGCTAAAAATTTTACTATTCAAATTTACGGAGGTGCAGGGCACGGCGCGCAGATGGAATTTAGCGCCGAGAACTTTGCGCCGCAGAATTCCGGTGATCCTGAAAATTCCACGCCGCGAAATTCTGACGTTTCTGAAAATCCTATGCCGCAAAATTTGAACGCCGCTAAAAATTCCGCATCGAAAGATAGCGGATCCAAAGCCCGCACGTCCGAAAATATCGCGCCGAAAGCTAGTACGCCTGAAAATAAAATTTCAAGTGCTTCCGAGCCTTTGGAAAATTCCGCCTCGCAAAGCATCTTGCCAAAAAAAAGCCCTAAGGGCGATATTAGGAGCATGGCGTTTCAAAGCCAGTCCGCCGAGGCGCCTAAAATCGCGCTTTGTTTGGCCTTGATTTTCGGCTTTTTTGGCTTAATGTGGCTAGCGAAAAGAGCGCGCAAATGAGCCCCGCCGTATCACTGCTCGCGTTTTTCATCTTCAGCTTCGGCGTCGGACTTAGCGGGCAGCTTTACGCGGCGTTTTTTGCCCCGCCGCTACTTCTTTTTGCGCTTAAAATTTCGATTGCGCGCGCGGTCTGCACAAGGCTTGCGGTATTAAATATCTTTGCGATTTTAAGCGCGTTAAGCCCCGCCATAGTCGGCAACTACGAGCTTGCGGGCGTGATATTTTTGCGCGCGAATTTGATAATGGCGTTTGCGATTTTACTATTTTACGGCAAGGACGAATATTTTTTCGCGCGCGGATTTTACGGGCTCGGGCTCGGCGAAAAGCTAAGCTCTTTGGTGTATTGCTGCGGGCGATTCGTAAATTTTTTACGCTCGGATCTAGCAAGGCTGCAAGCTCTTTTGCGCATGCGCGGATTTGTAGGGACGAGCGGAATTTTCACCTATAAAATTTATGCAAATTTAGTTGGGATTTTAGCGATTTCGGCGCTTGAGCAAGCAAGAAATTTAAGCCTGGTGATGAGCGCGCGAGGGTTTTGCGGTAGGCTATTTTACGAGCGTCGCGAGGGCTTGAGCGTCTCGGAGGCCTCGTTTTTGGCGTTCGTGCTGACGTGCGTATCTATTAAAATCGGAGCTATCTTATGAGCTGTTCGCTTAAGGCGTATGGGATAAGCGCTAAAAACGGCGAGCGAGAAATTTTTCGCGGCGTAAATTTGAGCGTAGGGCATAAGGAAAAAGTGGCGATCTTGGGCGCGAACGGGCAGGGCAAGACGAGCTTGCTTCAAATTTTAGGTGGCCTAAGGCAATGGGGCGAGGGCGAAATCGAGCTTTTCGGCGAGAAGCTTGAGTGTGCGGAGGATTTTGCAAAATTTCGCCACGAGATCGGGTTTTTGTTTCAAAACAGCGACGATCAATTTTTGTGCGCGAGCGTGTTTGAGGACGTCGCATTTAGCCTGCGTGCGCAAAATGAGCGGCTAAAACGAGCGCAAAATGCGGAGAAAAGGCGTGGAATTTTTTCTAAATTTTTTGGTCGTAATGCGCAAATTTTAAGGCAGGGCAGCGAAAACGACCATCTAAAAAAGCTTGAAATTTTAAGCGAAGAGCAGATCGAGCGTAAGGCGCTGGAGACGCTACGGCGCCTGGGAATCGAGCATCTGTGCGAGCGGGTGCCCTTTCATCTAAGCGGCGGCGAGAAAAAGCTGGTGGCGCTTGCGGGCGCGCTGGTATGCGAGCCTAGGATACTGCTACTGGACGAGCCTACGACGGCGCTTGACGAGGCGATGCAAGAGCGCGTAGCGGGGATTTTGGCGGGGCTTGACGTAAGCGAGGTTATCGTCTCACACGATAAAAATTTCATCGATAAAATCGCGGATAAAATCTATTATTTGAAATCGGACGGCTTGTATGAAAGCCCATGATAAAATCATAGATAAATTTATCGTTTAAAATCAAGAGGCTTGTATAAGTCCATAATGGCGACCCTTGCGGGATTTGAACCACGCGTTTTCGCACTGAGAATGCAACGTCCTGAGCCACTAGACGAAAAGGTCAAGAAGCCGCATTATAGCGACAAAAACAAAATTTTAGATAAAATGCCTGCGGCGGTGCAAGCACAAATTGCTTGGAATTTTAAAAGCCGGCGCGGCATAGATAAAATTTGCGACGTAAATTTTATGATTTGGCTGAAATTTCATATATGAAAAAAGTCTAGCCGATCTTTTCCATCGCCTTGTTTTTAAACGCTACTGGATTAGCGACAAATTGGAAGCTAACTGCCGTGCCGCCGGTACCTCGCACCACTATGGTGCCGAATTTTAAAATTCGTCCCAAGATACTCTGCATTACGGATATGCTTTCGATTTTTTCATATTTTAGCTCCGCCGTTTCGCGACTGATAAGACCCTTTTTGCCGATTATACGCTGATTTGTGATAGCAAGCTCGTTTGTTTTTAAAACAACAAATCCGTGAATTAGCGCCGCTATAAAACCGCCAAAGCATATGAATGAAAGTCTATCATCTTTATTTATGATTCCAACTATCGCGGGAATCAATATGATGATAGCGGAGATAAAAACCGCCCAGTGAATTTTAGCTTTAGCAATTACAGTTTCGCCATTTAGAAGGTTAGACTCTACGTAACCCATAAATATCCTTTAAAAGAATTTTAGGCTTGAATTATATCCCTGCCCCATTAATTTTGACTTAAATTTTATGCGGCAGGTCGCACTATGACGGCTTAGACGATCGGAATTTGCGCGTAAATTTAGATTAAATTTTACTTTGTCGGCTGCGAAATTCGGTGCAAAATTTATGGTTAAATTCTGCGCACTAGGCTTTTAAAATTTTAAATTTAGCGCAGCGAAATTGCCCCGCTCGCGGCCTGGCGATCGCCCTATGCCGCATAAATTTTATCAAAGCCCCCGAAGTTTAGTGAAGCTCGCAGAGTAAATTTATAAATGCGCTAAATTTTATCGCAATACATTTGAAATTTTTAGCGCGCGATATGCAAACTCGCTGCGCTTGAAGCACGCCCTTGCATATAGAATTTATTAGCGCAAAGTACGAAAATCGGCTAGCGTGCGCAGCGAAGCGAAATTAAAATTTAAACTCGCTAGCCTAAATTTGAAATTTTACAGCCGCCCACTCTAAAATCCGAGTGCTTTTTGAATCGCGAGCGTCTGCGCTACGACGCGCTCGAGCTGCTGCAAATTTAGCATATTCGGCCCATCCGAAAGTGCGCGAGCGGGATCAGGGTGCGTCTCGTAAAAAAAGCCGTCCACGCCCACGGCCGCCGCCGCTCGTGCAAGGTACGGCACGAAGTGCGAGTCGCCGCCGCTCGTAGCGCCGATACTAGGCATCTGCACGCTGTGCGTCGCGTCAAAAATAACCGGTGCAAACTCGCGCATAATCGGCAGCGAGCGCATATCGACGATCAAATTTCCGTAGCCGAAGGTGCTGCCGCGCTCGGTGAGCCAAACGCCGTAGCGGCGCGCCAGATCGTGCATCCCTTCGTCGCTTGGCTGCGGGGCGCTTTGAGTAGAATTTACGGCGTTTGAAGCATCGCAAGCATGGGTGGAATTTTGCGCGTTCAATCGTGCACCGCAATAATTTTGCGCGTCTAATGCCGAAGATCCGCTATCTGTACTGCTTCGAGCATCGCTTTGCGCGCTGTAAATTTCGGTATCGCTAGAGCAGGCGCTGTTTTGAGCGGCCTTTGTATCGCTAGATGCCGCGCCGCTTTGCGGGGTATAAGCCCGTGCGCTGCGGGTTTGCAGTACCTTTTCGACGCTGTGTTTCATCGCCTGCGGCGATAGAAACTGACCTTTTTTGATGTTTACTACCGCTTGCGTGCTGGCTGCGGCGACGAGTAGGTCGGTTTGGCGGCACAAAAACGCGGGTATTTGCAGCACGTCGGCGACGCGCGCGACGGGCTCTGCCTGGTAGCTTTCGTGGATATCGGTTAAAATTTTATAGCCGAATTTTTCCTTTACCTCGGTTAAAATTTCACAGCCGCGCTGCAGCCCCGGGCCGCGGAAGCTTGAGATGCTGGTGCGGTTGGCTTTATCGAAGCTACTTTTAAAGTAAAATTCCACCCCGCTCATTTCGTTAAATTTGCGCAAACTTTCCGCGACTTTCATTATCAGCTCGCGGCTTTCGATCACGCAGGGTCCTGCGATCAGTATCATGAAATATCCTTTTTTAAAATTTGCGCGATTTTAGCGAAATTTTGCTAACTCTTAATAGGGCTTGCCGAAAAATTTCTCGTAATGCTCGTAAAAGCGCTTGTAGTAAGGGTTTGAGTAGCGTTTGCGCATGCCGTAGTTGTAGCACTCGATCGTGTCTTTGATATTTTTATTTTTGGCGTTCCAGCATTTGCGCAGAATTTTGGCGCATTTGGTAAGGTTGTACATCGGGTTGAATATATAATCTATCTCATTTTGGCTGAAATTTACGGCGTTTAGCTGCCCGAGCCCCACGTCGATGCTAAAGCCATCCTCGTAGAGGTACTTGGCGATCTGCACGGCGTAAATTTCGTTTGCCGGTATGATCGTAACGACCCATTTGCTGGAATTTAGGCTGTAGTTGCTCGTCTTGATGCGAATATTTTGATTGCGCAGGCTCGCGAAATAATCGGCGTTTGCTTTGTTCGTCAAAAAGGAGATCGTGTAGGGCTCGAAGTCGCTTTCGATTTTGACGATAGTGTATAAAATTTCAGGCTTTACACCTTCGTTTTGCGCTACTGCGGCGATGGCGTTTACGATCTCGTTCGGCGAGTAGGCGGGGGCTTGAAGCGCCAAAAACAGGGCGAAAAGCAACTTTTTCATCTAAATTTACCGAGCCTTTGATAAAATTTTATGTCGCAAGTATAGCACAATTTCAGTCTTTTCATCATTGTTTAAGTGAAAATTAATCGTATTGGATATATAATCACATTTCTTTTTTAAACCCAAACGGTCGCTTAGCTCAGCTGGTAGAGCGCCACCCTTACAAGGTGGATGTCGCAGGTTCGATCCCTACAGCGACCACCATTTTGAAATCCTTGGATTTCATACTTCTTTAGCACTTGCGCTGCGAGTGTGATTTTTGGTGCGACGGTAGTTCAGCTGGTTAGAATGCCGCCCTGTCACGGCGGAGGTCGTGGGTTCGAGCCCCATTCGTCGCGCCACTTCTTACGATGTCTTGCTAGCTCAGTAGGTAGAGCATCTCACTTTTAATGAGGGGGTCGTTGGTTCGAATCCAACGCAGGACACCATCTATCAAATTTTCCCCCTATTTTTAGTTTTTTGATTTTTTTAAAGGCCCTGTTTTACGGCTTTT
>NZ_CALIBF010000196.1 GCF_938045465.1 uncultured Campylobacter sp.
TGCGAAACAGAATTGTGATTATACAAGAGCGATGCTTAAAGGGGGCTGAATAATTGAGAGAAAATGAGGGGGTTTTAAACGAAGAAAAAATTCGTAAAAAGATAAAATTTTAAAGAAAAGACCGAATGAAAAAGCGAGGAAATTTAAAAGAAATCGAATCCAGCGTAGCTTTCGCATACAAAATTCTACTCTTAAAATTCCCTCGTAATTTAAAATTTCTAAAATTCTAATACGCCATCAGCTTCGCGCCGAATGCACCACGCACTAAGCTCTCGCTTTTATTTGCCAGCTTATCCATCACCTTTTCATACGCCGAAGGCTCCTGCCAGATCGGATCTGCTACGCCGCTAGCCTTTACGAGTGCGCTTTTAGCGTCCTCTAAAGAGCCTACCTCGTCGATGAGTCCGACGCCTTTGGCGCCGCTAGCTAAAAATACTCGCGCATTCGCCCATGTATCGCGCTTCCTAAGATCCAGCGAGCGCGCCTGCGCCACCTCGCGCGTAAATAGCTCATAGCTCTCATCCACCAGAGCTTGCAGGCTCGCGCGCTCCGCGTCGCTCCATTTTCGCATCATCGTGCCTGCTTCTTTGAGCTCGCCCGCTTTGACGATCTGTTCGGCAAAGCCTAGCTTAGCGGCCGCTTCGCTCACATCTAAGCCCTGCATAATCACGCCGATAGAGCCGATGAAGCTGCCCGGATTTGCGTAAATTTTACTCGCCCACACGCCGCCTAGATAGCTGCCGCTCGCCATCGTGCCCTTGGCGTAAGCAACGACCGGCTTGCGTGAGTTTAACGACTTGATAGCCAGCGAAATTTCCACGCTCGGGCTTAGTGCGCCGCCGGGACTATCGATCAGCAGAAGCACTCCTTTGATCGCCTCGTCGTTTTTCAGAGTTTCGATCTTTTCTAAAATTTCGCTATCGTCCATTATCGCGCCGCTTAGCGAAAGCTGAGCGAGATTTGCGCCCTTTTGTTGCGCGCTTTCGCCGCCTGCGAAAATCAAAAACAAAAT
>NZ_CALIBF010000197.1 GCF_938045465.1 uncultured Campylobacter sp.
CATTCAGCTTTTTGTATTTGAAAGATATAGGCCCGAGCTATTTGAGCCTGTGATCTTAAGCCCTGCTGTGAAAGTTTATAAATTAAAGCACTAGATAAAATTTTGCCGCAATCTAAGGAGAAATTTATGAAATTTAATCTCGCAACGCCAAGCAAGGAATGCAGCATATGGCTCGCATAGGGTTTTTAAGCCATGCCGATATGAGCTTACATTTCTTTCGCCGCCCGATAATGCAGGCTTTAAAAGAGCGCGGGCACGAGGTTTTTGCAATTGCCCCTCGTGGCGCTTATACGCAGGATTTAGCGCGCGATTTTAATGCCGTAACCTACGATCTTGATCGAGCGAGCTTAAATCCGTTTACCGTATTTAGCAACACCAAAGCCCTTGCGCGCGAGCTAAAGAGGCTAAATTTGGACCTGCTGCAAACAGCTGCGCACAAATCAAACGTGTTTGGTACACTGGCGGCTCGAGAGGCGGGTATAAAATATGTAATAAACTTAGTCGAGGGGCTGGGCAGCTTTTATATCGACGATGATATTAAAACAAGGTTCGTGCGAGCGGTTTTGGAGAAGCTTTATAAATTTTCATTTTCGCAGGCGGATGCTTGCGTATTTGTAAACGATGCCGATCCCGATTATATGCTATCTCGCGGGCTTATTGCGAAGCAAAAGGTCATAAGGATTAAAAGTGTAGGCGTAGATGCTGAAAGGTTCAACCCCAAAATCGTTAGTGCAGCGGATCTGGGCGAGGATTTGCACGGCAAAAAGATCGTGCTGATGATAGCTCGCGCGATGTGGCATAAGGGCGTGAGAGAATTCTACGAAGCAGCAGAAATTTTAAAAGATCGATCGGATGCAAAATTTGTCTTTGTGGGCGAGGGTTTTGCGGGCAATAAAAGCACCGCTGATCCTGCGTTTTTGCAAAGCGGTGCGGTGCATTATCTAGGCGCCAGAAACGACGTGCCAGAGCTTTTGAAGGCTAGTTACCTACTGGCACTTCCTAGCTACAAGGAGGGCTTTCCGCGCACGGTTTTAGAGGCGATGAGCATGGCGCGAGCCTGCGTGGTAAGCGACTGTAGCGGCTGCGTAGAGGCGGTACAAGATGGCATCAACGGCTTAATTTGCCGCACTCGCGACGCGGGTGATCTTGCGCGAAAGATCGAAATTTTATTGGACGATGCTGCGCTTTGCGAGAGGCTCGGGCAAAACGGACGCGAGATGGTGCTTGCAAATTACGACGAAAAGATCGTCACGGAAAAATATTTAGAGGTTTATAGGAAATTCATCGATGTATAGGGGCTTTTTAAAACGCGCGCTCGATTTTACGGCGGCTTTGATTTTGATTATTTTGGTTTCGCCCGTGATGGCGCTTACGTGGTTTTTGATCCGCAAGCATATTAGCAAAAGTACGATTTTTACGCAATCTCGCCCAGGGTTTGATGAGCAAATTTTTAAAATTTACAAATTTAAAACGATGAGCGACGAGCGCGGCGCTGACGGCGAGCTTCTGCCCGACGAAGCGCGGCTGAACGATTACGGCAAAAAGATCCGCGCGCTAAGCCTGGATGAGCTGCCGCAGCTTTTCAACGTGCTAAAGGGCGATATGAGCTTCATCGGACCGCGCCCTTTACTGATCGAATACTTGCCGCTTTATTCGCCGCAGCAGCGCCTTAGGCACAGCGTGCGCCCGGGCATCACGGGGCTTGCGCAGGTAAACGGTCGCAACGCGATCAGCTGGGAGAAAAAATTTGAGTTCGACACGTATTACGCGCAAAATTTAAGCTTCGCGCTCGATCTTAAGATCGCGCTTTTGACGATTAAAAAGGTGCTTGCGAAAGAGGGCGTGAATAAAGAGGGCATGGCGACGACGGAGAAATTTAATGGACACAACTAAAATTTACGTTTACGGCGCGAGCGGACACGGGCTAGTGGTTGCCGACATCGCGCTAGCTGCGCGCGGGGCTAAATTTAGCGAGGTCGTTTTTTTAGACGACGCGGCGGGGCTTAAATTTAGCGAGGATCTGCCGAAACACCCCGTAATAATCGCAATCGGCGATAATAAAACCCGCGCAAAGATACAAGAGAAGGTAGCGCGCGCGGGTTTTGAGATAGCGACGCTAATTCATCAAAGCGCCATCGTTAGCCCAAGCGCTGCTATCGGCGAGGGCGCGGTCGTAATGCCCGGCGCCGTGATAAATGCGCGAGCTAAAATTGGTCGCGGCGCGATAATCAATTCAGGCGTCGTGATCGAGCATGAGTGCGAGATCGGCGAGTTTGCGCACATTAGCCCAAACGCGGCGCTTGCGGGCGGCGTGAAGGTGGGGGCGTTTTCGCACATTGGCATCGGCGCTAGCGTCATTCAGAGGCTAAGTATCGGGCAGCGCTGCATCATCGGCGCGGGCGCTGCGGTCGTGCGTGACATAGCTAGCGACAGCGTAGCCGTAGGCGTGCCCGCTCGCGTGATTAAAAAAAATGGCTGAATTTAAAATTTATAGCATTAAAAGTGATAAAATCCGAGCATTTAAATTTAATGCCGAAAGCTAAATTTAGCCTTGCGATGCGCGAGGTTAAATTTTAAATCAAGGAAGGATAGAGATGGCAAGAGTATTTTTAAGCCCGCCGAATATGGGCGGCGATGAGCTTGAGTATATAAAAAAGGTATTTGAGAGCAACTATATCGCGCCTTTGGGCGAATATGTCAATCGCTTTGAAGACGCAGTGAAGTCCTATACTGGCACGCGCGGCGCGCTGGCGCTAAACGCAGGCACGGCGGCGCTTCATCTAGCGCTTCGCTGCAGCGGCGTAAAGGACGGTGACGTGGTACTTGGCTCCACGTTTACCTTCATGGCGTCGCTAAATCCGATATTTTACGAGCGCTGCGTGCCGGTACTGATAGACAGCGACGAGAGTTGGAATTTAAGCCCGAAGCTGCTTAAAGAAGCGATCAAAAAATCGCCGAAAAAGCCAAAGGCGATCATAATCACGCATCTTTACGGACAGGCTGCGAAGATGGATGAGATATGCGAAATTTGCGCGAACGAAGGCATTGATGTTATCGAGGATGCCGCAGAGGCGCTGGGCGGATTTTATAAAGGCAGGGCATTAGGCGGCATCGGAAAATGCGGCGCGCTAAGTTTCAACGGCAATAAAATCATCACTACCTCAGGCGGCGGAATGCTGATCTCAAACGATGAGGGGCTAGTGGCTAAGGCTAGATTTTTAAGCACCCAGGCGCGCGAGCCGCTGCTTCACTACGAGCACAAGGACTACGGCTACAACTACCGCTTAAGCAACGTCTTAGGCGCTATCGGCGTAGGTCAGATGGAGGTCTTGCCGCAGCGCGTAAAGAGAAAGCGCGAAATTTTTAAAATTTACAAGGATCTGTTTAGAGGCGCCGACGTGGAGCTTATGCCCGAAGTTGAAGGCGGCGAGGGTAATAGATGGCTTAGCACGCTACTATTTAAGCAAAAGGGCGCTCATCTAAAGGTTATCGACGCTCTAAACAAAGCCGACATCGAATCTCGTCCGCTTTGGAAGCCGATGCATTTGCAAAGCATCTTCGCAGGCGCGCTTAGCGTAGTTGACGGCACGAGCGAGGATATGTTTGAGCGCGGAATTTGCCTGCCTAGCGGCACCGATATGAGCGACGAGACGATCGAGCGCGTCGTAAAAATCGTAAAAGAAAACATCTGATGCTGTTAAAACCCACTAAATTTAGCCGCTTCGCGTTTTTTTTGCTAGGAGATATTTTTATCTCGATCCTCTCCGTTTACATTGCGTTTTTGCTGCGATTTAGCGGAGATATACCGAACGAATTCTATAAAGGCGCGCTGCTTAGCGCCTCGAGCCTTACTGCGATTAAAATTTTCTATTTTTGGTTTTTGCGGATCTATTTAGTTCCGTGGAGATTTTTCGGCCTATATGAAGCGAGAAAGCTATTTTATGCGCACGTTATGGCGGCGCTTACCTTTTTAATCCTATTCTTTCTAGCGAGTAAAATTTTTAACCCCTTCCCGCGCTCGGTCATCATCATCGATGCAGCGATCTCGTTTATTTTAATCGGTGGGATTAGAATTTCAAAGCGGATGTTTCTAAGCGAGAAGAAAAATATCACGAATAACGAGCCCTGCATCGTCGTGGGCGCTACGAGCAAGACCTTTCATGTCCTAAAAGGTATGCGGCAAAAATATATCAACTACTATCCCGTGGGTGTCGTGGACGGACGGGCAGAGCTTGTGGGAACGTATTGCGAAAACTACGTCGTCAGGGCTAAGAGCGAAATTCCGCAGATGATCAAAGATAGCGGCGCCAAAACCGCAATCATCGCGCTGGCGCTGTATCCGGACGAGTTAAAGGAGCTCTACGACGAGCTTTTTGCGTACGGGCTAAAGGATATCAAGCTCTTTTCGCTTTTGGAGGATGAGAGCAAAAAGATCCGCGATGTATCGATCGAGGATCTGCTCGCGCGCAAGCCCAAAGACCTCGACACCAAGGCGATTGAAAATTTTATCAAAGACAAGATCGTGCTGGTAACGGGCGCGGGCGGCACGATAGGAAGCGAAATTTGTAAGCAATGCTTGAAATTTGGCGCAAAGCGTCTTATCATGGTCGAACACAGCGAGTTTAACCTCTACTCGATTAACGAAGCCACCGGCGCGGATGCGCGCAACGAGTTAAAGATGATAAACGTCGTTTATCGCCATGAGCTGGAGGAGGTTTTTGCAGAATTTCATCCCGAAGTAGTCGTGCACGCAGCGGCGTATAAGCACGTGCCGCTATGCGAGTTTAACCCGCATCTAGCGGTCAAAAATAATGTCATCGGCACAAAAAACGTAATCGATCTGTCCAAAAAATACGGCGCGAAAAAGGTCGTTTTGATCTCGACCGATAAGGCGGTGCGACCGACGAACATTATGGGCACGACGAAGCGTATCTGCGAGCTTTACGCGCTAAATTCCAACGACGCGGCAAGCGACACGCAGATCGTCGCGGTGCGCTTCGGAAACGTGCTCGGCTCAAGCGGCAGCGTCATCCCTAAATTTAAACGCCAGATCGAAGCGAACGAGCCGCTTACCGTTACGCACCCCGAGATTACGAGATATTTTATGCTCGTTAGCGAGGCGTGCCAGCTCGTGCTTCAAGCCGCCTCTATCGCGCAGGGCGGCGAGCTTTTCGTGCTGGATATGGGCGAGCCCGTAAGGATCGCCGATCTTGCCAAGCGAATGCTGCAGCTTGCGGGCAAGGAGGAGCTTGGCATTAAATTTGTCGGTCTGCGCCCAGGCGAGAAGCTTTATGAGGAGCTTTTGATCGACGAAAATGACAAGAGCACGAAGTATCAATCAATCTTCGTAACCCACTCCGCAAAATACGACCTGAAAGAGCTAAGCTCGCAGATCGAGGAGCTTTCGGAGTGTGAGGACGCGCAGGTTGCGGATAAGCTAAAGCGCATCGTGCCCGAGTTTTCGCACCGATTAAACGATATGAAGGGCACGGCTTGATCGGTATCGTGGATTACGGCGCGGGCAATATCCGAAGCGTGATGAACGCGCTTAGTTTTTGCGGCGCTAAATTTACTCTCGCGCGCAGCCCTGAGGAGCTTTTGAGCTGCGATAAAGCTCTGCTTCCGGGCGTTGGCGCATTCGGCGAGGCGATGGATAGGCTTTGCGCAAGCGGTATGGACGAAGCGATTAAAGAGTTCGTCGCAAGCGGCAGATATTTTTTAGGCATCTGCCTAGGGATGCAGCTTCTGTTTGAACAAAGCGAAGAATTCGGCGCGCGTAGCGGGCTTGGAATTCTACCCGGTCGCGTCGTGAAATTTGACAAAACGAAATTTAATATTCGGGGGGCGGAATCTGGGTCCGAGGATATGAAATTTAGACCGGGCGGGACGGAATTTAATCCAGACAGGGCAGAGCCTAGCGAGCGCTGCGGACAAAATTTTGCCCGCGCCGAAAGCCTAAAGATCCCGCATGTCGGCTGGAACAGCGCGCATTTTATCAAGCGCTCGCCGATAAACGGGGGCCTAAGCGAGTTTGAGTATCTGTATTTCGTGCACTCCTACCACGTCCTTTGCGCGCGCGAGATCACGCTTGCGACCACGTTTTACGGCTATGAGTTTACAAGCGCGATCTGGCGCGAAAACGTATTTGCCTTTCAGCCGCATCCCGAAAAAAGCCACGATGCGGGCATAAAAATCATTAAAAATTTTACGGAGCTGTGATGGAAATTTTCCCTGCGATTGATCTGAAACAAGGATGCGCCGTACGCCTTAGCAAGGGTGAGATGCAAAGCGCAAAAATTTATTCCAAAGACCCCTGTGAGCTAGCCAAAAAATTTGAAGATCTCGGCGCTAAGTGGCTGCATCTGGTTGATCTGGACGGCGCGTTTGCGGGCGAGGCGGTAAATTTCAAAGCGATCGAGCGGATCGTAAAAAGCACGCGCCTGCGCGTAGAAGTGGGCGGCGGCATCCGCGACGAAGCGCGCATAAAGGAGTATTTGAGCTTGGGCGTAGATAGATTTATCCTGGGCTCGGCGGCGCTTAAAAACCCGGATTTCGTAAGGGGGATGGCGAAGCTTTACCGCATCGTCGTGGGCATAGACGCAAAAGAGGGGCTCGTAGCAACCGAGGGCTGGGTGGAGCTAAGCCGCGTAAAAGCGACCGATCTGGCGCAAGACTACGCGGACGCGGGCGTTTGCGCGATCATCTGCACCGACATATCGCACGACGGTATGCTAAGCGGCGTAAATGTAGAATTTAGCCGCTCTATCGCGAAAGCTAGTGGTATCGACACTATCGCAAGCGGCGGCGTTAAAGATATAAACGACATAATCGCACTTAAAAACGCAGAGCTCATCGCAGGCGTTATCGTCGGCAAGGCGTATTACGAGGGCACGCTCGATCTTAAAAAGGCGTTTGAGGCTCTATAAAAACGCCCGAGCGTAAGCAAAGTTTGAACTAAATTTTAGTAATATGCAAATTTTAAAATTTAAAGGCGATGTGAGGCTATGAAAGATTTTTTTTATGAGATGATCGTAAAAAGCGCGAATGCAAACGAGCTTTTCAAGAGCTTTGCGTTTGAGCTCGGCGTTGCCTGCGTCGAAGAACGCGGCGAGCGTTTCATAATCCGCGATGAAGAGGATCTGCAAAATTTAAAATTTGCGTTTGAAGAGTTTAAAAAGGGGCTCGCGCGATCTCTCAATTTAGACGCCGATCTGCAGATCGAAATTTCAAAAAAGCAAAACAAAGATTGGCTAGACGAATACAAAAAAGGGGTCGCGCCTGTGGCGGTCGGTAAATTTTACGTCCGTCCGAGCTGGTGCGAAAGATCGCAAGATCCCGCGCTAATCGATCTGCTGATCGATCCTGCGTTGGCGTTCGGTTCAGGTCATCACGAAAGCACCAATATGTGCCTGGCGCTGCTTAGCGAGCTTGCTCGCGCGGGCATGAGCGCGCTTGACGTGGGCTGCGGCAGCGGAATTTTAAGTATCGCGATGAAAAAACTGGGTGCAAAAGTAAGCGCTTGCGATACCGATGAGCAGGCGGTGGCGGCTACGCAGCAAAACGCCGAGAAAAACGGCGTGCAGATCGATAAAATTTGGCTCGGCAGCGTTTCAAATTTGAGCGAGCAAAGTTCAAGCAAAAGCGCGCAGCCGCAGTTTGATCTAATCGTCGCAAATATAATCGCCGACGTGATTTTGATCCTAAGCGCGGATCTGAAAAAAGCGCTAAAACCTGGCGGCAAGCTCGTGCTGTCGGGAATTTTAGAAAAATATAAAGATAGGATAGAGCAAGCTTTTTCGGATTTAAATTTCGTGCAGATGAAAAAGCAAAACGAATGGCTTAGCTTCGTTTATGAAAGGAAAATATGAATAACAACCCAAATAATCAACCCCCTCAAAACGGCGGCGGAAACAATTTTTTCAATAAAAATCCGATCGGCGTTTTTATTATTTTCGCGCTTATTTTGATAGTCGTCTTTAAAGCGATATCGCCAAGCGGCGGATTTGATAGTGGCGGAGTGCTGGGCTCCGTTTCGGGCGAGAGTAGAAACGTAACTTACTCCGAGCTAAAATCGCAAATCAAAAACTCTCAAGTAAGCATGGTTTCCATCGGAAGCTCCACGATTAAAGCTCAAGTCGGCAACGTAATCTACACCGCCAAGCGCGTGGATGATCCCGAGCTAGTTCAAATTTTAGAATCGCGCAAAATTCCATACGGCGCGTATAATGAGAGCAACTTTTTGACCGATCTGCTCTTTAGCTGGGTCTTGCCGCTTGTAATTTTCTTTGGAATTTGGATGTTTTTAGCCAACCGCATGCAGCGCAATATGGGCGGCGGCATGCTCGGCATCGGAAGCTCCAAAAACCTGGTAAGCGCCGAAAAGCCGAAGGTTAAATTTAGCGATGTAGCGGGCGTCGAAGAGGCAAAAGAGGAGGTTAAGGAGATCGTAGATTTCTTAAAAAACCCCGAGCGATATATCAGCCTCGGAGCTAAAATTCCAAAGGGCGTGCTTTTGGTTGGACCTCCAGGCACGGGCAAGACGCTGCTAGCCAAAGCGGTCGCGGGCGAAGCCGACGTGCCGTTTTTTTCGGTATCGGGCTCCAGCTTCATCGAGATGTTCGTAGGCGTGGGCGCTAGCAGGGTGCGCGATCTATTTGATAACGCTAAAAAGCAGGCTCCGGCGATCGTTTTCATCGACGAGATCGACGCGATCGGCAAAAGTAGAACCGCAGGCGGTATCGGCGGCGGTAACGACGAGCGCGAGCAGACGTTAAATCAGCTGCTTGCCGAGATGGACGGCTTTGGCTCTGAATCAAGCCCGGTAATCGTCCTTGCGGCTACCAACCGCCCGGAGACGCTGGATGCGGCGCTTCTGCGTCCGGGCAGATTCGATAGACAGGTTTTGGTCGATAGACCCGATTTTGACGGCAGAATGGCGATTTTGAAGGTGCATATGCGCGACGTTAAATTTGCTCGTGATATCGATATCGAAGAGATCGCGCGACTTACCGTAGGCTTTGCGGGAGCGGATCTTGCAAACATCATCAACGAAGCCGCGCTTTTAGCGGGTCGCGAGGCAAAGGCGGAGGTCGAGCAAAAAGACCTACTTGAAGCGATCGAACGCGTCGGTATCGGACTGGCTAAAAAATCGCGCCGCGTAAGCCCGATCGAAAAGCGAATCGTCGCCTACCACGAAAGCGGCCATGCGCTCATCGCCGAGCTTACCAAAGGCGCGATGCCGGTATCTAAAGTAACTATCGTGCCGCGCGGACTGAGTGCTGCGGGATATACGCTAAATTCTCCGTTTGAAAATAGATATCTGCATCAGCGCCATGAAATTTTTGCCGAGATTGATACGTTTTTGGCGGGGCGCGCAGCGGAAGATGTGTTTTTGGGCGAGATTACCGACGGAGCGGGCAACGATTTGCAGCGCGCTACTGATATGCTTAAATTTATGGCTACTCAGGTCGGAATGACCGATGCGCTCGGGCTTGCGGTGCTAGAAAAGCAGCAGTATTCCTTCCTAAACGGCGGACAAAGCATCAAGGATTACAGCGAGGTAACAGCAGTTAAGATCGACGAATATGTCCGCAAGACGCTGGATGAGCGCTATGCGGCGGTAAAAGAGACGCTAAGGACCTATGCTCCGGCGATCGAGGAGATGGTAAAGGCGCTGTATGAGAAGGAGACGGTCTCTGGCGAGCAGATCGTGGAGATCATCTCTAAATTTGAAAAAGATAACGGTATGCCTACCCGTCTGGTGCGAAATTTAGGCGCTAACGACGATATCGAAAGCGCAAAGAGCGAGGCTTAAATTTAAAGCCTCGCGCAGAGTAGGAACTTAGCGCTAAATTTTAAGAAGGTCGCGCTAAAATGCTTTATGCGCGATCCGCGGCACCGAACGAAAAGCGGTGCGAAAATAAAATTTAAAGAGTAAGAGATGGAAGAGGAAAAGGGAAAATTAATCTACATATTGCCGAATTTTTTCACGGCGGCAAGTGCATTTTTAGCGGTCATCAGCATAATTTCTACGATCAAAGGCAATTTCAGCGCCGCGATCTTTTATATCATTTTATCCTTGATCTGCGACGGGCTCGACGGCCGCGTGGCGAGGCTAACTCATGCGACGTCGAAATTCGGCGTGGAATTCGACAGCCTTGCGGATATAGTGGCTTTCGGCGTTGCGCCGGCGCTACTGTTTTACTGCGCGGTTGGGCACGATTACGGCAAGGTCGGCTCGCTCGTAGCTGCGCTTTACGTGGTTTTCGGCGCGATCAGGCTGGCACGATTCAACGTCACTACGGGAACCTACGAGCCTAGCGTTTTTATCGGGCTACCGATACCAACGGCAGCGATTACGATGGCGTTTTGGATCGGAATTTATCTAAAATATGAGCTCTCCAAAGGGTTTGGCGTATTTTTGATCATCGCAATGGCGGTGCTATCGTTTTTAATGGTCAGCAACATCCGCTTTCCAAGCTTTAAAAAGATCAGCCTAAAACGTCCCAATGCGATTAAAATTTTAGTGCTTCTAATCGTCGTGTTTTTCTCGCTTTTATATCTTTTCAGGCTGGAATTCCCGGCGGTGCTCACTTTGGTTTATATAGTTTACGGTTTAGTTCGCGGAGCTTTAAATTTAAGCGCGGCTAAATTTCATAAAAAAGACAAACCCGAGGAAATGGCGAAATAATCTCAGATATGTTTTATCGCCGCGATTGTTTTTAAGCTTGCGCGGCTATAATTTCGCCAAATTTTAACGATTTGAAAGGATTTGTAATGGACAAAAATAAAATCATAATCTTCGATACGACGCTTCGTGACGGCGAGCAAAGCCCCGGAGCGTCGATGAATACGGATGAGAAGATCCATCTTGCGTTGCAGCTTGAAAAGCTGGGCGTAGATGTTATCGAGGCGGGTTTTGCAGCGGCGAGCCCGGGGGACTTTGACGCGATAGAAAAGATCGCGGGTGCCGTTAGCAAGGCTCGCGTATGCTCTCTTGCGCGTGCTTTAGAAAAAGATATCAAGGCTGCGGGCGAAGCGATAAAGGGCGCAAAGCTCGGGCGCATCCACACCTTCATCGCCACAAGCCCCATCCATATGGAATTTAAACTTAAAATGCAGCCGCAAGAGGTCATAAAGCGCGCCGTAGAGTCTGTGCAATACGCCAAAAGCCTATGCGATGACGTGGAGTTTAGCTGCGAGGATGCGTGCAGAAGCGATATGGGTTTTTTAAAAGAGATCTGCGACGCCGCGATAAACGCAGGAGCCTCCACCATAAATATCCCCGATACGGTGGGCTATCTCTATCCGGATGAGATCACTGCGCGCATAGGCGAGATCGTTAAGCTTATCGACGGGCGCGCCGTAGTTTCGGTGCACAATCACAACGACTTGGGAATGGCTACCGTAAATTCCTTAGCCGCTATCTTGGCAGGAGCCAGACAGGTCGAGTGTACGATAAACGGTATCGGCGAGCGCGCGGGCAACGCGGCGCTAGAGGAGATCGTAATGGCGATCAAGACGCGCAGGGATAAATTTGCGCCGCTTTATACCGATATAAATTTGAAAGAAATTTATCCATCCAGCCGCCTAGTCGCGAGCATCACCGGCATCGAGCCGCAGCCTAATAAAGCGATCGTGGGCAAAAACGCCTTCGCGCATGAAAGCGGTATCCACCAAGACGGCGTGTTAAAACACAAAGAAACTTACGAGATCATGCACGCCGAGGATATCGGGCTTGATAAAAACTCGCTCGTGTTGGGCAAACACAGCGGCCGCCACGCCTTTAAGGATAAACTGGTATCTTTGGGCTATGAGCTTAGTAACGAGCAGATTGAGATTGCGTTTAATAAATTTAAAGCGCTCGCCGATAGCAAAAAGGACGTTTTCGACGAGGATATTAGAGAGCTCGTAAACGACGAGTTCGTGGGGGCCGAGAAGACCTACGAAGTGCTGGTTTTAAGCTCCAATAGCTGCAACAAAGGACACGCTAGCACTGCGCTTACGCTAAGGTATAAGGATGAAATTTTAAGCGACAGCGCGCTTGGAAACGGCGGCGTGGATGCGATATTTAAGGCGATAGACCGCATTAGCGGCATCAGCGGTAGCCTGAAGGAGTATCAAGTAAAAGCAGTCTCGCAGGGCAAAGACGCGCTGGCGAAAGTAACCGTCAAGGTGGAATTTGCGGGCGAGGGCGCCATTATCGGTAGAGGGCTTGACGTAGATACGATGCTGGCGTCTGCAAAGGCCTACGTTGCGGCGCTAAATACGTATCTGGACGCTAAGCGTTAGATTGCTTGGCGGGATTTGTTAAATTTAACGCAAATTCCGCCAGATTAAACAAATCAAAAGCAAAATTTTAATAATATTTCACACTTAAAACGTTGGAGTAGGGGGTATTGAGCCGAAACTCGTTTTAAAATTTATTTATGGAGACTTTTATGAAAAAAGTTCTTGTATTGTTATTTGCGCTTTGCGGCGCGGCTTTCGCTAGCGAGCAGCTAAGTGCTTACACTCAGATCGTTTCTTTTTCTGCAATTACCGTTGCAGTCGTTTTAGGTCTAGCCGCTTTGGGTGGCGCGTTAGGTATGGGAAATGCCGCTAGCGCGACGCTTAACGGTATCGCTAGAAACCCAAGCGTAGCTAGCAAGCTATCGAATACGATGTATATTTCGCTAGCGATGATCGAAGCGCAGGTTATCTATGCATTAGTTATTTCATTTATCTTGCTTTTCGTAAATCCTTTTTTGACAGCGGGTTTAAAGGCTGCTGCAAATTAATACTAAGCCCGAGAAATCGGGCTTTAAACTTATATAATTCAAGGCTTGAGATTAAGCTTTAAAATTTATGCGACCGTGGTGGAATTGGTAGACACGCTATCTTGAGGGGGTAGTGCCGCAAGGTGTACGAGTTCAAATCTCGTCGGTCGCACCATCTATTAAATTTTCTCCTATTTTTTAGTCTTTTTGAATTTTTAGATAATTTTTTAAGCCCTATTTTTGGGAATTTTAAAATTGCTCTTAAAAAATTCTTAATACTTAAAACTACCGATTGATACATATATTTTAAGAAAAACTACTATATATTAAAAAATTATATAGTAGCTTTTTCTGCGCTCCTGCCTTGTTAATCCTTTGAGGAAATTCTATAATCTGCCTAAAATTACTATATAAAGGAAGAAAGATGACGGAAGTTTTTACCAAAATTAAGGATAATCCAATTTTTAAATCAGACCCTAATAAGTAGTCAGGAATTTTATTTTGCCGCAATATAAGCGCACTATGGTCGAAGTTTTAGATGATTTTATAGCTGTTCAATTTTATAGCTCACAGGCCAGAGACGAACGGTTAAAACACACAGGCACTATCACTATACGCAAGGTGGCAAGTTAATCAAGGTTTTAGGTAATGCCGACGAAATAACATTCGAAGGGGCTAGAATATTGTTAAAGAAATTAATATCAAATAGCCATACCAATGGTGTGGCGGCTCCAAAGAATACGCTAGCGAGTGTTTTTAAAATTTACTGCGAATATAACGCTTTTGCCGAGAAGACGTTAAGGAAATTACGATTTAGATTTCAATCGAGGCTAAAGTGCATTAGCGATAAGGATATCGGAAAGATTACTAAAAAAGAGATAATGCAGATATTAGACCCTATTTACAAGAATGGAAATTTGCACTTTTAAAAGATCTGTTTTTATTATCCGTTCTTTATTCAGGTTCGCGCGAGATAGAGGTATAAGCGATAATCTTTTATTTTGCGATACGCAATTAAAAAACCTATATAAGATACCTAAATCTGGAGGCTATTCATATATTTCCGCGAATGCGGATTTGAGATTGTTGATTAAATTTATCATGAACTATCCTCATCAAATCGGCGTTAAGAACGCTTTGATCTTTGGACTGCTTACGGGGCTAAGAAGCTCAAACGTAAGAAATTTAACCCACGAGCATCTGAAAGTAGACGATGATGGAGAATATTATTTGCTCTTTTTAGAGAATGAAAACAAGGTAAAAAGTAACGGCGACGAATATTTAGGTATTCTAAAGGAGGTAGGTAAGTGGCTAGAGAGCATAAAAACAAAGCCTTCTTTATTTTTTGCGAATACGGAAGGAAACGTTTTGAGTGAGGCGACGCTTGTTAAGGCTCTTAGCCCAAGTAATACCTAATGCTATAGCGCCAACAGCCACTGCACTTCAGCTGACAGGATTTGAATCAAAAAAACCCAAACATATAAAACAGTTGTTGCAGAACCAACCGCAAGGTCTTGTACTACATCACCGGCTCCCCTTGCGGTAGCTTCGTCCCACTCTTTTTTCCCACCAGCCGCATCAACGATAGGAATAACCATATTTAGCCCACCTGATTTGATTTTTACATAGTTATCAAAAACCTTGACATTATCAGGGTCAGCTAAAACATTTACAGGAATTCCTTTCAAGAAATCGATTGTATCCAAAGTGGGCTTGATATACCAAGCAACGCCTTGACTTGAATTGTTAGAAGTTTAGAAGTATTGTTATCTTCTGGCATGATTTTTTCTCCTATTTATAGAATTTGTAGTTTTTATCTAAATTTTCGATTTGTAAATTAAAATTTTGCAATAAATACTCATTTACTTGTTCATAATCTTGCTTTGTCATTAAATAGACATTTACGGCATTTTTTTGATTGTCATAAAAAACTAAGGTGCAAAATAGTATAAATTTATAATCTTTGTTAATTAATAAAGCAACTAATTTTGCTAAACAAGCAAGTAAATTTGATAAAATCAAAAAAAATCCCGCAATAACAAAACCAAATGGTGCAAAAATTTTTTGAACCGAGTTATCTGGTATCTTACCAATCATAGGATAAATACTTTTTTTAACCCAAACAATATTTTGTTTTTCTACTGTTGTATCTCGTTTATCCCAATAAACTTTATCATTATATAAATATACTTTTTCGGGTTTTCTAAATTTTCTAATAAAATCAATAAAAGCCCAAATATTGACTATTGGAAATGCTACAACCACAGAGCTAAATCTTGGATTTCTCATTTCATTTTTTAAAATTTCAAAAAACTCGCCACTATTCCAATCGACAACACCAGTAAAAAATACAATATAAATCATTATAGTGTTACATACAAGCAAAAATGTAAAACCATACATTATCATTATAAAGTTATTTTTAATGATGAGTGGAGCTTTATCATAATCTCTCATTTTAATCCTTTTTATTAAAATCTTTTATATTTAAATATGCTAAGTTTTTTCTTATTTCGTTTTCTTGTTCAGAAGTTAAACTAAGAATTAATATTGTTGGGAAAATTTTAAATCTTCTTTTTCTAAAAATGGCCATTAATTCTGTAACTCCACAATATCTATACGAAAAAAATCTATCAATTTGTTTCGCATGTAATATAATTTTAAAACCAAAAATATCCTTATAAACCATTTTATCTTCATAAATTTCAAAATAATCAAAAAAGATTATCGAATATAAAATTTGTAAAACTATAAACGAAATATAGGCACAAAACGTATTTAAAATCAGACTAAATATGCCAATATCAAAAACAAAATTTGGTATAGCAAATATTATCGGTATCCAAGCTATCAACAAATAAACAATTAAATCAAAAACCATATAAAACGGATTTCTTTTATCAAGTCTATAAAGTAGTTTTGGTTCGTTTTGATTTTCCAAATTCGTATTTTTATCTAAATTTTGATTATTTTCCGAATTTTCTTTTAGTTTTTCCAAATTTTATCCTTTTTATAAAATTTCCTAGCAAATTCAATCTCGGTCAGTATCGTTTGATACTGAATTTTATGAATTTACAAATTTAAACTTACTTTACAAATTCACACAATTAGTAAATTTAAATTTGCAAATTTGATATTTGGATCTGTTTGATCTGAATTGCCCTCGGTTAAATCCAAAATCCATGGCAGTTTACCACAGCTTGTTAATTGTTCAATCCCCTATACCCCGCCCAAGCTAGCTCTGCATATGTTTTTAGCGCCTCAAACTTTCTCATTTTCTATCCTTTCTGAAGAATTCCTCTATCATCTTTTGATTACACTTTTCTATTGAATTAGTTTCATTTTTGTTACACATCCAAAACTCACCGCCAGATTGCGGACCCAAAGCACTCACTAGAGCTTGCAATATCCAAGTGTGATAAGACTCATAGATGTATATATTGTCGGCTAGTATCTTGCCCGTATTTATATCTTTTATGATTCCACCGTAGTTAAATCCCATGCCCAGCATATTATCGAATATAGTTTTTATATTAGGCTTTGGTTCTAGGAGATGATATGGATCTTCCACTATAAGCTCGGTAGGCGCTATCTCATCTTTGGAGATTTCTTTGCGCGCTATGCATTTGTCTTTATAAATTTGCTTGTAGTATTCCATTTTTTTATCTACGTCTTGTAGCCTATCTATAACCCGCTTTATTTGATAGTCGTCCCATGTAAATACCTTGCCGTTCATATTAATAGGGTTTGGGCTTCTATATCGTTCTTGCACTATTTTTATTATTTTGTCCACTACTATTCTTTGTTGCTGCGGGTAACTCTTTTTTCTCTCTTCGTTATCAAACCAAGCATCATAATATATCTCTTTATACTCGCCAGGTTTTGAGTGGTACTCGTCGTAAAGTTGTTTAAATTCAGAGTAGGGTATTTTTTTATCGGATAAGTAGTCCTTTAGTTCTTCATCTATCGACATAAAGCATTTATTTGAAGTATTGTTATCTACGTACATTCTAAAAAATTTACCATTATTGGCACTATCTTTCGCTTGAACTCTATAATCTATATAGTCCAAATCGCCATTTATCAACATCGTAAAAGCAATGTCTTTAGTATAATCTTGCGATGAGAATTGATTTGCTTTGGGAAATCCTAGATCAAATTTCTTTTCTCCGGCATAATATGCTCTGATAGCGGGCTTTTCATAGACGTTTATTTTGCCGTATAGATATCCGTAGCAGTGAAATATGGCAGAAACTATAAATCCGTCACCGAAAAATACGACAAACCAAACAAAAAGCCAAAAACGTTTGCGTTTGCCTTTAGGGGCGATTAAGGCGACAAAAAAGCTTATGGTAAAAAAAGCGGGTATTATGAAAAGAAATACTATACTGCGCATATCTAACCCTTATAAAAATACATATGCAAATTTGTAGAGCTCAAAGAGCTTTTTTAGTAGCAATATTTTATTGCTCTATATCTTAGCTCGTCATTAAATTTCATATAAATTCATCTGCTTGAATTTATGTGAAATTTTAAAAACTAGCTTGAGCATCTTAAAATTATTTTCGGTTTTTAAGTCTTTTCGGCTCTTCAAACTTCTGTTTTAATCAAGCTCTTTATAAACGGAATTTCGATGCATTCTATACGAAAGGGAATTAAGATTTTATAAAATGGCGTTTGAAATTTTGTTTTTATCGCCGCGACAAACGGGCGGTTTGATCCGCGATTTTCGGGAGCAAAAAGAGCGCTTTAAAAGCCCGCGAGGCGGAGCGAAATTTAGGCGTAACGGCGGCGTTTTGCTTTGCAATTTGAGTTAAAATTTGATATGATTGTGCGAAATTTATATTGAACGGCTTTTTAAAATGAATAAATTTATAACCCAAAAAATAGGCGCTCTTGCGGGCTTTAGCGATGAAATTTTAAAAATTTTAGCATCGTTTGGCGCGGACGTTTCGGACGTCGGGCTTGCTTTGCAAATTTCAAAAAATGCCCCCCTTGCGGATAAAATTTTAGATTTAGCCTTTTGCGGTTTGTCTAAATTTAGCGCCGAAGGGCTCGCGAGGCAAAATTTCGATGCCGCGGATGAGCGGCGCGATCTACAAGGCGCAAAGTCCATAGAGCACGGCTTGCAAGACGCCGCAGACGAGTGGCGGCAAAACGAGTGCACCTCGAGCGAGCAAAAGGGCGCAGATTTAGTAGGGCGGGGCGATAGTCTTAAATTTAATCACTCAAATGACGCAAACGGCGCGAACTGCAGCGACGAGAATTTTAAATTTAACCCCTCGCAGGCCGCGAGCGATACGCAGCGGCAAAATCAGCACGCCGCTGCGAAAGCCGATTGCGCGCTAGGTTCGAGCATCTCTACGCAAGCCGCACAAACGCAACAGCAAGAACGAGCGCAGGAGCAGGGGCAAGCGCAGAAGCAAAAACAGGAGCAAAAATGGGAGAGGGCGCAGGAGCAAGATCGGGAGCAGAAACAGGAGCAGGATGCCGCGGCACTAAAAACGCTAAATTTACAGCGAGCGTTTGGAAATTTGCAGCGAGCGTTTGAGCTTTACGGGCGCGAGCAGATGCGGGCGTTTTTTCTATTCGCCGTATTTGACGCGATGCTAAAGCCGAGCCTGCAGGCGTATCGCATCGACCGCGAAAAGCTCACGCAGGTCTCGCTGCTGCGAAATCTGCTTATGTTTTCGTGGATCAAATCCTACCCGCAGATTGAGCAAAGTATCCTCTCAAGCGTGATTTTAGTGGAGTTCGGGCGGGTTTTTATCGACGAGCAGGTGTGCGCGGCGGGCAAGGCGGAGGAATTTTACCACGCCATCAAAGGCTCGATCCTTCCGCAGGATTTTACCGACGTGGAGATGAAATTTTGCGGCACGAACCGCGAGAGCGTTTCGCACGCGCTATTTGCGCATTTCGGGCTAGAGCAGATCGCGCAGGACGCGCTGTATTCAAACGCCCCCGACGACGCGCCTTTTGAGAATAAATCCCGCTACGCGATGCTAAAGATCGCCAAAACCGCGGTCAATATCTACCACCACTTCGACGAGCTTAGTATCGACAACGCTTTAAATTTACTAGTCGAGTTCGGCTTCGAGCAGGAGGCGTTTTTAGAGGCTAAAGGCGAAATTTCGATATGAAAGAGCTCCTGCGCGCCTTTAACTCGGGCGTATTTGAAAAGGATCTTAGCGGCGAGCAAAAGGAGCTCGTGCGTAACCTCCTAAATATCGGCGCCATCAGCGCGCACAAGGGCAAGCTCTATCTAAACGACGGCTATGTTTTCGGCAGGCTCGACATCGCGCGCGACGGCACGGGCTATCTGCAAAGCTTCGATGATCGCTTCAAGGCAGATCTCATCATCGAAAACAGATATCTAAGCGGCGTGCATCTGGGCGATCTGATCCTAGCAAAAATTTTAAGCTCAAGAAAGTCCCGTCTGCACGCAAAGGTGCTGATGTGCGTCAAGCCCGCGTTTTTAACTAGCGTAGTTTATACCAAAAGCTTCGGGCGCGAAATTTTGGGCGTAAACGTCAAAACCGGCCTCGCAAATCCGCTCAAAGCCACGCAAAAATCGCTAAAGCAGCTGCCCGCAAACACCCTTTTAAAGATCGATAATCTAACGAACGAGATTACCGAGGTGATCGGAAACTTAGCCGATCCCTTCGTCGATGAGAAAATTTCTTTAGCGATCTACGATAAAAACGACGAATTTAACGAAGCGTGCAAGCAGCAAGCCGCGAGCTTCGGCAGCGAAGTGGACGAGGCGCTGTATCCGCAGCGCGTGGATTTGCAGCATCTTGCATTTTGCACCATCGATCCCGTCGACGCCAAGGACTTCGACGACGCGATCTATTTTGACGTAAAAGAGCGCACGCTTTACGTCGCGATCGCCGACGTGAGCGAATATGTAAGCGAATACTCGCCGATCGATAAGGAGGCGAAATTTCGCGGCTTTTCGATCTACTTCCCGCACAGATCCGTACCGATGCTACCGCGCGAGCTTAGCGAAAACATCTGCTCGCTGATGCCTGATCTGCCGAGGCTGGCCTTTGTTTTTAAAATCTCTTTGGATGAAAATTTAAACCCGCAAAAGCAGGAGCTTTTCGAAGCGATTATAAGATCAAAACGCCGCTACAATTACGACGAGGTCGATGAAATTTTACGCACCCGCAAAGCGTGCGAGCCTGAAATTTTAAGCTGGCTCTTGCCGCTTAATGAAATTTGCGAGCGACTGCGCCGCGCGAGGCTGAAGCGCGGATTTGATTTCCGCACCAAGGAGCTTCGCATCACGCTTGATGAGCGCGGCCTAATAAGCTCCACTCGCTTTGAGACCGACACTCCGTCGCACAAACTCATCGAGGATTGTATGCTGCTAGCCAACAAAGCCGCTGCGGCGCGCATCGAACGGGGCGTTTTTAGAAATCACGGCTCGGCGGAGCTTAAAAAAATTTACGCGCTGCTTGACGATCTGGCGCTGTTCGGCATCGACGCGCCGTATCAGAGCAACCTTGCCAAAATGATCGGCGAAATCCAAGCGCAAGCCGATGCCATGGGGATCCGCGAGGAGGTCGATAAGCTCATCATCAAGGCTCAAAAGCGCGCCGAGTACGCATCCGAATCGCGCGGGCATTTCGGGCTCGGATTTGATAACTACACGCACTTTACAAGCCCGATTAGGCGCTATTCCGATCTCATTTTGCACCGCTTGCTAAAGGCGCAGATGAGGGGGGATGAGAAATTTTATAATTACCTGCTTTTAAACATCGATGCGACGTGCGCGCGGCTAAACGAGCTTGAACGCGAGGCGGACAAGGTTGCGTTTGATTTTATGGATCGTAAATTTGCGCGCTGGGCCGCGGAGAATTTGGGCAAAAAATTTCGCTGCTACATCGACGAAAACGGAAATTCCGTCACCGCAAAGCTAGATGACAAGCTAAAGGGGGCTAAAATTTTAGTTTCAAATTTCGCCGGCGACATTTTAACGCCCGTACTAGTCGAGCTTACGGACGCAAACATCGCTAGCGGAGTGATTTTAGGCAGGGTGGTAAAGAAGATCTGATGTATAGAAAAGAATTTGACGGGCTTATCGCAAGCGGAAGGGTGCCTAATTTCGTGCTTTTGCGCGGCGGAGACGATTTTTCAAACGAGCTTTACGCGCAGCGATTGAAGCAAATTTACGCCGCGGAAAATTTTTTGAGTTTGTATTTTTTGGAGTATGATTTTGAGCAGGCGCGAAGCTTTTTAGAGCCCTCGCTTTTCGGCGGTAGCAACACGCTTCATATCAAAACCGCCTCGCTCATCAAAAAAGATGAGCTGCGAAGGCTCATCGCGCTGTGCAAGGCGGACGCGAACAACCATCTAATCTACGAGCTAAACGATAGCGAAATTTCGGTGAGCGCGGATTTTATCAAGGAATTTGAACGAAACGAAGTGAGGTTTTTCAAACCCTCGGGCGTAAACGAAGCCATAGCGCTGCTTGCGCAAAAATGCGAGATGTGCGGGCTTTTTGCAAACACCGCCGCGCTTAGCAGGATCTACGCCATCCACAACGAAAGCCTGAGCCTAAGCGCGAGCGAGATAGAAAAATTTGCAAGTCTGGGGCTCGAGCTTAGCCTGCAAAACGTAAATTTGATGGTTTATGGTCTTAGCGAGGTGAGCTACGACGAGCTTTTTGATAAAATTTTCAGCCTTTGCGATTTTCGCGTAGATTTTTACAAAATGGCTCTGGGTGGCGGATACAACGAGATGGAGCTGATAAATTATTTCTACCGCTTGATTTATAGAATTTTTCGCCTGCATGCTTACGTGAAAATAAACGGCAGATTTGATTTTAAGGCGGTTTTAGGCTACCAGCCGCCCCCTTCCGTGGCCGCACAGATGCAGCGCTACGCCACCAGCTTTTCTACGCGGACGTTTTATAAAATTTTCGCTCACTTAAACGATTTGGAATTTGAACTCAAAAGCGAAAAGAATGCGGCGAAGGACGAGCTTTTGCTCGCGTCGTTTTTAAAGCTACAGCGCATGCTGCTAAGTTCGCTCGGACAAAAAGCAAATATTAAGTGAAATTTTAGTATTATCCCCTCGCATTTTTTGCAAAATCCTTGCCCGTAGACGCTGTTTGCGAGCTAAAATCCATAAGGAGAATTTATGAGAAACTACGAGGTTTTATTCATCGTTAAGCCCACGCTTACCGACGATGAAGTTAAAACAAAAGTCGATTTCGTCAAAGAAATCATAACCAAAAACGGCGGAGAGATCGCTTCCGTGATCGAAATGGGCGCTAGAAAGCTAGCCTATAAGATCGACAAATATGAGCGCGGAGTTTATTTCGTAATCTATTTTAAGGCCGAGCCGAGCTTGATCTCCGAACTTGTTAGAAATCTGCGCATCACCGAAGATATCATTAGATTTTTGACCGTCAAATATGAGACTAAGCGCGAAATTTCCGCTTGGGACAAGCTAAGCAAAGGTATCAAACTAAGCCCTGCGAAAAAAGAGCGCGAGCCAAAAGCGCCGGTAGAGCCAAAAGAGCCTGAAGAAGCAGCCAAAGAGGGCGAATAAAGGATAAAATATGTTTAATAAAGTAGTTTTGGTAGGTAATTTGACCCGAGATATCGAGCTTAGATATCTGCAAACGGGCACCGCCGTAGGCAAAACCGGCATCGCCGTCACACGCAGATATAATAGCTCAAACGGCGAGAAACGCGAAGAAACGTGCTTTATAGACATAGATTTTTTCGGTCGTACGGCCGAGATCGCAAACCAATACTTGCGAAAAGGCAGTAAAATTTTGATCGAAGGCCGCTTAAAGCTAGATCAGTGGCAGGATCAAAACGGACAGAACCGAAGCAAGCACTCCATTAGCGTAGATACGATGGAGATGCTAGGAAGCAATCAAGGTGGAAGCGGCGGCTATAATCAAGGCGGCAATTACGAGGGCGGCAATTATGGCGGAAGCTCCGGCGGCTACGGCGGAGGAAATTCTAGCTACAGTAATTACGGCGGCGGAAATAGCTATGCTAACAGACAAAACTCAAATTCTAGAGGCGCAAAAAACGATTACAATGCGCCTAAACAAAAAGAGCAGAGTTACGAAAGCACGATTCCGGAAGTCGACGTCGATGCCGATAAATACGATGACGGCAACGACACGATCCCATTTTAATTAAGGAAAAATCATGGCAGATAAGAGAAAATATACTAGAAAGTATTGCAAATTTACGGAGGCAAAGATCGAATTTATCGATTATAAGGACACGGCGCTGCTAAAGCACTGCCTAAGCGAGCGCTTTAAGATTATGCCGCGCCGCTTAACCGGCACCAGCAAAAAATACCAAGAGATGGTAGAAAAGGCTATCAAGCGCGCGCGCCAAGCAGCCCTTATACCTTACATCGTCGATCGCAAAGACGTAGTCACAAACCCATTCGAAAATCTTTAAATTTTAGCGGTGTAGAGCCGCTAAAATTCCCCCTATTTTAAACTCTAAATTTTAAAATTTAAGCCCGCTCTTATATATATATATATATATATATAATTCCACCTATATTTTTTCAAAGGAGAAATTATGGCAGAGAATGAACATCCGGATCATTTAATGTGCCCATTTTGTGGCAAAGACGACATCAAATACGGAGCAATCGTATGCGGTGGGTGCCAGGCGGAGATATCTTATAGCAGGCCCTGGTTAAAGACGCTTATTATTTCTATACTTTGGCTGTTCTTTGGAGGGGCTTTTACCAAGGATAGCGGTACTCTATTTTATATCGTCTTGAGTATCGGCGTGTTAGGTATCATTGGGTCTATTTTTATGGCGCGAGATCATAGTCCGCAATTTCATAGGATCATGAAGCACGTTAATTAGTCTATATTGCGGTTCGCTGACGGATAAATTTTTGTAATTCTCTGATTAAATTTAAATTTGGGAGCATTACGCTACTTAAATTTTAAAAGATAGATTATGAATTTTCTCTAGGTTTTCTTGCTGATAGTGGCGTTTTTGATGGGCTTGCAGCCGCGGTTATCGTTTTTATTCCGGGCTTTATAGTGTTTTGCATTGCAAAGGCATTTTTAGAAGGCTTGACTTCTAGCGTAAATAATAGATTTATTGCGTCTGTCGTACCAATTTTGGGAGGTTTAGTTCTAGGGTATTTAGCGGGTGCTTCCGTATATGAAAGTGAGCAGGCAAAAGATGCTGAGCGCGAAGTGCAGAAGCAACAAAGTATGACGTAGCAAGATAAAGTCTATTATATCAAACGCAGTCTGATGTTCGGTGGCTACGGCGTGGCAATCGACGGTAAGTGGGGCAAAAAAACTATGCAAGCGTCACAGAAATATTCGGGCTCGTCCGCGACTTCGATCGATGAGCTTTATGAGGCGGTCAAGGCTAAAAAAGAGAGCGAAAGATAAAATTTAAATCGCGAACAAAGTTCGTCTGGCTAAATTTTAAAATTTGCTAGTTTTTTTATATCTCTTATCTAGCGCGCTTTTAAATGCAACGTAGTGATTGTCAAAATTTCTTTAGGTTCGTTTGGAAGCTCAAATTTTAATATGATTTGAATGCTTTAAGGGTAGAAGGAAATCTGCTTGCATATGACGTCCAGAACTTAAATTTAGAGATTTTGCCTTAGAGGGTTTGGCGAATGACACTGTCGCCGAATGATTCTGGCTTAAATTTAATGGATTTCAGCTACAAGACACAGCGAAATTTACGTTACTTTGTGCCTTTTCTAAAAGCATAATGCCTCAGCACTCGAGCGAGCAAAATTTTATCTCACATCGCTACGCTTTGACCTGAAGTACGCGACACATTTTAAGTTACGAAAAACTAAAATTCTTATACCTCCGAAGCTCGCATCGTTTGTCAAAAAGCTCGCGCCTAAATCAAAATCCATACCTCTTAAAACCTAGCTCGCTAGCGTTTTAAATTTTGGATTGTAAATGAGATAAATACTGAGGCGGCAATCTTTAGTGGATGAAATTCTATACGTAAAAACCGAGGTTTGGATTTACTATGAAAGTTTCAATTTCTTAAACTCGCGGCTATATTTTCTTTGCGAAATCGCGTTAAATTTAAGGCTATCTATACTGGAGAAATTAACGGCGTATTCCTTCAAGCAAGCGAGAATGAAAGAGAAGCGGTAATTGCCATTTTCGTAAAATATCTCGCTCGTTATTATTTCGCCGGGCGCCGCGCCGCATCTTTGATCTGAGCTCATAACGCATTTTAGTTCATAATATCCATTTTGCAAATCTCCGATGTAAAATTTCAAATGCAACTTTTCATTAATTTGCTTTTTGGGTAGCAATAGCGCATCGTTGAAGTTTATGCCCGCAAAAATTCTTTCTAGCGTATGCATATTTTTATGCAGCCCTGCTAAATACGCCTCGTACCGCCGCTGCCTTAAGGCATATTCGCTATCTTTTATATTGCCCTTGATCCAATCTAAGTCAAAATATAGCACTTCAATCTCTTAGGTTTTAAATTTATCGCTGCCTGTTCGCTACAGCCCCAAGAAATTCTCATCGTTTTTGATCTTTTCGATGAGATCAAGCGTGGCGTAAAATTCGTCGTAGAAATATGGCATCTCGAGCTTGAAAAATTTAAAATTTAGCCCCTCTAACACCTTGAGTGAGTGTTTGTTTTTAAGTAAAAATATGAAAAATACCCCGTCTTTTTCTAGCGCGTTGAGGTAGTTTATTTCGCTTATATTGGCGCGCAGGATCTCGGCGTCAAGGATGACGACGTCGGCTACGTAGATGAAGTCGTTTAGGTGCCTCTTTGCGCTCTCCCAGTTGGAGTTTGGCATCACGTCGCAACCAAGCCCGCTCAAAAAATCTCGCAGCTCCTCAAAGATCGCGCGGTTTTTATGCGTGATGATGACGTTGTAGTCGTATTTTTTTGTGCCAAAGCTCTGCTGCGCGAAGCAGCTAAGCACGGCATTCATTTTGATAAAGGTTCCGCGCCCGTCGGCTCCAATACTCGGATGCGAACCGAGTGCACGCAAATGGGTCTGCGCCGAAGTAAGATACTCATCATCCGTGCTAGCAGCGCTTTCTAGTGCACTTTTAAGCGCATAGGTACGCGGATCCTTTAGCTCGCGATCGATACCTACTCGCACGTCGAGCTTGATAGAGCTCATATTCGCTCTAAGTTCCTTGCTACTAAATTCCACGCTTACGCGGATTGGTTCAGCAATATTTTGTAGGAAAAACTCGCACGCATCAAAGACCGCGCTAGTGAGATTTAGCACCTCGTCGCCGTAGATACGCGGCAGCTGCGGTGGGAAGCTAAGATAGAGCGTGCTGTCGTATTTCGTGCACTCCTCAAATAAAATTTCGCTTTGAAATTTTAAAATTTTTAAAATATCGATCTGTGCGACATCCTCGCGTCTAGGTACGACGGGGCTATTTTTTTTGGCTTTGGGTGCGGCGGAGAAAATTTTACCGTTTGCGGCAGGCTTTTTAGAAAAGAGCTTTTTCGCCGTGAGCCACGCGATCGCTGCCAGCAGCGCCAGCGCGCCTAAAATCACGACCTTCATAGCAGTAGCATCCCGTCGCCGTAGGAGTAGAAGCGGTATCTTTGCTCCACTGCGATGCGGTAGAGCTCAAGCGTGCGCTCAAGGCCGATGAAGCTCGCTACGAGCATTATCAGCGTGGATTTGGGTAGGTGAAAATTTGTAAGCAAAAAATTCTGTCTTATCGGTGGGTTGCCCGGGTGCAAAAACAGCTCGCAGATTCCGCTATTTTGCCCGTTGCGCGCAAAATTTTCGATCGTTCGCGTAACGGTCGTACCCACGCCTAAAATTTTTCGCTCGCTTTTTAGAATTTGCGCGGTCTGCGGGGGGATAGAGTAGAGCTCGCCGTGCATCTTGTGATCGCGCAGATCCGCTACTTCCACGGGCTTGAAGGTGCCCGCGCCCACGTGCAGCGTGATAAAATGAATTTCGTGGTTTTTACGCAGATCGTTTAGCATCGCATCGTTAAAATGAAGGCTCGCGGTGGGTGCGGCGACGGCGCCTTGCTCGCGCGCGAAGATGCTTTGATACCAGCTCGCATCCTCCTTCGTATCGGCGCGCTTGATATACGGTGGCAGCGGCACGTGACCGATACGTTCGCAAATTTCAAAAACATCGTGGGTGTTTAAAGCTTTGCCGCTCTGCTCAAACTGAACGATGCGAAGCCCACCTTCCATCAGCTCGCAAACGCGCGCGTTAAGACCACTTTGAAATTTTAATTCGCTGCCCGCTCTGACGCTGCCGCGAATATAGGCGCTAAATTTATCGCCCTCAAGCGGCGAGTTTAGCAGAAGCTCGATTTTACCGCCGCTGTTTTTATGACCGAAAAGGCGCGCCTTAATTACCCGCGTGTCGTTGAAAATAATATCGCAGGGCGGCAGGGCGTCCGCCAGATCACCGAAACGTGCGTGCGTGATCTGCTCTTTGGCGCGATCATAGATCAGAAGACGCGCGCTTTGTTTGGGCATCACGGGCGCGCTTGCGATGAGCTCGCTAGGAAGCTCGTAATCGTAGCTGCCAACTAAATTTAGATCCGCCATCTCACGCCTGCGCTACGTCCGTGGAATTTTCGCTTTCGTCATCTTCCTGCTTATACGGATTTATCATTTTGGCGATGAAGATTGAGAGCAGATAAAGTGCAATTAGCGGAGTTGCGAGCATAAACTGACTAAGCACGTCCGGCGGCGTCATGACCGCTGCAAAGATGAAAATAATGACGATTGCGTAGCGGAAAAAATCGCTCAGACTTTTGTTCGTCACAAGCCCGATCTTGGCGAGAAAAAAGGTTACCACCGGAAGCTCGAAGCTGATGCCAAATGCGACGACGAGCTTAGCGAAAAAGCCTACATATTCGCCGATTGTAGGCATCGCAGTAAATTGCTTGGCGCCAAAATTTACCAAGAAATTAAACGCGACGGGGATTACGAAAAAATAGCAAAACGCCGCGCCTAAAAAGAACATAATGCTCGCGCCACTAACGAAGGGGATGACATATTTTTTCTCGTTGTCGTAAAGCCCGGGCGCTATGAAAAGCCACGCCTGCCAGAAAATTATCGGCATCGCTAGAAGCAGCGAGGTGAAAAACGATACCTTCATCGCGGTAAAAAACGTTTCGCCAAGCTGGGTAAAGATGATCTCGCTGCCTTTGGGAAGTACGCGCACTAGCGGGCGGGTCATAAAGCCTAAAATATCTTCCCAAAAGCCGAAGCACGCGATAAAAAGGACGATGACGGACAGCACGCAGATCACCAGGCGCTTGCGAAGCTCGGCTAGATGGGGTTTTAGCTCTTCAAACATTAAATTTCTCTCTCATTATGATTTTTGCGTATCGCTATTTTGCGCGGAATTTTGCGTAGAATTTTGCGCATCGCCGTTTAAATTTGCGTTTGCATCTTGTGCGCCGTTTTTCGCTTCACCGCTTGCTTTCGTATTTTGCGCGCTATTTTCTGCACTGCCGCCCATGCTCGGCATGGAATTTTCGCCTTTGTTTACAGCGCCAGAATTCGCGCTTTTACTTTCAGCGCCGGAATTCATTGCGCTGTCGGCGGAGCCTTGCATAGAGTTTGCGGCGCCAGCGGAGCTTTGCGCGGAATTTTCGCCGCTCGAATTTGCTTTTAAATTTGCCGTCTCGCTTTGTTTTTGCGCCGAGACTTCCGCGGAATTTAGCGTATCTTTTACGGAGCCTTCTATATTTTTTAGCCCCGCATTTAGCGTCTCTTTGACCGAGTCTATGCCGCCTTTTATCTCGTCGAGCTCCTCAAACGTGAGCTTTTTGCGCACGCCCTCGCTTGCTTGCGTGATGCTCTCTTTATATTTTTTGGCGTCCTCTTTGAGCTCGGCGATGCGAAGCTCCTGATCGAAGCTCGATTTTGCGTCGTTGATGGTTTTTTTGATGACTTTGAAGTATTTCGCGAGCTCGACCAGCACTTTCGGGAGTTTTTCGGGCCCCAGCACGATTATCGCGATGATTAAAATGACCGTAATTTCAGGCATACTGATACCAAACATAAAATTTCCTAACGTAAAAAGTGGCGTATTGTAACTAAAATTTCATTAATCTTAAATTTAGCGCCCACTTTGGCTACTTTGCGTGATAAAAAGCGCGATCTCGTCGGCAAGCAAAAAGTTGGGATTATAAAATTTGCCCTCGGCAAATTTCAGCTTTTTTTCGCGCACGAGCAGCTGCGCGTTGCTTAGCTCCGCGGCGTCTAAAATTTGCGCTTCCACACCCAAAACGCAGCGCAGCCCGAGAAATATGCGCTCGAGCTTTTTATCCTGAACGCTTAGAACTTCGCGCTGTTTTTGCAGCGGATCTGCAATGTAATCTCGCAAATTTTTAGGCGAGCTAAGGCGTACTTGCCCGCTAGTTCCGACCGCAAATGCTCCAAATCCCGCGTAATCCTCGCCGCGCCAGTAAGCCAGATTGTGCTTACAGCGCAGTCCGCGCGCGGCAAAATTTGAAATTTCATACTGACTAAAGCCGCTATCCGCCGCAAGGGCAAAGAGAAATTTAGCTAGAGCCGCGCTTTCCCTTTTGAAGCTTTCGCGCCCAAAAAAGGGCGTGTTTTCCTCAAGGCTTAGCGCATAGGCGCTTAGATGCGGCACTTCGCAGCGCGCAAGCTCGGCCATTTCAAATTTTAAATTCCTTTTATCGTCAAATTTGCTTGCATAGATTAGATCCAAATTTATATTATCAAAGCCTGCCGCTTTGGCATTTTGCACCGCGAGAAAAATCTGCGCCACACTGTGCGCGCGACCGAGGAATTTTAGCTTGGCGTCGTTGAAGCTCTGCGCGCCGAAGCTGATGCGATTTACGCCGAGCCTCTGCATCGCCCTAAGCCAAGCGGGGCTGGCGGAGTTCGGGTTGGATTCCGAGCTGATTTCGGCTCCGGCGGCGAAATGCGGCGCAAGCAGCGCAAAAATTTCATCATAAAGCCCCGCATCCACGGCACTTGGCGTGCCTCCGCCGATAAAAAGCGTTGAAATTTGCGCATGCGGATTTTTCGCCAAAAAATCGCGCACTTCAAGCTCTAGCGCGCGAAAGTAGCTTTTTGCAAGGCTAAACTTATCGCTAAAAGAGCCAAAGGCGCAATACGGGCATTTTGAGGTGCAAAACGGCACGTGGATGTAGATGTGCAAGGGCGGTCCTATGGGCTAAATTTACGTCGCAAAATTTAGCGAATTAATTTGAAAATTTATATAAATTTTAAGCCTCTTAACGCAAATTTTAATATTTTTAGGTAGAATTTTGAGAAATTTTTTGTGAGAAAACGAGATGGAAAAAGAGAAAAATTACAGACCGAATGTCGCTGCAATCGTACTTTCGCCCTCGTATCCGTTTAATTGCGAAATTTTAATCGCGCAACGAAGCGACATCAAAGGCGCTTGGCAGTTTCCTCAAGGCGGTATCGACGATGGTGAGACGCCTAAGATGGCGATCCGCAGAGAGCTAGGCGAGGAGATCGGAACAAGCAAAGTCGATATCATCGCTGAGTGCCCGAAGTGGCTTAGCTACGACTTTCCCGATGGGGTAGCTCAAAAGATGCGCCCATACGACGGGCAAATTCAAAGGTATTTTTTAGTACGATTGCGAAGCTTAGCCGATATAAACATCAATACTAAACTTCCGGAGTTCGACGCATTTAAATTCGTAGGCGCAAATGAGGTTTTAAGGCACGTAAATCACTTCAAAAAGCCGATTTACGCGACGGTTTTAAAATATTTTAAGGAGGAGGGTTACATTTAATGCTGATCGTTCAAAAATACGGCGGTACGAGCGTCGGTACGCTAGAGCGGATCGAGGCGGTCGCGCAGCGCGTGATAAAGACTAAAAACGAAGGACACGATGTCGCGGTAATCGTCTCTGCGATGAGCGGCGTTACCAATCAGCTCATCGAGCAGGCGGAATTTTTTACTAAAACTCCCGTAGGCAGAGAGATGGATGTGCTACTAAGCTCGGGCGAGCGCGTCACGAGCGCACTTTTAGCTATCGCGCTAAATGCCAAGGGCTATGCTGCGATCGCATTTAGCGGGCGTGGTGCGGGCATCGTGACGGATAATTTTCACACCAAAGCTCGCATCGTCTCGATCGATCCAAAAAGCATGCAAGAGGCGCTAAAACAGGGCAAAATCGTCGTCGTCGCGGGCTTCCAAGGCATCAGCACCGCAGGCGAGGTAACTACGCTCGGGCGGGGCGGAAGCGATCTTAGCGCAGTCGCCGTCGCAGGAGCGCTGAATGCCGATCTGTGCGAAATTTACACCGACGTAGACGGCGTATATACGACCGATCCGCGCATTGAGCCCAAAGCTAAAAAACTTGATCGCATCAGCTACGACGAGATGCTTGAGCTTGCGAGCTTGGGGGCGAAGGTTTTGCAAAACCGAAGCGTCGAGCTTGCGAAGAAGTTAAATGTAAATTTGGTGACGCGAAGCAGTTTTAACGATCACGAAGGAACACTCATAACAGGAGAAGAAAAGATGGAAGATGCGGTAATTAGCGGCATTGCACTGGATAAAAATCAAGCAAGAATTACGATTAGAAACGTAGAGGATCGCCCCGGCGTCGCGGCTGAAATTTTCTCCGCGCTTGCGAGCAAGGAGATCAACGTCGATATGATCGTGCAAAATATCGGCCGAAACGGCGAGACGAATTTGGGCTTTACCGTGCCGCAAAACGAGCTGCAGACTGCTTATGCGGTAATGAAAGAGGTAAATCCAAATCCGAATTCCATCATCGAATCGGACGCCGATATCGTAAAGGTTTCTTTAGTCGGCGTTGGTATGAAAAGCCACAGCGGCATAGCCAGCAAGGCGTTTAAGACGCTTGCGGATGAAGGGATAAATATCCAGATGATCTCCACGAGCGAGATTAAAATTTCGATGATCGTAGAGGCCAAATACGGCGAGCTCGCCGTGCGCGCGCTGCATAAAGCCTACGATTTGGATAAATAATGCAGGATCTGCACACTTGGAGCGTCACAGCGATGCGCTCCGAGCCCGGACTTGAGTGGCTTGAGGATCGCAAGGAGGACTGGACGCCGCTTTTGGCTTCAAAGCTGAAATTCCTCCACGACGGCTTTGCTTTCATCGTCATCTGCGACGATGAGCGAAGCTGGTTTAGCGAATACATCATCAAAAAGATCAACTCCTCTACCAACTCTCGCCCGCTGCTGCCGTTTTTTTCGCTGCGCTCGCTTTATCGCGGCGGAGTAAATAGCCTGGAGGACGCGCTGCTGCTAAACGATATGTTAAGCCTCGCGTTTGCTAACGGCTTTATATATTTTTACATAGGCAACGGCAACCATCCTCTAGCCAAAATCGCCAAAAGCCACGAGGACAGCTATCTGTGGCTCATCGACGAGAGGCTGCAAAACAGCTTCTACATGAGCGAGAGCGATCCGAGCCTGGATCTCAAACTGATCCAACTTTTTAAAATTTTAGACAAAAGCATCGACGCCGTGCTTTTTGACGAAGTGGTGCTTTGAAAATCATAAATCAGATCGTTTTAACGAGCGATTATGAGGGCTTTAAAGATAAAATTTTAGCCGAAATTCCGCGCAAAAATTTAAGGTTTTTCGAAAGCACTGAACTTAAGATCGACGAGGCGCGAAAGATCATAGACGAAGCCTACGTCGCCGAGCGCGAGGATAAGATCATCGTCATCGCCGCTACGAAATTCGGCGAGGAGGCGCAAAACGCTCTGCTTAAAATTTTAGAGGAGCCGCCTAAAAACACGGTGTTTTTCCTGATCACCCCTTTCATCAACGCCCTGCTGCCCACCATCCGCTCGCGTCTGATCGTACAAAACCTCTGCGTGCGAAAGCCCAGATACCGCACCGGGCTAAACTTAACCAGGCTAAGCCTAAAGGAAGCGGTGGAGTTTATCGACGCGCAGATCGCGCTGGAGCGCAAGGGCGAGCTGGACAAAACGGCGCTAAAAGCGCTCATCGGCGAGATCGCGCTAGAGTGCTTCGAAGCGGGCGTTAGGCTAAGCGGCGATGAGCTGCAGCGGATTGACCACTTGAGTTATCTTGCCGAGCATAACGCCAAAGCCCATGCCGTGCTTACTCCGTTACTGTTGATGATCGAGGAGAAAAGATGAAAATTTATAAAATTTCAAACGAGGCCGATTTCGCGCTGATTTGCGAGCGCATCGGCGTGCGAAATGCGGGACGGGCGATAATGCAGAAAAAATCGCGGCTAAACTTTTTCTATCTAAAAAATTTGCGAGCGCCCGCGGCAAATATTTTAAAGCAGGATGCCCTTAGTATCGGCGCCGAGCTTGCGTGCAACGAAGGAGTGATCCTAGGGCGCGATGGTACGGACGCGGTTTTGATCGCGAACGATCGCCAGATCGAGGCTTTGGCGCAAAAGGAAGCTCTGCAGGATTTTGGGCTAAAAGAGCTCGCGAAATTTCTAAACGAGAAATTTGCTAAGCCGCAAAGCTGCGAAATAATGGGCGTCGTCAATATCAACTCCGATAGCTTCAACCCCGCAAGCCGCGCGGCAAACCTAAAAGAGGCGACCAATAAGATCGAAAAGATGATCGAGCAGGGCGCCGCTATCATCGACATCGGCGGCGTGAGCTCGCGCCCGGGCAGCCAGTACTGCGGCAGGGATGAGGAGTTTGCGCGCATAAAGGACGTGCTGAGCGAAATTCACCGTCTGCGTCTACACGAAAAGGCTAAATTTAGCCTCGATAGCTTCGATGAGTATTGTTTGGAATTTGCGCTAGATCGGGGCTTTAATATCATTAACGACATCAGCGCAAACCTCGCTCTCGCACCGCTTGCGCTTCGCTACGACGCTACTTACGTGCTGATGCACATGCAAGGAAAGCCGCAAAATATGCAGCTTGCGCCAAAATATGACGATCTGATGGGCGAGATCGATGAGTTTTTTGCGCAGAATTTGCAGCAGCTGCAAAGCGCGGGGCTTAAAAAGATCATCCTTGACGTGGGCATCGGCTTTGGCAAGACCGCCGAGCAAAATTTGGTGCTGATTAAAAATTTACAGCATTTTTTGCACTTCGGCTGCCCGCTGCTCGTGGGCGCGAGCAGAAAGAGCGTTATCGATTTTTACAGCCCCTCTGCGGTCGCGGATAGGCTCGCAGGCTCGCTGTATCTGCACCAAATCGCCGCTTTAAACGGCGCCGCGATCATCCGCACGCACGACGTTTTCGAGCACATTCAAATGCTAAATCTAATGCGCGCGATGGATCGGATTCTGCTATAGTAAAATTTCAAAAAACTTATCGGAATTCTGTGGAATTTTCTTGAAATTTCATGGCTTGGCAAGATTTTTATAAAACCCGCTTTTTATAGAATTTTAAAATTTGTCCGAGTCAAATCTTTATAATTTTTATAAATTCTACCAAAGAGCATTTTGCAAAATTTCATTAGAATTCTTTCGTGCTTGGTTTTTTTCTTGGAATTTATTGCGTGTCCGCTTCTAAAATTTTATCAAATTATGCGTTGGTGCTTAAATCTTAACAAATCTCGTGCTGAGGATTATTGTGGCCGATAAAAATTCTACGTAGCGAGCCTATGTATGCGAACAGGCACAGCGCGTGAAATTTGCAAGCGGTGTGTATATTTTATAAAAAACGCCCACGCTGATCTACATTGCAAGCGAATCACGTGCATAAACAAAATCCTAAATCGCGCCACTATAATTTGCACCGCAAGCTTGCAATTTGATCAAATTTAGCGCGTACCAGCGGAACGACAAAACCGAACGAAAAGCGTGCGGCGCGGTAAATTTTAAATTTATTTTACGTGGCGACGTAGAATTTTAAAATTTATTTTCCGCGATGGCGCAAAATTTTAAATTTATCTGCCGCAAAAACGGAAGCCGCTACCGTTTAAGTAATAAATTTTGGTAGCGGTAAAAACCGAGACCACTACCGCTTAAAGTCGTGGATTTCGATATTTGCGCCATATTTTTTGCAAAGCTCACTTACTTTTTCTTTCAGCCTTTCCTCGTCATAGCAGATGAGATCGATGTATGCGCGCTTCTGCCCGGTTGCACCGCCGATTATCTCCAGAAACGAGCCGCAGCTATCCAGCTCTTCGTCCTCGATCTTGTTTCGCAGATCAAAGCCCGCCTGCATGTCGCCGCCGTTATCGATGCTAAGAAAGCAAAATTTAATGCCGAGCTCAAAGGCTTCGTTATAGATGTCGCGCTTGCCGCCTAGGTACTCGCCTATGAGATTTCGCAGGCAGGTTGTACCCACGACCACGTCCTCGCGCACCTCGCTACCGCGCGGCTGCATCTCGTAGCTGAAAAAATTCTTTAGCGGCTCTCGCGAAGCTCGCTCGCCGAATTTCTCATCGATCAGATCGGCAAATTCACTTAGCGGTACGCCTTTTTCCTCGGGCCCGGCCAGCACCTCAAGCTCGCCTAGCGTATTTATGATCGCCGTTTCGCCGATCATATTGTCAAGTAGGATAAAGCTAAGGTTATAAGCCTTGCCCTCATCCTGCGCGAGCAGAGCCGCTAGGTTTTCGTTGTAAATTTTAATATCCACGTCGCTTTCGTTAAACTGCGCGTAGATCATCGACTCCTCGGCGCTTACGCGCGTATCGTACATCTCAAGTCCGCCGATACCTCGCGGCGCACGCGGCTTTCCAAGCGTGCAGCGCATCTTGGACTCGAGCTGCTTAGGCATAGCGTTTTTGATAAAGCTTAGCCAAAATAATCGGTGCCTCATACCCTCCGGAGTTAGCACTAGATCAAGCTTATCGCCCGCAAGCCCCGTCATAAAATAGGGCTCGGCAAGGCAGATGCGAAGCTTCTCGTCGGTCTTTTGCATCGCCTTTTCAAACTCTTCCGCCGCCAGATCGGCCTTGATCTCATCTATCACGCCGCTAAATTCCGCCCAAAATTTATCCACTCTGCCGGCAAAAGTGCTTGGAATTTGCGCTTTTTCAACTTTTTTGCCCAAACCGAATAGCCCCATAATCTCTCCTTTAATTAAATTTAAACGCAATTATAGCTTAATTTTTTGCGCGGGCTCGGGGCGCAAATTTTAAAAGCCCCGCCCTCACGTGCACTGAAAGCAGCCGCCCAAAACCTCGCATTTCTCACAGATCTGCACGTATATGACCCCCTCGCCCTGTACCAGCTCGCCGAATGGGATCTGCGCTAGATGCTTCATCGTCCCGCCGCAGCTAGGGCAGCTCAGATACGAGACGTCCTGCACCCACTGCGGATAGCCGCCCACGGTCACGTCAAGCTCGTCAAAGCAGCCGTAAAATGGCGATACTTCGCCGTCTAGCTTAAATTTCATACCGCTCAGCCGCGTAAGATCCTACTGCGAAAAGTAGCTCTTCTCCATCCCTTCGCCCTCGCAGCTTAGCTCCATCTCGCCGTCCGCGCCGCGTTTACAAAAATATCTCACTGAACCGACGCAGGTCGGGCAGCAGCGAAAGATCGCGTCGTACTTTAAATTCAGAAACGCAAGCCGCGGCTCATCGGCCTTAAGACGCAGCATATCGAGCATCTCACAGCCGCAAAACTCGCACTTTTGTCCTGTAGGCCTGCCGATACGTACGGGCTCATCCGCGTTTTGGTTTGCGCCTTCGCGAGCAGCTTTTGCATTTTCGCTTAAATTTAAACCGCTGCCAGCGTCTTTTTGCGCGTCTGATTTGAAATTTACGCGCTCGTTCTGCAAGATCGCGTCTTCGTCCATGCCTGTGCGAGCACTCTGCGCGCTCGCGTGCAAATTTGAAATTTCGTCCGCGCCGTTTTGCGCATTTTGTTCGGAATTTGCGCCGCCCGCGCCGCCTTTGAAATTTAAAATTTCGCTCGCGCTTTCATCTCCGCGCCCGCTCGCGCAGCCGCCGTTTTTCTCCGCGCCGTCTCTCGCGCGCACTACCGCGAGGCACTTATCAAAAACGAGCGATTTGTGCTCGCCCCTCTTATCAAAGCTCCAGCCGCCGATTTGTGCGTAAATTTCAGTGCCTGCGTAGAGCTTTTGGCGCCACGGCTTCGGGTTTTGATACAGCTCGTAAAAAAGCTGCGTCGTCTGCTCGTCACCCTGCCACGCAAGCGCGCACAGTAGGTCGTTTAGAGTGTTTTTGGCGTTGTCTTGTAGCGAGGCGAGCTTGCGGACGAGCGCGTCTCTCACATCCTTCGGCGCGCCGAAGTAGAGTTCGGGCGGGCAGTAAATCTCCGCCGCGGCAGCGGCTCGCGCGATCCTTGGATCGTGTATGTCACGCAGGCTAAAAAGCGCCCAAAAATCGTTGTAAATCTCATCCCATTTTTCGATCTCGTCGATTCGGTCTACGATTTTTAGGATCATCGCCTCCACTTCGTCCGCGCTTAGGTTTAAAATCTCCTCCCGCCTCTGCCTTTGGCGACACGAGTGGCAAATGCCGTCGAAATATATCGTGTTTTCGCCGCATTTTGGGCATAGATGGGCTTTGCTTTGCATCTTATCTCCTTAAATTTGGATTTAAATTTCGTCAAATTTTAGCTAAATTTTGCTGATTTTCGGTGAGTAGGCGCGGTTTAGAATTTAATGTCGCATTGAACGAGAGACTTTATAATACAGCTAAATGCGTCATTTATAAATGGAATTCAAGCTGAAAGAGATGTAAATTTTAAATTACGATAGAAATAGGGCGGGTTTGCGAGATCAAGTGGAATTCATCTTCGAAAAGATAAATTCCACTTTTATGCTCTTAGGCGCAAATCACTTTTCAATGTGATGTTTGACTAGATACTCGATGATATTTACCGCATTATCGATGCCGCAATACGACGTGTCGATGCAGATATTGTAGTTTGCGGACGCGCCCCAGATTTGGTTGGTGTAGTATTGATGAAAGCTCATCCTGCCTGCGTCGCTGTTTTCCATATACTCTCGCGCGTCGGTATGGCCCTCTTTTTCCAATCTAGCGAGCTTAAACTCATCGCTCGCGCGTAAAAATACCGTCAGCAGATCCGGATGTCCGCGCAAGAAAAATCCCGCGCAGCGCCCAAGCACTATAACGTTGCCGCCCGAGACGATCTTTTCGTAGATTGCTACGATGCGATCGCGCTTTTGCTCATTGGCTAGCTCGTTGTGCGATATTGCCTGAAGTAGCGTATTTACGGGCATTTCGTTGTAGAACTCATACATCTGCTCGAAGCAGCCAAGCTCGTCTGCTTTGCGGAGCAGATCCGCCTTGGCTAGATAGGTGTAGCCTAAACGCTCGGCTAGTTTGCGCGCGGTTTCGCGCCCGCCTGCGCCCGTTTGTCTAGCGATCGAGATTATCATATTTTCTCCTTAGATGAAATGTGCAAATATACCGGCACCGATGACGGTAAGAAGTCCCGTAACTGCCATTGCTAAAGACGCCATCGCGCCCTCTACGTCACCGATCTCAAGAGCGCGTGCCGTTCCCATCGCGTGGCTCGCGCAGCCTAGGGCGATACCTTTTGCCATCGCCTTTTTGATGCCAAAAATTTTAAGTAGCGCTTCGCCAAATACGCTACCGATGATGCCCGTAGCGATGATGCAGGCCACCGTTAGTGTCACGATGCCGCCTAAGCTTTCGCTGATACCCATACCGATTGGCGCTGTGACGGATTTTGGTAGTAGCGTGACATACATTGTGTGATTTAGCCCAAATATCACCGACATCGCATAGATGCTGCCTAGCCCTGCGATCATACCCGAAATCAGTCCTGCGAAAATAGCTAAAAAATTACTTCGCAAAAGCGCCAGCTGCTCGTATAGCGGCACGGCTAGACAGACGGTGATCGGCGTTAAGAAAAAGCTAATGTGCGAGGCGCTCGCGTTAAATTTCTCGTATGGAATTTTAAAGAGTAAAAGCACGCAGACGGTAAGCACGATACCGATTAGAAGCGGATTGAAAATAGTTAGCTTAAAGCGCTTTTTTAGATAAAGTCCCAGCTCAAACGAACCTAGGCACAAAAACACGCCGAAAAAAGCGGAGTTCATTAAAATTTCTCTCATTTTTTGTCGTCTCCGGATAAAATTTCGCGCTCCAGCTTCGCATCCACGCCCTTTGTATTCGCGCCGTCTTGTTCGTGCGCGGCTGCGTAAAGCCTGCGCTTAACGCGGGCGAGGGCGATTTTATAAAAGATCTGCGTTACCGCGCCGCTTGCACCGATGACTACTACTGTAGAGACCGCCGTAATCGCGATGATTGCGAAAAGATGCTGACGTAGCGCGTCGCCTGCGATGATGATCGCAGCACCCGCTGGGATGAAGATCACCGGCATAATCTGCATAAAAAACGACACGGTTTCTCTGATCTGCGATACTTTGATGAGTTTGAAGATCAGGGCTAAAAGCATAATGACTAGCCCGTAGATGCTAGCGGGGATCGGCACAGGCACGAGCGCCGCCAAAATCTCCGCAACAAAAGATATTCCTAAAATCACACTAAATTGGATTAAGTAGTTCAAAGTTTACCTCGGATTAAAATTTAGGGCTAAATTTAGCACTTTGCAGTTAAAATAGATATTAATCTTGCTAGGTTTGGGCGAAATTTTGCGGCAAAATTTACTTAAGTAAGCTCTGTAGCTAGGCTGTAGGTAGAATTTTGCGATTTATTATAGCGCTAAATTTAGCCTTGCGGCACGGATAAAATCTGGCGATGACTATTAATCAAGCGTCTCGCCTAGCTCTATTTTGACGCCGAGCACCCTGCAGACTAGATCAAAAATTTCAATATCGACGTTGGGCGCGTATTCGTCCAAGACCGTGTAAACTTCGGCGCGCATATCCTCGTCATGGCCCGGGTGCGAGCGCGAATACAGCTCGTCCGTGCGGCGCACGAGCGCGAGATTATCGATATCTCGCTCGCGCATCGCCTGTTTGAGCCGCTTTGAAATTTGCCATTTGAAACTTTGCATTTTCGCTCCTTTAAATTTTATTTCAGCGTTTAAAACCAAAGCCTGGATTTTGCACCATGGCAGTAAAACTTGCCTGCGAGCTTCGGCGGTGGCAAATTTTTCTCAAGCTTCAATAGCAATAAATCTTATCTTCGAGCTTCGATGACGCTAAATCTTGCTCGTAAGCTTTAATGAATTTATCGCGTCCGAGTTTTGGTGCGCTAGGTTTTGGCTGATCGGGCTTTCGCGCGCCGAGCTCAGTCCGCGTAATTTTATTAAATTTTATGTGAAATTTCATTAAATTTAGTGCAAAATCAATATAGAAATTACACAAAATTTCGTTAAATTCTATGCAAAGCTTTACGCAAAAATTTGGCGTAAAACTTGTACGAGTTTGGCCTTTTGAAATCTCACGCTTAAAATCTCACTCGCTAAATTTCATGCAAAAATCACCCGAGAGATTTAAGTCGAGCCGTTCGCGCGCCTTGCCATGAAATTTAAAATTTCATACGCTCACTCGCCGTGAAATTTCACGCCCGCATGCGTAGTTTATGCAGGCGCAAGTTAAATTTACAGCATCGCGATTAATTGCGCGTCGCGGGATTAAATTTTACGAGCTGTCGCGGCGCGCGCCGTGAAAGAATTTTGCAAGACTACGCATCGTCGTGTGCCCTTAAAATTTTAATTGCACTTCGTGTATTAGCCCTGCGCCGATTGATCGCCGCAAGATTAAAATTTTACGCGTCACACTGCGTCGTAAATTTTACGCTGCCGTATACAGCGCTATATTACTGCCGCGAGTTTTAGATCGCACTGCGCCGTTGTTGATTTTAAATTTCACGCCGTACGCTCTTTAAAAATCTAGACCATCAGCCGCGCAGCAGAGCATTTGAAATTTCATGCGAAAGGCGAAGTTTTGCGGTGCATTATGTCGTGCATCAATGTAGGTTAAATAATTTCATTGCTAGCGAGATTGGTGCACTGCGTACGTTGC
>NZ_CALIBF010000198.1 GCF_938045465.1 uncultured Campylobacter sp.
GCGCAGATACTGCTAGACCACTTTAAAATTTCCGTAAAAAGCGGAATTTGTAGCGTGGGCGAAATTTACGCCAAAGATTTAAATTTTGATTTTGCGCAAAACAGCGAAATTTTCGCGCTCGATCCCGCTGTGGAGGACGCGCAGAAGGAGCTAATTCTAAGCGCTAAAAATGCGGGCGATAGTATCGGCGGCTGCGTGCTAACTCGCATTACGGGCGTGCCTGCGGGGCTCGGCGAGCCGCTGTACGGTAAGCTGGATGCGGCGCTTGCGGGCGCGATGATGGGCATAAACGGCGTAAAGGCAGTGCAGATCGGCGCCGGAGTGAAAGTAAGCACGCTAAAAGGCAGCGAAAACAACGATTTTATGCGCGCTAGCAAGGATTTGATCCGCACCAATGGCAGCAAGATCGGCGCAAATTTTGCGAGCAACAACGCAGGCGGGATCTTAGGCGGCATAAGTAGCGGCGCGCCTATCGAGATAACGACGCATTTTAAACCCACTCCGAGCATTTTTATGGCGCAGCATAGCGTGGACATGCGCGGCGCGGATGCGATCTGCGAGCTGCGCGGGCGGCACGATCCGTGTATCGCCGTGCGCGGCAGCGTCGTAGCTACCGCAATGGCGCGGCTGGCGATCGCCGATGCGCTACTGCTAAACGCGAGCGCGACGCTGGGGAATTTAAAGCGAATTTATGGCGAGAATTAAATTTAGACGGGCGCCCTTAAATTTTGCAAAATTTCATGAAATTGCAGGGCCGAGCGATGAAATTCCCGCGAGCTAGGCGGGCAAATTTTAAATTTACGCGACAAGGAGGGCAAAATGAGACTTGAGCGTATCGGCGAGGACTCGGCACTGATCGCGCGCATAGAGGCGATCAACGTCGCGGCGTTCCCCGAAATCGAGCGTATCAGCATAAAAAATTTCTTAAAAATGTCGCGCAAAGGACAGCTTGAAATCGCGGCGATTTTCGAGGATTTTAGCGCCCTAAGCGCTAGCGGCGCGCCTGATAAACATCACGCGGCGGCGAGCGAGCATTTAAGCGCGGCGGCGCAAAATTTAAGCGGCGAGAAGCTCGTTGGGTTTTGCGTCTATAGGACCGAGCAAACCTACAAGCGCGCGGTTTCGCACCACAAACAGCCGCCGCCTCGCCCAAATGCGGATAAAATTTTAAGATCCAAAGCCCATAGCGGCGCGGAATTTGAAGGCGCGGAGGATGAAATTTCAGGCGGCGAAGTGGGATTTTCAGAGGCAAAATTTTTTAACGTTGCAAGCGGTAAAATCGCAGGCCGAAAAACGCAGTCTCTTGGCGGCGATGAAATTTTAAACGCGAGCGCAGATAGTAAAATTCCGATCGAGGCGGACCATTCGATTTGCGGTGCGAGGGGCAAAATTTCATCAAGCGCCAGAAGGGATGAAATTTCATCAAGCGCCGCAGAGGACAAAATTTCGTCAGGTACCGCAGAAAGCGAAATTTCGCGCTACGATGAGAGTGAAATTCCAAGCGGCGAAGATGGCGGGATTTTTTACGTGGCCTACCTCGGCATCGATGCGAAATTTCGCGGGCTAGGAGTCGGCTCAAGGCTGCTCGCGCTCATCGTCACGCAAAATCCAAGCGCGCAAATCGTGCTTGACGTCGAGCCGCCGCACGAGGACGCGCCCAATCTCGCGCAGCGCCTGCGCCGCATAGAATTCTACGGCAGACGCGGCTTTGGGCGCTGCGGCAAGTTTTTCAACTACGCAGGTCTAAGCTTCGAGATCCTTGCTAAGCCGCCGCTAAGCGCGCCGCAGCAGGGATTTGACGTAGCGAGCTTTGCGAAATTTATCGGCGCGGGCAATAAATTTAGATTTAAAATCACCGACGCGCCGCTATATAAAAACTAATGCAAAAGCCCGAATTCAGCCTCATCTGCGACGATACGTTTTATAGAATTTTCTCCGCCTCTATCCTTGCGTTTTTTTGCATTTTTATCTCTTTAGATATCGGCGGATCGGGGGAGCTGTTTTACACGGACAGCCTGCTACGCTCGCAGCGAGCCAAGCCCAGCCTGACGATCGTTTTTATGTTTTTAGCGTTACTTTATCTGCGAAGCGGTAGCAAAGAGGCGGCGCGCGTGGAATTTGACGAGCTTAAAATATCCTTTCGCAGAGGGCTAGACAAATACGATCTTATGCTTGGATGCGTCGATCTGATAGAGCCGTCGCTCGGCTTCGTGCGGACGTTTCGCGTGCCGTTTCTAAGCTACGAGTGGTTTTTGAAACTGCAAGAAATTTTAAAATTCTTGCTTCTTTTCGCATACGTCGCGGGCGTGTTTTTGACGATCAAATTCGGCTTTGTCGAAGCTGCGATCTATGCAGCGGCGGGCATTTTTGCGATTTTGATCGCTTCAAAGCTCGTCGTCGCGCGAAGGCTAGACGGACGAGCGAGGCTACGACTGCGCGATTGCTTGCTACTGCGCGGGAGGGACGATACGGGCGCGGCGGTATTTTTTTGCATCCGTCCCAGCCGCGCCGAGCGCGAAGCTCTACGCATATATTTTTTGAAAAATTTCAGCTACGACATTAAGGCGTGAAATTTTTCGGTTTTCAGCGTAAAATTTAGACCCGCTGGATGTCTGGATAAAGCTAAACGTAAACGAAGCGCAAAGGCGGATACTGCGCGAGCATTTCACGGCTAGATTGGAGCTGGATTTCGAGCAGAATTCTGTCCGCGGCAATCATAGATGAAATCGCTCGGCGCTTAAAGCAGCCATCGAAGCGGTCGCAGATAAACCGCTAGCGCTCGCTTGGCTGAGACAGCCGCCGCTCGTTGCAACTCGCCTCGCTGCAAGCGCCTCTGTAAATATCCTGTGCTCTTAAACGCGTCGAAAGCGAGACGGTGATAAAATGCGCTTCGTCAAAAATCATACCGAAAAGGAATTTTATGAGGGATTACGACAAAGAGCCGATCAAAATCATAGATAGGGCGGTGTATTTCCAAGCAAATAGCCTATTTATCGCCTTAATATCTTTTTACGCTCTGTATAGATCCGATACTACAGCCATCAATCTCTTAAAATTTAACAACAAAGATTCGTTCCTACTCCTTATAGCCGCAGTTTTATTTATCGCACAAATACAATGGTATGTAAAGTGCAGGCGTAAAATTTCATATTTTGAGTTTTTTAACGATAAAATCTCTTACGAATTTGCGCACGATTCAGAGCGCAATAAATGTATCGATGCTTCAAATGCCGATAAGATAAACTTCTGCATCGTATCTGAGCTCATAGATAGCTTCGGTAAATTTCACTACTTTACCTCCTATGAGCTTTATAAAAAATCATCTATTGGAGTGCATATCGGCAAACTGGCGCTGTTTTTATACTATACGATAAATTTTATCTTGCTTGTTTTGCCGTTTAAAATTTTTATGTTGATTAAAAACAAAGAGCCGCTAAGTCTGCTAAATAAAAATGTCGTGATTAAATTTAAAAATCGCAACTATTTTTTGATAAACATCTACTCAAAGCGCGAACTGGATGAAATTTTGCAGTATTGCAAAGACAAAAATATAACCGTGGAGCAGAAAACAAATTTTATAATTTTACCTATTTCACTGATAAAAATGAAATTTGGAGCGACGATTTTAGCGATACGCAAATTCCAAAAGACACGTTTAAGCGAAAGCTTAGGCGATTTTTTAGCTTGGACTGAAGAGCGATTCCGCCCGTTTCAGCGTAAAATTTAGACCCGCGGGGTAGAATTACAAAAATTTTTACATGGAGTAAACAATGAAAAATTTCTTTATAGCCGCAATAGTTTGCGCGCTATTTAGCGGTTGCGCATATGAAGCGCAGTTTAATCAAAACGCCGATGTAGCGCCGTTTGACGACACTATAAGCGCGACTAACGCCATGCAAAGCGCGCTCATTTATATCCCTAGCGAGCTAATGGGGACGAAAAGCTACGCCGCAAGCTCGAAGCTAGGCAGAGACGATGAGCTTAAAATCGACGTCGGCGAGTTCGTCGCAGGCGAGGCAAAGCGCTTCTTTGGCACCTACCTAAGGCGCGTGAGCGTCACCGACGACGAAAAAGCGCTGCAAGGCAAAGGGCTCGTCATCGCACCTGAGCTTAGCTCATTCGGCTTTGGCTTTTACAGCTCCGACGGCATCGATGTTTCGGCAAAGCCCTTCGTACGCTACAATCTACGCCTAAAAATGTTTAAAAACGGAAAGCCGATCTACAACCAAAATATCGCCGTAAACGAGCGCAACTTCGGCGAGGAGGAGTTTTTCGGCGGCGGTCAGGGCTCATACGCACAGATCGGCGGGATCTTTCAAAAATCGATGGCGAATGATTACGCCGTGCACGCTAGAGAAATTTTGGACGTAATCAACGATAACTAATCGCGCTTGCGCCTTCGTGCGTGGTAAGCGGCATTTGGTCGATTATTTTTGCCCGCCGTCTTGTGGTAAAATTTGTCGCGGCGATCTTGCGGCACGCGCTTGCGGATCGTCGCGCCTAAGCTCTGCGATATAATTAGCATGGCTTTAAAATACTCAAATGCGCGCTTGCTTGTAAGGTTTATCCCGCCTGCGACATTAAATCCTTTTGATATCGAGTTTGCTGGTGCTCTAGACATCGAATTAATATCGCAAGCTGAGTTAAATTCCGCAAAAATCACGTTATGAAATTAACTTGGCAGCCCATATTTAAGTGCAGCTAGCCAATAAATTCCGCACTTTGACATACTGCCTAATTACGTTTTTTAGGGCTAAGCTCCGCAAATAAACTTTTCGCGTTCGCTGCTACGCTTGGATCAAATTATATGCTCGTGGCACCAAAAAATTCGCCCTAAATTTAAAGCACCGATTAATATTAATTTTTATATCATTACTAAATTTTTTAAGGAGAGAATTATGAAAAAGTTTTTATTACTTCCGTTTGTTTTCGCGGCGCTTTTTGCGGCACCAAGCTGCGATAATGTCCAGCTCAAAGCGGCTGTGGAAGGTATCAATAAGAGTGCGCCGATGCGAGTCGATGAGATTACCACGTTAACGGGTGCTGAGTGCAAGGATGGCAGCTTTATCTACAACTACGAGCTAAATGACGGCATGGGGATGAAATTTGACAGTGTCGGAAATGATCAAAAAACCGTGATACAAAATGTCATAGATAGCCAAAATAAGCAAATTTTTTGCAACCAGATGAAGGTAATGCATCCGCTAATAAACAGCGCGATATGGAGCTATAAGATAAAAAGTGGCGAAGAATTTATAAGGGTAGAATTTAAGCCTAGCGACTGCAAGTAGCGCTTGCGCGAGATCTAAAATTTAGCGCGGCGTGAGCCTTTGCCTGCTCGCCCGCGCCGAATTCGCTTAAAATTTATCCGCTTCGCTTTTGATTTCGCCTGTGCAAAAGCAACATGCTAAAATTTCTGCTTAGCTTTTACAGCGCCGCCGCGTATAGTATGACGCAGATCAGCGTGTATTTCGTCGCCACAAAGCGCTAAAACGCGCCGAGTCCTTTTTAAGCCGCGATCTAATGCGTCAGGTTCTGCCAGTGGCGTTTTTCATTAAAATTTGACTATTTCACGCGGAATTATATCTATGTAGCAGCGCAAACACCGCGTAAGGCTTTCGCGCGAAATTCTATAAGTTGCGCGGAATTTTATTTGAAACAGCATCGTAGATTTTGAGTTAGAATTTTAGGATTTATTGTGACGCCGTACCTGCTGCGATGAAATCTTGCTAAATTTTATCCGCGACCTGCTCGCATAAAATTTTGCGTAAAGCATGAGCTTGCTTGCGAGCTTACAGGGGTGCTAGCCGCCAATGTACCGTCACATAAAACGCGGCTAATCAAATGCCTCGCTTGGGTTTTACAATTCACCGCGCGCAGCTATTTTTATCAAGCTTTAGCTGTATTGGCGGCAAACCCTCTATCTCGTAATTTAACACCATCGTTTTGCCTAGCTCCCGCAGGCGTTGCGAGAATTCCGTGCTGCAAAAGCTGACCTTCGCCTTGGCAAACAGCATCTCTTTTAAAATTTCCGCATCGCCCGCATTCAGCGCGCTAAGGTCTAAATTAGGTGAGCTATTTAGCGCGTAATCGTATATGAAGCTATCATCTTCGCATGCGGCGCCTTTTAAAATCGTAGCATCGTCGATCCTGCGCGGCGCGCCCTCGTTTATCCGCGCTAGCGTATCTCGTACCTGCTTGCTTTCGCAGAAGTTTCGCTCTAGCTCGCCGCGTTTTTTCTCCGCATAAAATTCCACCGTCACATTTGCCAAAATTCCGATTCCAAGTAGTACTATTAAAATTTTAATCGGCTTATTTAGCCGCGCGCTTAGGCTTCGCGCGTCCATCATCGCGCCCTTTCGCAGCACAGCAGCGTGTGTCCGACGCCCAGCCCGTCGTGGATATTATAAATTTTAAGCCCGGCGCGCTGAGCAAATTTAATCATATCGTCCGAGTGATAAATTTTGCTATTGCCGTTTGCCATCGCGGCGAAATACACGCTGATCTGCGTCATGCTATACGCGGCGGTTTCGTAGCGCTGCCTGTCCCAAAACGGCTCCAAAATATAAAGCCGCGCCTGCTCGCTCATCGACTCCGCTGCACGCGAGAGGATGCTTACGATCTGCTCCTCTGCAAAGCAGTCCAAAAACTGACTAAGCCAGATCGCGTCAAAGCCGCGCGGAAAGCGCGTAGCGGGATCTAGCAGATCGGCTGCAAGCCCCTCTATACGTTCAGCTCCGCGCGCGCCTGCGACGGCGTCTTTCATCATCGAAATTTGCCCCGCAAGATCCATTATCGTGACGCGCACATTTTCGTCGTAGCCTACGCACCGCTTAGCAAAGCGCCCCGTATTGCCGCCGACGTCTAAAATTTTTGCCGTCTTGCGCGAGAAAATGATCTTTAGCGCGGGCTCAAACGCCAAATCCGAATAAAAATGATCAAACGCGAGCCAGCTCTTGCGCACATGCGGCGGCAGATGCGAAAGCGCCTCGTAGATCGTAGCCCACTGTCCAAAAACCTTTAGCCCCTCTGGTTTGCCTGATTTTAGCGTCTCTTCAAGCCTAAATAGCCCCTCGTAGCACACGTCGTGGATGAAGTCCATGTCCACGCCGACGAGCTCGTCGGCGAGCAGAAAATATCCCGCCTTACTGAGACGAAATTTCTCGCCGCACAGCAGCACCGTGCCGATGCTAAGCGAGCTTTCCAAAAGCAGCTTTACGGCATATTCGCTAAGCGAGGTCTTCTGCGCGATCTCACTTATGCTTAGTCCGTCCCGCGCCTCATGAAGCGCGCTTAAAATTCCAAATTTTTTCATCAGCCGCGAGACTTGAAAGACCACCGGCGCAAAGGCGATCTCATTCGCCGTCCGCTGCGCCTCGCCCGCGCTTTGATGCTCCGCGGCGTAGCGGTCTAAAAGCTGTTTGGGAAGTTTCATTTTTGATCCTGCTTATGTAAATTTCGCAAAATTTTAGCAAAAAATTCTAACTTTTCTTGCGCCCGCTAAGAATTTGCGCGTATCTTAGAATTTTGCGATGAAATTTTAAAATTCCATCTTAAAATTTATGGAATTTTAGTTAAAATCCTTTCGTCAAAATTTCGCGTAAAGCTCTGCGAAAATGTCAAATTTAGGAGAATCCTTGAAGCTTCAAATGTCCTTGATGTCGGTTGCCTGCGTCGTAATCATCCTGGCTGGTCTTAAAGCCGCGCAGGCTATCGTCGTGCCATTTTTGCTAGCTATTTTCATCACGGTGCTCGTCTCGCCGCTGGTGCTTTATGTCCAAAAGATCCGCGTCGGGCGCGTTTTTAGCTTCCTCATCATTACCTTTGCCTTCGTGGCGATTATAGTGTTTTTCGGCGCAGTCATCTTCGATGCGATCAAGGAATTTTCAGCGCGCCTACCCGAGCTGCAAGCAAAATTTGAAGAGGTGCTAGGAGGCGTGAGTGCGAAGCTCTCTCTATTCGGCATAGAGCTTAACGCCGCAAGCCTAGGCATCGATCCGAGCGAAGCCGCCGCGCAGCTATCTGCACTACTGCGCAAAACAGGCTCGATAGTTTCGACGGGATTTTTCATTTTTATAATGGTTTCATTTATGGTCTTTGAAAGCTCCGTGATCGACGAAAAAATCCGCTATTTTTCGCAAAGTAGCCGCGCTACGCACACTTTCGTGAAGAAATTTGCCTCCAGCCTCAAAAAATATCTGCTAATCAAAACTATCGCTTCAGCTTGCACTGGTGCGCTCATCGGACTTGGGCTGTGGACGCTTGGCGTCCCATATGCTGCGCTGTGGGGGATTTTAGCTTTCGTACTAAATTTCATCCCTACGATAGGCTCGATCGTAGCGGTCTTTCCGACGCTTTTCGTGACGCTAGCTACGATGGATATAAGCTCCAGCATCTGGACTATCGCAATCTATTTGGTCGTAAACGTAGCGATCGGAAATATCATCGAGCCGCGATTTTTAGGGCAAGGGCTCGGGCTCTCAACGATTAGCGTGCTTGCGGGGCTGCTGCTGTGGGGCTTTGTGCTTGGTATCGGCGGGCTATTTTTGGCTGTGCCGCTTACGATGAGCTTGCAAATCGCGCTTGCCTCAAATGACAAAACACGCTTCATCGCGACTCTATTAAGCAACAAGGTCGAAAGATAAAGCGAAATTCCGCGGAATTTTAAAATTCTATAAATTTTAGCTTGAGCGCGCTCAAGAGTATTTTTGTCTCTTTTAGATAAAATCCGCCCCAAAGGATTAAAGATGACGAGTGAAAAATTTATTTACGAAGTAAACACGGTGACGAAATTTATCCAAATTTACTGCGATGGCAAGCATGCGGATGCGCCTAAAAAAGATGGCGCCGTGCTTCATGACTACAAAGACGATAAGGGGCTTGTGCAGACCCACTTTCATCTGTGCGCGGACTGCGAACGGATGCTACGTTACGCCTACGCGCGCCTGCGCGCCTGCCCGCATACCGAAAAGCCACGCTGTCACCACTGCCCGCATCCATGCTACGAGCGTGAAATGTGGGTAAATATGGCTAAGATGATGAAATATAGCGGCATGAAGCTAGGACTTACAAAGATCAAAAAGCTTTTTTCGTTTAGAAAAAGCTAATTTGTGCGGGCAATTTAGCTAGAGTTTGCGGGTAAAATTTATATCTGCAAACTCGCTTCATCTCTACACAAAAAAAGTATAAAAAAGCAGCGTGAGAACAAGCACAAAAAAGATATAAAAATCAATCAAAATGCTAAATCTTAGCGCGTAAAATTCTGCCTTGCAAACGCAAATCCTCCGCAATCCTTGATAATAAATAATTAAATTTGAGTTTATAGTTTTAAGTTAGAATTGTGCCCAACCAAAGGAGAAAATATGAAGGTCATTACCATCGCGGTCGTTAACGGCAGGGTCGTAAACGAAAAGGAATTAATCGCGTCTATCGCCGATTATGACGATTTTACCGCGGTTGCCGAACAACTCCGCAAAGGGTTGAAATCGAGGTATTTTACATCTAGAGAGCATGCGAGGATCTATAAAAAAATCAGTGTCGAGACGGGCTTTAGGCGCGTGCGATTCGACTACAAACCTTATAAAGATAAAATTTCAAACCTCATCGTCCAAGGCTACACCGTCAAGGCGATCTTAAAAAAGATCGGCGAGGAGGACGAAGCGTTCAAAAACGCCGTTACTGCGCCCGGGCTTACGCACTTTATCTCCGTGACGTTCAAAGATGAAAAAACAAGACTTCGCGCAACCGCAAAAAAAAGCGAAGATTTCTTATACGCGTATCGCTTCGAGATAAAGAAAATGCACTTCCAAGGCGTTAGCAATAAGGAAATTTTAAAGCATATGAAGGCTCAATACGAAAAGGATTTCGCTAAAGTAAGCGAGCGCGATCTTGCCGCTTTTATCGAGGCAAACGCCGTGCTTGATACCGACCGCAAACTCTCGCTGTATAAAAAGCCGAGCCTTTATGATCCGCATTTTAGCGAGATTATGAAGCTTTACGCAAGCGGTATGCGCATCTATGACATCTGGAAGACGCTTAAAGCCAAATACCCGGAGTTAGCCAAGCTTCAGGCGCCGAGCCTTTATCAGTTCATCGCAAATAACGCCCTTGGCAAAGCCAAATATATGCAAAAAGACTGATATGTTCGCGCTTTTTGTAAATTTTACTTTCAAATTTAAAATTTCGCCGCGATAAAGATCGATGAAAGCCGGTGAAATTTCGATGAAAACCTGTGTCATTCTCTGCGGCGGCAAAAGCTCGCGTTTCGGCAGCGACAAAACGCTGTTTCCATTTCGCGGGCATCCCAGCATGACGCACTTTCTTTTCTCGCGCTTAAGCTGCGAGTTTGAGCGGGTTTTCGCCTGCGCCAAAACCTCTAAATTTAACCCGCCGCTTCCTATGATCTACGACGAATTTGAGGAATTTTCGCCGATGGGCGCGCTGTATTCGGCGCTGAAGCCATTTAGCGGCGAGCGCATTTTTATCATCCCAGCCGACATGCCCTTTGTAGAAATTTCCACCATTCGCGCGCTTAGCGAGCAAGAGGGGCAAATTTGCGTGGCGGGCGACGAAGCACACAGACATAGCTTGTGCGGATTTTTTGACGCAGCTCTCGCGCCGCGCGCGCTTGAGCTCTACCGCGCGAAAGAGCATAAGATCGGCGCGCTCATCGGATCTGCAAATTCCAAAGTGCTAAATTTCAAAAATAAAGAGCAGTTTTTAAATATAAATTATCAAAACGATTTAAAGGGCGTAGATGAAATTTAAAGCTTTGGCGTTCGCGCTTTGCGCCATAAGCCTAGCCGCGCAAGATCTCTCCGAGCTATACGCAAAGGCTAGCGAATACGAGACCAAGGGCGATTACAAAAACGCGATGATCTATTACAAAAAGATCGCCGCGGCAAGTCTGGCGGAAAGGGGCGAAAAGTCGCGCCGAAATTCAGCAAAAAATTCTATCGTGTCCGCACAAACTCCCGCTTCACACGATGATACCGCTGTTTTAAACTCCGCTGAGTCACAAAATTCTGTCGCACAAAATTCCGCCATGGCGGAATCCAGCGCGCCAAATTCCACTGCGTCAAATTTCGCAGACGCAGGCTCGGCTGCGTCAGACTCCGCGTCAAATTTAGAATCATCGAATTCCGCCTCGCTCTCGCAGAATTCCGCTGCGTTGGATTCCGCGCCGCAAGGCGAGCAAAATGGCCGAAATTTCGGATTTTTAGGGCTTAAATACTACGAGCCGATCTATATGCTTTTCACCCACGATTTCAGCAAAAAGCCCGATCGCAAGGCGGATGAGCTGCATTTTGAGTTTAGCTTCGAGCGGCCGATTGCCTACGACGCGCTGGGACTTGGAGAGAAAATTTCATTCGCTTACGCGCAAAATTCCTGGTGGCAGATCACGCAGGATAGCGCGCCTTTCCGCGAGAGTAACTACCGTCCCGAGCTCTACGTTAGCGCGCCGGTGCCGTTTGCGGACGAGCTAAAGATCGGCGCTCTGCACGAATCAAACGGCAAAGGCGGCGCAGAATCGCGCTCGTGGAACAAAGCCTACGTCCAAAGCACGTGGAGCGCGGGCGGATTTTCGATCACGCCCAGAGCCTGGTATGCGTTTTGGCTGGACCGCACGAACGAGGACATCGCGGATTATATGGGCTACGGCGATCTGCACGCATCATACACCTTCGGCAAGCAGCGACTTAGCGCTCTATGGCGAAACAACATGCATTTTGACGGCAGTAACCGTGGCGCGATCGAGCTAAACTATAGCTTCCCGATCTTTAACAGCGGATTTTACGGCTATCTGCGCTACTTTAACGGCTATGGCGAGAGCCTCGCGGATTACAAACGCAGCGTCAATAAGATCGGCATCGGGCTTTCGTTCGTAGAATTTTAATGCCATCTGCACCGAGTTGCGAGCTAAATTTGAACTCACGACTCGTTGTGCGTCTTAAAATCGCACCAAATTTCAACCGCTTTTAAATTTCTTAGAAATTAATATTGTTTTAGCTAAAATCGCAGATTAAATTTTAAACAAAAGGATCAAGAAATGGCACAAATTCAAGAGGCCGAGCTCATCTGGAAAGACGGCAAGCTAATCCCATGGGCGGAAGCCACTACTCACGTTTTGACGCACTCTTTGCACTATGGAAACGCCGTATTTGAGGGCGTACGCGCCTATAAAACCGACAAAGGCTACGCGATTTTCCGCTTGGACGAGCACACTCGCAGGCTTGAAATTTCGGCAAAACTCTGCCTAATCAAGCTTCCGTTTAGCTTAGAGCAGCTTCGTCAGGCCCAGATCGACGTCGTCGCGAAAAACCGCTTCGATCAGACCGTTTATATCCGCCCGCTAGCGTACTTCGGCTACGGCTCGATGGGCGTTTCGTCCAAGGACTGCTCTGTAAATGTCGTCGTCGCAGCGTGGCAGTGGGGCGCGTATATGGGCGAAGAGGCGCTACGCAAGGGCATCAAGGCTAAAATTTCATCGTGGATAAAGCCGGCGCAATTTTCGATGATGGCAAAAGCCAAAGCGAGCGCGAATTATTTCAACTCGCAGATGGCAAATTTCGAAGCGGTCGATGCGGGGTACGATGAGGCGATACTGCTCGATCCGCAGGGCTTCGTCGCGGAGGGGCCGGGCGAGTGCCTATTTATCGTAAAAGATGGGCTCATCATCACTCCGCCGAACGACACCAGCTTAGAGAGCATCACTCAAAATTCGGTCATCGAAATCGCGCGCAGCCTGGGCTACGAAGTCCGCAGAGAGCGCATCGCTCGCGATCAGCTCTATGCCGCGGACGAGGCGTTTTTTACCGGCACCGCCGCGGAGGTCACGCCGATTAGTAACATCGACGGCAGGATCATCGGCAAGGGCGAGATGGGTGAGATCACGAGCCGCTTGCAAAAGGCGTATTTCGCGGTAGTCACGGGCAAAGACCCTAAATTTGAGCACTGGCTCACTTACGTTAAATAAGGACGCGCATGCCTGCGGATTTGAATGATTATTTTAATAAGAAAAACAGCGACAAAAAAGGCGGGAATTTAAATTTTAAAATTCCTAATTTTGGAGGAATGGGCAAGTTTAGTGGCGTGATTTACGCGATAATCGCGATAATCGCGCTACTAGTGATCTCAAAACCCTTCGTCACGATCCAATCCGGCGAGGTGGGGATCAAGTCAAATTTAGGCAAATACGATCCGACGCCTCTTGGCGCAGGACTTCACTTTTTCGTGCCGTTCATACAGGACGTATTCGTCGTAGATACTCGCACGCGTATCATCAACTACACCAGCAGCGAAGATATGAGCGCAGGTATCGCTACTAAAAGCGGTACCGCGGGCGGTATCATCAGCAAAAACTCGCTCTCGGTGCTAGACTCGCGAAATTTACCCGTCAGCATCGACATTACCGTGCAATACAGGCTCAATGAAGCCACGGCGCCCAACACAATCGCCGAGTGGGGCTTTTTGTGGGAGGATAAGATCATCGATCCGCGCGTAAAGGACGTCGTGCGTAGCGTCATCGGCAACTATGCCGCTGAGGAACTGCCTACCAAACGCGACGAGATCGCTAAAGCGATCGACGACGGCATCCGCAAAAATATCGAAGCGCTGGCGAATTCGCCCGTGGATCTGCTAGCCGTGCAGCTTCGCGAGATCATCCTGCCCGCAAAGGTAAAGGAGCAGATCGAGCGCGTGCAGATCGCCAAGCAGGAGGCCGAGCGCACCAAATACGAGGTCGAGCGCGCAAATCAAGAGGCGCTTAAAAAGGCGGCTCTTGCCAAAGGTAACGCAGATGCCGTTAAAATCGAGGCTCAAGGTCGTGCCGATGCCGCTAAGATCGAAGCCGACGCGCAAGCCTACGCTAACAAAGAGGTTGCAAAGAGCTTGGATGCAAATCTTTTAAGCCTCAAGCAGATCGAGACGCAGGCTAAATTTAACGAGGCGTTGCGCGAAAACAGCGACGCGAAAATTTTCCTAACGCCGGGCGGCGCGGTGCCTAATATCTGGGTCGATACGAAAGACAAGGCAAAGCAAAGCGCCATCGAGCGGGAACATTAAAATTTCAGGCGGTTATGCGCCCCAATTTCGCGAACTAAATTTAATAACAAGTTGCTCCGGGCGCATAAGCTTAACTCTCGATTTTGCGAGCTAAACTTAACAGCGAGCGCAAAAGCTCGCAACGAGCAGAACTCGCGCCCGTTGCGGTTTAAGTCTAGCGGTCGCTTAAAATTTAGCCGCTAGATTTGTCCTTTAAATTTACGAGGCGTGCCGCTTCGTAAATTCACAACTCAAATTCCGCATGCGGCGGCTAAATTTAAGGCGCTCGACTTCGCAAATTAAGGATCAAAGATGAAGGTAGATTGGCAAAAATTAGGCGGGCTGCTCCCAGCGATCGTGCAGGACGCGGGTGACGGCGCAGTTTTGATGCTCGCGTATATGAACGAAGAGGCGCTAAGCCTGACGCTGCAAACGGGCTACGCGCACTACTTTTCACGCAGCAAGGGGCGCATCTGGAAAAAAGGCGAGAGCAGCGGTCACGTTCAGCTCGTAAAATCCGCCTTTTTGGACTGCGACAACGACGCGCTGCTGCTTAAAGTCGAGCAATGCGGCGGATCCGCCTGCCACACGGGCGCGCGAAGCTGTTTTTTCAAAGAGATTTCGCTGCAAAAAGGCGGTGAAAATGTGGGGAGCTCGAGCGCTTGCGGCGCGATAAATTGCGCAGAGTACGGCTCTGTAGCCTCTCTCGCGCAGAAAAATTCCGCGAATTCTCGCACAGGGCAAAATTCCGCTTCCTGCGACGGCTTGCAAAATTTAGCGCCCAAAAATTATACCGATTCCTGCGGTAAGCAAAATTCTGTAATGCAAAGCCCCACTGCGACGAATTCCGCGTTCACAAATTCCGCTGCAGAGCGCAGCGAGCAAAATTTATACGCCGCCGCGCAAAATTCCACGCTCGAAAACTCCGCAGAAAAAGGCCCGTACGGCATTTTGGACGAAATTTATCACGTCTGCTTGGATCGCAAGCTAAACGGTGAGCCTGCGCTCTCCTACGTCGCCTCGCTCTACGCGAAGGGCGAAAACGCCTATCTCAAAAAGATCGCCGAGGAGGCGTGCGAGTTCGCACTGGCGTGTAAGGACCTCTCGCGCAGCGGGCTTTACGCAGACGTCGCGCGCGAGGGCTTCGGCGAGCACAGAGCGGGCGAGCCGCGATACGACGTGATTTATGAGGGGGCGGATCTTTTATTTCACCTTCTGCTCGCACTTGCAGTGCACAATATCCATCCAGATGCCCTGCTTGACGAGCTAGCGCGCAGGCAAGGACAAAGTGGCATCGAAGAAAAGCGTCGTCGCGAAAAATGATGCGTAAAATTTAATCGTGAAGGCGCCGCTCGCCCGCCTTACGCGGCGAGCAAAATTTAAAAAGCGGCGCCGAAATTCTACGCCGAATTTCAGCAATGAAAGAATGCTTCAACTGCGCTATTGCCGCAAAATTTAATCGCGCTGCGCGAGCAAATCCGCGCGTAAATTTCAGCGCCTTGCGTAAATCGTAAAATTTCACTAAAATTTTAAAATCAAATTTTAAAGGATAGCTGATGAAGCAGATCACGATGCAGGAGGCTTTGGACGCGGTTGGCGAGCGCTACTGCAAAGGCCATCACTACGAAAGCGTAGCGCTAAGCGATGAGATGGTACGCCGCATCTGCGAGGTAAAAAGCCTTATAAATATGGGCTTTATAGCTACGACCATCACGGACGCGGCACTACAGCATCTAGCCACGCTACCGAAGCTTGCGTATCTGTTTTTACAAGATAGCGATAAGATAAGCGGCGAGGGCTTTAGATACTTTGCGGCACACGCCAAGCTCGAACACATCAGTATCGAGAGCGTCAGCATTACGGATAAGGGGCTAAAAGCGATCGCCCTTTTCCGAAAAGGCAGGCAGTAGTATGGGCGCGCTAGCGATTACCCTTTCTAAAAAAACAAGCGGCTGCACGGATAGCGAGATGATCGTTTTGCATCTCTTAAGTCCGCGGGGCTCGCTGTGAGAGGGTGGCGGCGACAAGTGGCGCGTCCAAATTTAAAGCTCAGACGACTGCGGATCGAGCGTGAAATTTAGCTATGTTTGTTAGGGTAAATTTTGCCACATAATACTTGCACCGAATTTGATGCGCAAATCTCGCAATAATTTTACTCCGGCGCGAAGTTTCATCGCGTTTAATGGCTTTGCTTAAACGCTCTTATCCTGCGCTATCTAAAAATTCGCTCGTTAAATTTTTAATCTCGGCTTTATATTTGTGATTGCGAAATTTGCTTTTGCGTGCCGCTGCGTATTTAAATTTGCCCCTCGATACTAAGTAGATCGCCGAAAATTTCTTTGCAATACTGAATGAAGCGTTTGGGAATTTTAACGCCGCTGATATCCACGGTGATGACGCTGTCTTGGATCTCAAAAACGATAAGCTCGCTAGTGATTTTCGCCGCCTTGCAGCCGTTATAGCATACGTCGCCATTGCACTCTGCGTATAAGCCGTTGTGCGGCGCGTCTGCGTCCTCGTACCGCCCGAGCTTGATCGGTCTTTGGAAAAGCAGATAGTTTTTATAGTCGTACCTGTCGTCCGCAAGGCCTATCATATAATAATTCTCGGCGCTGTTTTTGGAAGCGGTCGCAACACTTGCTTTAAAATTTAGTCTAAACATAAATTCTGCTTTGGCAAAAAACAGCAAATTTTACCGCTTCAAATTTACACGAGCTGTGCGCCCCCGCCTTTTACGACCTCACCGATAACGTAGCCGTCGGTGTTAGCGAGCACGAAGTCCGCATTTTCTTTTGGAGCCACTATGATCATACCAACGCCCATATTAAACGTCCTCATCATCTCTGCCGGCTCCACTTTTTGCGCGATGATTTTAAATATCTCAGGCGTGCGGATCGCGGCGTGCTCGATCTTCGCACCCAGCCCCTGTGGAAATACACGCGGCAGATTTTCCACGATGCCCCCGCCCGTGATGTGCGCGAGCGCATGGATCTTGTCTTTTAAATTTAAAAAGTCTCCTACGTAGATCCTGGTTGGCTCCAAAAGCACGTCTATGAGTGCGCGACCGCCTACCTTGTCGTCAAATTTTAGCCCTAGCTCGGCGATCACTTTGCGCGCGAGCGAGAAGCCGTTTGAGTGCAGGCCGCTGCTAGGAAGCGCGATGAGTACGTCACCCTCACGTACAAACTTGCTGCGGTCGATCTCGTCCTCCTCGGCGATACCCACGGCAAAGCCCGCTAGGTCGAAGTCGCCCTTTTCATACATAGAGGGCATCTCCGCCGTCTCGCCGCCGATTAGCGCGCAGCGGGCGAGTTTGCAGCCCTCGGCGATGCTTTTTACGACTTCTTTTGCATCGCTGATCTCGAGCTTTGCCGTCGCGTAATAGTCGAGAAAAAACAGCGGCTCGGCGAAGTTGCAGATGAGGTCGTTTACGCACATCGCGACGAGGTCTTGGCCCACGCCGTCAAATTTATGCGCGTCGATCGCGAGTCGCAGCTTTGTGCCCACGCCGTCGGTGGCGCCTAGGATCGCGGGCTTTTTGTAGCCTGCGGGCAACCTCACCGCACCGCTAAACGAGCCGATACCGCCTAAAACGTGCGGAGTTTGCGTAGCTTTGACGAACGGCTTTATCGCCTCTACGAAGTCATTTCCTGCGTCTATATCGACGCCCGCGTCTTTGTAGCTTATCAAATTTTATCCTCCAAGATGGTATAATTTAGCAGATTTTAGCTAAAATCGAATAAAAACGCTATAAAGGCTCACCTTGAAATTTAAACACGCCGTCGTCATCACGGGCAGCATCGGAAGCGGCAAGAGCGCGGTTTGCGAGCTGCTTCGTGATCGCGGATTTGAGATTATCGATGCCGATAAGATTTCGCATGACATTTTGGATCGCTGCGCCGCGCAGGTGGCTGAAATTTTCGGCGCGCAATACGTTGTGCAAAAAGACGTACAGGTTAAATTTGATGCCAGCAGAGGTGAGGAAAATTTGACCAATTCTTGCGCTTTTGTGGACCGCAAAAAACTAGGCGAGCTGGTGTTTAAAGACCCCGCGGAGCTTGCAAAGCTAGAAGCGCTGCTGCATCCGAAGATAACGGCTGAAATTTTATCGCAGGCGCAGGCTTTGGAGGCGAAAGGAAAGCTTTATTTCGTTGATATTCCGCTGTTTTTCGAGGGCAAGAGGTATGAGTTTTTCGACAAAGTGGCAGTCGTTTATGCGCCAAAAGATACGCTGATTTCGCGCGTGATGAAGCGAAATGGGCTCGATCATGCCGCTGCAAAGCACCGCGTGGAGCTGCAAATAGATATCGAGCAAAAGCGTGCCATGGCGGACTTTGTGATAGATAACGGAGGCGATCTTGCCGCGCTTGAGGCCGCGGTGGAGAGATTTTTAAAAGAGCTAAAAGATAAAATTTAGCCTTTGCGCGGTTGCATAAAATTTCTACGCAAATTGAGATGAGACTAAAAATAAAGGAGCGATGATGAGGATCGGTAGCTGTGCCCAAAGCGGTGCTAAATTTCAAAATTTTAAAAGTGCGCCGCTTAAAGAGTTGTTGAAATTTACGGCGCGAGCGGTTTTGCTCTCCGCGCTGTTTGCGACGGGCGTTGCGGCGGAGATCGACGATCTAAGAAAGGGTTGCGCCGCGGGGAGCGAGATGGATTGTAAAAAACTAAGCCGCGTGATAAATGAGCTGCAGCGCAACTGCGACGCAGGCGGCGAGGAAAATGCACTGGATTGTGCAAATTTGGGCTATGCATACGACTCAAATAGAAGCTTCAGGCAAGCCGCGAGCTATTACGACAGGGCGTGCAAGCTCGGCGAGCAGAAGGGCTGCGTCTATTTGGGACTGCTCTACAACGACGGGCAGGGGGTGGCGCAGGATCGTAAGAGGGCGAATGAGCTTTTCGGCGATGCTTGCAAGAAAAACAGCAGCGAGGGGTGCGCGAGCCTTGCATACAACTATAAAAAGGGGCTCGGCGTCTATCCAGACACGAAAAAGGCGATCGAGCTTTTGATCAAGGCTTGCAAGATGGGGCAGGTAGAGGCGTGCCATAACCTAGGGCTTAGCTACGTTCTTGGCGAAGGCGTGAAAAAAGACGCGGACAGGGCTAGGACATTTTTTACGAGGGCTTGCGAGCAAGGACACGTGGATTCGTGCGTAAATTTGGGCGTTACGTATTTTAAGGGCGATGGCGGGCAAAAGGATCACGCGCTTGCTGCGAAGTATTTTAGCGAAGCGTGCGAGAATGGTGGCGAGCCGCTAGCCTGCTCAAATTTAGCGTATCAATACGAAAAGGGCTGGGGCGTAGCGAAAGATAAAAAGAGGGCTCGCGAGCTTTATAAAAAGGCCTGCAAGCTCGGAAGATTTGATGCTTGCGAGCATTTAGAGACTATGAGATGAGACTCTAACATCAAGCGTAAAAAGCGCACGATAAATAAACTAACCAATGAGGGCGAGTTAGTAAAATATCTCTCGGAATAGCTCAAAACAAGCGGCAGACTTAAATTTAAATAGAAATAAAATTTTAATAAAGCGTTAGCGAATGTTAGTAATTTTAAAAATTTGCGAGGTAGATAATGAAAATTTCAAAATATAATGCGAGCGGAAATGATTTCGTAATATTTACGGATTCAGTTAAGGCGGATAGATCCAAGCTAGCGCGTGAGCTATGCGATAGGCGCGATGGGGTGGGCGCCGACGGGCTCATCGTCGTGCTACCGAAATTTAACGGTATCGAGGGGATAAATTTCGAGTGGGAATTTTATAATAGCGACGGCAGCACCGCCGATATGTGCGGCAACGGCTCGCGAGCGGTATGCATGTATGCGTATGAAAATTTCTTGGCCGCGCAGAGTATGAAATTCCTAAGTGGCGCAGGCGTAATTAGCGGCGAAATTTTCGGTATTTTCGGCGGAAATTTGAGCGAGAGCATGCGAGGCGAGCTACGCAATGTAAGCTTTGGCGAGATTTTCAATCTTCGCCCTAACGCTCACGCGTTAGTAGCTAACGTAGAGGTAATGTTAACTCGTCCTAAACGCCTAGGCGAAAGCTTTGAAGAAGCAGGGCTAACGTGGTATTTTTATAACACAGGAGTGCCGCACTTAGTAACTTTTGTTAGCGATTTAAATGAGTTCGACGCCGCGCTAGCCCGCGATCTGCGCGAAAAGTATAACGCTAACGTTAATTATGCGTTAGTTCAAAGTCGCCTCGCAAGCAAAATTTTAAAGGTGCGCACCTTTGAGCGTGGCGTAGAGGCAGAAACTCTCGCATGCGGTACGGGGATGGCAGCATGCTTCATCGCAGGCGTCGAAAATATGGGGCTAGCTTCCGATATCCGCGTGATACCTGCAAGCGGCGAAATGCTAAATTTGCGCTTAGGAGATGGAGGTAAAATTTACTTTCGCGGCGACGTTAGGCATACTTTCGATGGCGAATTTATCGGATACGTGGAGTAGGCAGGGCGAAATTTCGAGCCGGTTTGCGTGAGAATCCGTCAAATTTTCGAGTGTAATTTATACAAAATTTCGCTTTTCGCCCCGTTTTATAAAATAATAGATTTGCAATACGGCATTGGAATTTAAAATTTTATGATGATGAAATTTTGGAATTTTCGTGGATGGTTTGCGTGCGAATTTTAATTTTGAGGTAAAATTTGTCGCTTCACTGCAAAATTTAATTCCTAAATTTCGGAATTTTATGAAATAAAATTTTAAAATTTCAGCGTGTGGAATTTTGCTACTAAATTTAAAATTTTTGCTTGAATTTCACATTTGTATCGCATTAATTTAGGCTTCTGCGGAATTTAAGCGTTATAGCATTATAAAATTTACGCTCTAACCCGCTCATTTGGTTTATAATTTTTGCTGCCACCGCAAAAAATCCGCCGTGTTCGCACAAGTGAAATTCCGTCGTATTTGCACGAGCGAAATCCGCCACTAATAGCAGAAAGCGCGACATCAAGCGCAAATTCTCGGCGCGGGTAAATCTATCATTGACGATAAAGGCTGGATTTATAGATGCGGCAATTCTTGAAGTGCGGTAGAATTTACTAACGACGATAAAAGCATAGTGTAGTTACGGCAAAATTTAAAATTTGCGCCCACCGAATTCCGTCGCGCCGTCATTTTGTCGTTTAAATTTTAAATTCCATCCGTGTCGGTTTCGCCAAAGCTAGGCATAAAGCCTGATAATTAACTCTCTGGCGAGCGCTAAAATCACGACGAAAATTATAAATTTTAATAAAGATTTTTGTTGTATCGCGACAAGCATGACGATGCCAAATAAAATGAGCGCAATATCTAAAAATGTATCTTTCATACGCTTAATTGAAATTTAATCAAAATGCTAAGTATGATAAGAAGTATTATAAAGCGCAAGATTGAGTGCATGGAGGATAGATCGCCAAATTCTTTGTCATATTCCTTTTTTACCTCCCACTCAGCTTTCCAGGCGAACATTTTTACTATAAAATCCAGCATTTTCATCTCCTTTTTAAGGCTAGTCGCATAAAAACGAAATTTTGTCGCTCCACGTGAAATTAAAGAATTCTATCTAATCGGCGCTTAAAATTTTTAATTTTCGGCTATTTGTCGGCGTTTTGGACGAGCGCTTTTTCGTATTTTTCGATAAAGCTTCGCCCTGACTCGCATAGGCGGTAGATGAAAATCTTCGACGCCTTGCCCGCATCAAGCCCCGTGTCCTTAATGCTTTCGCGCTGCAGATAGCTCCAGTTTTTATGGATGATGTCAAGAGTCGATTTGATCGAGGTGTAGTTGCGCCCACTCGCAGCTGCGAATTCGTTCACGGGTCTCATAAACTCCGCATCGCTTTGCTTATTGCGACACAAAAGCCCCTCTTTGCCTTGCGATTCGACCAGTTTTAGCGTTTCATAAATGAGTTTGTCTTTTAATTTGATCATCGGCTTTCCCTTGCGTAATTGATATGGGTTTGCCAAAATTATATCATAAAATTTATATTTTTATGATATGAAGTGTCAATAAATCAGAAGCTAAGCACGAACTCATGAAACGGCACGACATCGCAGCGAATACCCTCAATCTCGAGCCTACCGGAGTTTGCCATAGAAACGACTTTTAAGCTCGTGATGCCGAGCCTCTTGAGCACGCTTAAAATTTTACGAAATTTTAAAAAGATAATGTCCGCGTCGCTGAATGGGATGACGAGAACCCCCATCTTTAGAGCAGGCAGGTAAAAATCCAGCTCTTTTGTGTAAAAAATCGGCGTATTTAGCCCCAAAAGCTCGCAAAAAAGGACGTTGGCAAATTTTTTCGAGAAGTCCTTTTTGCTTGTTAAAATTTCGCGCATATTAAAATGCGAAAAATATAGCTTTTTTGCGCGCGCGGGTTCGCCCGCTTTGCTTAAAAATCTGATGAAATTTTCCCGCTCAAGCTTGGCGATAGTGCCGTATATGGCGTCTTTGGAGATCTTGATGCGCGGCTTTAGCGCGGTGTAAATTTTATTTGCGCTAAATGCGGCGTGGACGAAGCTTAGGCACTCTTTGAGGATTAAAATTTCCGTGCGGCTAAAGTTTGCCGTAAGCAACCTCTGCTCGAATTCTAAAATTTCGGCGGGGGTCATGAAGGGGTTTTTTGCGCCGCCGCCTTGGGCTAAAAACGCCGAAATCATCGAGTTTATCTCGTTGTGGCGCTTATCGAAGGCGATAAATTCTTCAAATGAAAGCGGTAAAAGCTCAATCCGCTCAAAGCCTGGCAAAACTAACTCTTTATCGCGAGTAGAAATTATAATGCGCTTTAAATTTAGCCCCCCAATAAAGCTTTGAAGCGATGAAATTTCAAAATCGGCGCTACTAAAATTATCTAAAAAAAGCGATAAAATTTGCTCGTTAGCGGCTAAAAATTCTTTGATCTCGCGGAAGAAATTCTCGCTCTTGCTTTTTGCGCCATCGGACTCCGCATTTTTTGCGTTGTTTGAGCCATTTGCGCTTGCGTTTTTTGTATCTGTATTTTTTACGGCGGCGCGGTAAAATTCGCCCGTATCCGAAATTTCCGCGTCTAACGTAGCTTCTCTGCTTATTTCATGCTCGTTTATTTCGCTAGCCTTTGTATCGCCTGCGCTATTTCTAGCCACAAAAATTCCATCATTCGCTACCGCCTCTTCAAGGCGTAGATCGGCTAAATTTAGATACAAAATTTCATCTTTTTTAAGTTCCGAAATTTCATTTTTCAGCACGGCGCTTTTGCCGGAATTTAGCACTCCGTAGATTATGGTTTTGGCAGAGCCGATACCTCTTTTGCGCGGAATAAAGCCCATAAATTCCGGCGGGTTTTCGTAAAAAAATTTTAGATCATTCATATCAAGTATTTTAAAATTTTCCTTATTAAAAGGAAATAAATCTGAAAAATCCTATGAAATTTTTATATCTATTTTAAATTTATCCCAAAATTTTTATATTGGAAATTTTCGACAACCTGGAAATTTTCGAAATTCTATATATTTTTCCTTATTAAAAGGAAATATTTCAATAAAATTTGGCTATTTTCTTGACAAAGCCGGAGCGCTTTTATATAATGTGTGTCTTTTGTTTGAAACAAAGGGTCGCGCGTTGCGACAAGTTCTTTATTAAGGAAAAGTGATGCAAAAAATTAGGTTAAAACTCAAGGCTTATGACCATCGAGTTTTAGATCGCACAGTTTCGGCTATCGTTGAAGCCGTAAAAAGAACAGGTGCGGACGTCAGAGGTCCCGTGCCGATGCCTACGAAGATTAAACGCTACACCGTTTTAAGATCTCCGCACGTAAATAAAGACTCCAGAGAGCAGTTTGAGATGAAAATCCACGCTCGTATGCTAGACATCGTAGCGGCTACGCCAGATACGGTTGATTCGCTAACTAAGCTTGATTTGGCTCCGGAAGTCAACGTCGAAGTTCACGCGATGGGCAAATAAGGGGTACAACAATGGAATATATTGTAGAAAAAATAGGTATGAGTAGGACGATCGACACGAGCAGCACGCCCGTGACGCTTTTACGACTTATCAATACCAAAATTTGCGAAGTTTGCGATGAGAAAGCAGCTATCGTAGCATACGCAGAGGGAAAAGCGTATAATAAAGCTATAGCCGGCATTCAAAAGAAATATAGCCTAAGCAAGGAATTTAATAAATTTGCGACTCTAAGCTTAGAAGATGCCGAGCTTGGCGATCAAAATTTAGATGTTTTGAGCGAAGCCAAGATCGTCAAAGTAAGCTTTAAATCCAAGGGTAAAGGTTATCAGGGCGTTATTAAGCGCCATGGCTTTGCGGGCGGTCCTGCAGCGCACGGTAGCCGCTTTCACCGAAGGCCTGGTTCTATTGGCAACTGCGAGTGGCCAGGTCGCGTTCAGCCCGGTATGAGGATGGCGGGACGCACTGGAAACGAAATGATCACTGCCAAAAACGAAGTCGTAAGCTTTGATGCCGAGAATAAAATTTTGGTGCTTAAAGGCTCGGTTCCTGGATTTAACGGCGCAATGGGCAGAATAAGGATAGTAAAATGAGTAAAGTAAGCGTGCTTAACGAAAAACTGGAAAAAGCAAGCGAAATTGAAATTCCTGCGAAATTTTCGGAAGTCAATTCGCACAATCTATATTTGTACGTCAAATCTTACCTTGCTTCGCTTCGTGCAAATACGGCTAACGCTAAAACTCGCGCCGAGGTTAGCGGCGGCGGTAAAAAACCGTGGCGACAAAAGGGCCGCGGCGGCGCACGCGCGGGCTCAACTAGAACTAACGTCTGGGTAGGCGGCGCGGTTGCATTCGGTCCGACTAACGAGCGAAATTACGAGCAGAAGGTCAATAAAAAGCAAAAACGCCTTGCGTTGGAATTTGCTATCAATGAGAAAGCAAATGAGGGTAAAATTTTTATCTTCGACGATTTAGAACTAAAAAGCGGCAAGACTAAAGATGCGGCAAATTTTATTAAGAAACTGGGTGTTAGAGATGCGCTGATCGTTAAAAACGAGCTAGACGCACAAACTCTTTTGGCCTATAGAAATCTTAAGAATTGCTATGTCGTCGATGCAAGCGAGGTCAATGCTTACCTAATCGCAGTTTACGGCTCGGTCGTATTCGAAAAAGCGGCATTTGAATCAATAGTGAAAGAGGACTAAAATGGCAGATATAACAGATATCAAAACGATCCTTTATACGGAAAAGTCTCTCGGTCTTCAAGAAAACGGCGTGGTCGTTATCCAAACTAGCCCGTCGGTTACGAAAAACGGACTAAAGAGCGTTTTAAAAAACTATTTCGGGATCACTCCGCTAAAGATAAATTCTTTAAGACAGGATGGCAAAGTAAAAAGATTTAAAGGCAGAACTGGCGCTAGAAACGATGTGAAAAAATTCTACGTCAAACTACCTGAAGGCGTAAGCCTAGAAAGCGTGGAGGCGTAAAATGGCGATTAAAACTTATAAACCGTATACTCCAAGTAGAAGATTTATGACAGGGCTTAGCAGCGAGGATATCACTGCAAAAGCTAGCGTTAGAGGCTTGCTTGTTAAAATTCCTGCCGCAGCCGGAAGGAACAATAACGGTCGCATTACTAGCCGTCATAAACAAGCTGGAGCTGCTAAACTTTATAGAATTATCGATTTTAAGCGAAATAAATTCGGCGTTGCTGGCAAGGTCGAGGCGATCGAATACGATCCGAATCGTAACTGCCGTATCGCGCTGATCTCATACGCAGACGGCGAGAAGCGCTACATTATCAAGCCTAACGATCTTAAAGTGGGCGACGTGGTAGCCGCTGCCGAGGGCGGATTAGATATTAAACCTGGCAACGCGATGAAGATGAAAAATATCCCTGTGGGAACTATCCTGCATAATATCGAGTTAAAACCGGGCAAAGGTGCTCAAATGGCGCGTAGCGCTGGAGGCTATGCTCAGCTAATGGGTAAAGAGGAAAAATACGTCATTTTGCGTCTGCCTAGCGGCGAGATGAGAAGAGTGCTTGCAGAGTGCATGGCTAGTATCGGCGTAGTGGGTAACGAAGAGTGGGCAAACGTCGTCATCGGTAAAGCCGGACGCAATCGCCACAGAGGTATCCGTCCTCAAACCAGAGGTTCTGCAATGAACCCGGTCGATCACCCACACGGCGGTGGCGAGGGTAAGAAAAACTCCGGCCGCCATCCGGTAACTCCGTGGGGCAAACCGACGAAGGGCTATAAAACTCGCCATAAAAAAGCGAGCGATAAGCTTATAATTTCAAGAAGGAAAGGAAAATAAAAATGGCTAGATCGCTAAAAAAAGGTCCTTTCGTAGATGATCACGTAATGAAAAAAGTCGTTGCGGCAAAGAAAGCCGGCGATAATAAACCGATCAAGACTTGGTCGAGACGAAGCACGATCGTGCCTGAGATGATCGGACTTACGTTTAACGTTCATAACGGAAAGAATTTTATCCCGGTTTACGTCACCGAGCATCATATCGGTTATAAATTAGGCGAGTTCGCTCCTACGCGCACTTTCAAGGGCCACAAAGGCTCCGTGCAGAAAAAGATCGGCAAGTAAGGATAGAATATGAGTAAATCAACTATTAAATTTGTTCGCCTTTCGCCGACAAAAGCAAGACTTATCGCAAAACAAATTCAAGGTATGAATGCGGAATTTGCCCTTGCTACTTTGGAATTTACGCCTAATCGCGGCGCGAAATATATCGCTACGGCGATTTCAAGCGCGGTCGCAAACGGCGGCTTTGAGCCTGAAGAGGTCGTAGTTACCAGCTGCCGAGTGGATGCAGGTCCGGTGCTTAAGAGATTTCGTCCGCGCGCCAGAGGTACGGCTAGCCGTATCCGCAAGCCTACTTCGCACATTATCGTCGAAGTAGCAAAACCAAGTAAGAAGGAAGCGTAAATGGGACAGAAAGTAAATCCGATCGGTTTAAGATTAGGAATTAATCGAAATTGGGAGTCTAGATGGTTTCCTTCTAAAGCGACGCTTTCCGAGAGTATCGGCGAGGATTACAAGATCCGCAAATTTTTAAAAGCTAAGCTTTATTATGCGGGAATTAGCCAAATTCTTATCGAAAGAACGGCTAAGAAAATTCGCGTAACGATCGTAGCTGCAAGACCGGGTATTATCATCGGCAAAAAAGGCGGCGAGGTCGAAAATTTAAGAAGCGAAGTCGTTAAGCTAGTCAATAAAGACATAGCGATCAATATCAAAGAGGAGCGCAAAGTAGGCTCGAACGCACTTTTGGCTGCGGAAAACGTAGCCATGCAGTTGGAGCGCCGCGTTGCATTCCGCCGCGCTATGAAAAAGGTCATCCAAGGCGCTCAAAAAGCAGGTGCAAAGGGAATTAAAATTTGCGTCGCAGGTCGCTTGGGCGGCGCTGAGATGGCTAGAACCGAATGGTATTTGGAGGGGCGCGTTCCGCTCCATACTCTAAGGGCTAGGATCGATTACGGCTTCGCCGAAGCGCATACGACTTACGGTAATATCGGCATTAAGGTTTGGATCTTTAAGGGTGAAATTTTACAAAAAGGCATCCAGGCTGAAAAGACCGATGATGCGCCTAAAAAAACACGCAGACCAAGAAGAGGTAAATAGTTATGTTGATGCCAAAAAGAACAAAATACCGCAAGATGATGAAAGGTCGCAATCGCGGCTATGCGACGAGAGGAAATTCCTTGACGTTCGGCGATTTCGGTATCAAAGCGGTAGAGGCGGGTAGGGTAAATTCTCGCCAGATCGAAGCGGCTCGTGTCGCGATGACGCGCTTCGTGAATCGTCAAGCTAAAATTTGGATTAAGGTATTCCCAGACAAGCCGCTTACCAAAAAGCCTCTACAAACTCGTATGGGTAAAGGTAAGAGCGGCGTAGAAGAGTGGGTAATGAATATAAAACCGGGCAGGATCATTTTCGAGATGACCGGCGTTAGCGAAGAGGTTGCTAAAGAGGCGCTTATGCTTTCGATTCATAAACTACCTTTTAAAACGAAAATCGTAAGTAGGGAAAGCGAAAATGAAATATACTGATTTGAAAGATAAAGATTTGGCTGAGCTAAATTCTATGTTGAAACAAAGTAAGTTGCTTTTATTTACGGCTAGACAAAAGCTAAAAACTATGCAGCTAAGCAATCCTAACGAGATTCGCGCTATCAAAAAAGATATCGCTAGAATCAACACCGCTATTAAAGCGAAATAAGGATAGGTTATGGCATTTAAAAGAGAAATTCAAGGCGTAGTCGTAAAGAAGGCGGGCGATAAAACAGCTACCGTTTTGGTAGAGCGAAGGGTTATGCACCCTAGATATAGAAAGATCGTAAAAAGATTTAAAAAATATCTAATCCACGATGAAAACAACGTAGTAAAGATCGGCGACACCATATCTGCGATCGAGTGCAGACCGCTAAGCGCTAGAAAATCGTTTCGCTTAAAAGCGGTTTTGAAAACAGGAGTTGAATAATGATACAGAGTTTTACCAGACTTGCGGTGGCTGATAATAGCGGCGCAAAAGAACTTATGTGTATTAAAGTTTTGGGCGGCAGCAAAAGAAGATACGCTACAATCGGCGATATCATCGTTTGCTCTGTAAAAAAAGCGCTCCCTAACGGCAAGATTAAGCGCGGTCAAGTAGTAAAAGCCGTAGTCGTTCGTACGACTAAAGAGTTGCATAGAGGCAACGGCTCGCTAATTAGATTCGATGAGAACGCAGCCGTTATTTTGGATTCAAAAAAAGAGCCGATCGGCACTCGTATTTTCGGTCCTATCGGTAGAGAGGTCAGATACGGCGGTTTTATGAAGATCGTTTCGCTGGCTCCGGAGGTTTTATAATGGCAGTAAAATTTAAGATTAAAAAAGGCGATCAAGTAAAGATCATCGCAGGTGACGATAAGGGTAAAACAGGCATCGTTAAGGCAGTGTTTCCTAAAAAAGCTCAAGTTATCGTCGAGGGTTGTAAAATGGCTAAAAAGGCTATCAAACCAACCGAGCAAAATCCGCAAGGTGGCTTTACAAACAAAGAGATGCCGATGGATATTTCAAACGTTGCGTTGGTAGAGGGTTGATTATGAGCAGACTAAAAGATAAATACGCTAATTCCATCAGAGCTGCTTTGCAGAAAGAATTTGATATAAAAAATCCTATGCTTATCCCGGCGCTTGAAAAGATCGTTATCAGCGTAGGAACGGGCGAATCGAGCAAAGATCAAAAAGTGCTTCAAAATATGGCAGATACTATCTCGCTGATCGCAGGTCAAAAAGCACTTATCGTCAATGCAAAAAAATCGGTTGCCGGCTTTAAAGTGCGCGAAGGTTTCCCGGTAGGCATAATGGTTACGTTACGAAAAGAGCAGATGTTTGCCTTCCTAGACAAACTGATCTCTATCGCGCTTCCTAGAGTTAAGGATTTCCGAGGACTACCTAGAACGGGCTTTGACGGACGCGGCAATTACAACTTCGGTTTGCAAGAGCAGCTGATGTTCCCTGAGGTCGAATACGATCAAATTTTAAGAACTCACGGTATGAATATAACCGTCGTAACGACTACAAATAACGATAAAGAGGCATTTAAATTGCTAGAGTTATTCGGCATGCCTTTTGCAAAAGGAAAATGATATGGCAAAAAAATCAATGGTAGCCAAGGCGAAACGCCCCGCTAAATTTAGCACTCGCGCATATACCAGATGTCAAATTTGCGGTCGTCCGCACTCCGTTTATAAGGATTTTGGAATTTGTCGCGTTTGCCTTCGCAAGATGGCAAATGAGGGCTTGATCCCGGGTCTAAAAAAAGCAAGCTGGTAAGGAGAAGAGATGATTAACGATCTTATTTCAGATGGACTAACTCGCATCAGAAATGCTGCGATGCGAAGGCTAGATACGACTAGGCTTTTTCACTCAAACGTCGTTGAGGCTATGCTTAAAATTTTAGCCGAGAAGGGCTATATCGAGAGCTACAACGTAGTAGAGGAAAACAATAAAAAGATCATCAACGTAGTGCTTAAATACGACGAAAAGGGCAGGAGCGTGATAAACGAAGTTAAAAGAATTTCGACTCCGGGTCGCCGCGTATATCAGGGCAAAGACGAGATCAAGCGCTTCAAAAACGGCTACGGAACCGTCGTCGTTAGCACAAGCAAAGGCGTTATGAGCGGTATCGACGCACACAAAGCGGGCGTCGGCGGCGAAGTGCTTTGCACGATCTGGTAAGAAGTTTCTACTTTTTATGGCATTGTGGTATCCATTCGTAAAAGTAGACATACCCTAGACAAATAAAAAGGAAAATTATGTCAAGAATTGGTAAAAAACCGATCTCTATCCCGAGCGGAGTTGAGGTCAAGATTGACGGCTCGTCGTTAAAATTTAAAAAATCGAATAACGAAAAAGAGCTTGATTTAAAAGGTCATGTCGATGTAAAAATCGAAGACGGAAAGATAGAATTCTCACCTAAGGGTGAGGATAGACAGAGCAGGGCGTATTGGGGAACATACCGCGCTTTAGCCAACAATATCGTCCTTGGTCTTACCGAGGGCTTTTCAAAACAGCTTGAAATCAACGGCGTCGGCTATAGAGCCGCGATGAAGGGCAAGGTGCTTGAGCTAAATTTGGGCTTTTCGCATCCGATAAATTTTGAATCTCCAAAAGGAATCGAAATTTCCGTAGATAAAAACGTCGTAACCATCAAAGGCGACGACAAGCAGCAAGTAGGTCAAGTAGCAGCCGAGATCAGAGGATTCAGACCGCCTGAGCCATATAAGGGTAAAGGCATCAAGTATCTTGAAGAGCATATCATCCGCAAAGCCGGAAAAACAGCTAAGAAATAAGGGTTGAGAAATGACACAGAACGTATTAAAAAGAAAGATCTCTTTACGAATCAAGAGAAAAAGAAGAATTCGCGCTAAAATTTCAGGCGTCGCATCTTGCCCTAGAATTTCTATTTTCAAATCCAATAGGACAGTTTACGCTCAGGCTATCGACGACGCGGCGAGCGCGACTTTGTGCGCCAGCAGCGGTAAGGTTTTAAATTTAAAGGCAAACAAAGAGGGCGCGGCTAGCTTAGCTAAAGATTTAGCCTCCAAGCTAAAAGATAAAGGCATTTCTGAAGCGATTTTCGATCGTAATGGCTATTTGTATCACGGCGTAATCGCAAGCTTTGCCGAGTCGCTACGCCAAAACGGCATCAAACTATAACCCAAAGGAATGATTGTGGAAAAGTATAATAGAGAAGAATTCGAAGAGGTAATCGTCAATATCGGTAGGGTTACGAAGGTCGTTAAAGGTGGTAGAAGGTTTAGGTTTACGGCTCTTATCGTAGTAGGCAATAGAAACGGCTTGGTAGGCTTCGGCTTTGGTAAGTCCAAAGAGGTTCCCGACGCGATTAAAAAAGCGGTAGACGATGCGTTTAAAAATATTATCAAGGTAAATTTAAACGGCTCTACCATCACTCACGATATTGAAGTTAAATACAATGCGAGCAAAATTTTACTTAAGCCGGCGAGCGAAGGTACCGGCGTTATCGCAGGCGGTTCAGTCCGCCCAGTTTTAGAGCTTGCGGGTGTTAAAGATATCCTCACCAAATCGCTAGGTTCGAACAACTCCTCAAATGTCGTAAGAGCTACGATGAAAGCTCTTAGTATGTTAAAACACTAACAAGGATAAAAGATGGGATTAGAAAATCTTAAAAAAGCCCCAGGCTCGACTCACGCTACTAAGCGCTTGGGTCGTGGTCAAGGAAGCGGCCTGGGTAAAACTGCTGGTCGCGGTGGCAAGGGTCAGACCGCGCGTACCGGCTCTCATGAAAAAAGAGGCTTCGAGGGCGGTCAGCAGCCGATTCAACGAAGGCTTCCAAAGGTAGGTTTTACTTCTAAATTTGAAAAGCCTTACGTGATCAATGTCGATAAAATCGAAGCTATCAAAGATCTTAGTGAGATCACGATCGAAAGCATCAAATCCGTTCATAAAATTTCAAATTCCGTTAAAAAGATCAAGCTGATCGGCGTAGGCGCAAAAGCGCTCGCTAGCAAGATCAAAGACGAGAACGTAAAGTCTAGCGGACAAAAATAATGAATAAATCGCTACGCAACAAAATTCTCATTACTTTGGGCTTTCTTTTTGCCTATAGGTTGCTAGCTTACGTGCCGGTTCCGGGAGTGGACGTTGAGGTTATAAAGCAATTTTTTCAAAACAATAGCAACAACGCTTTTGGAATGTTTAATATGTTTAGCGGTAACGCGGCGGAGCGATTCAGCGTTATCTCGCTAGGCATTATGCCTTATATTACCGCTTCGATCATTATGGAGCTGCTTGCCGCAACCTTTCCAAATTTAGGCAAACTCAAAAAAGAGCGCGACGGTATGCAGAAATATATGCAGATCATCCGATATGCTACAATCGCAATCGCTATGGTTCAATCCATCGGCGTTAGCATTGGCTTACAGGGCATCCACGGACAGACCGGAGCGCCTGCGATAATGGCTGAAAATACCAACGAGTTTGTTTTTATCTCGTGCATTTCGATGCTGGCAGGCACCATGCTTTTGATGTGGATCGGAGAGCAGATTACGCAGCGCGGCGTCGGTAACGGCACCAGCCTTATTATCTTTGCAGGTATCGTAAGCGCCATCCCTAGAGCGATCGGAAGTACTGTAAATTTAGTAAATACCGGTGAGATGAATTTCTTGATTCTCGCCCTTATCATAGCTATTGTTTTGCTCACTATCGGCGTGATCATCTACATAGAGCTGGGCGAGCGCAGGATTCCCGTTTCGTTTTCGCGCAAGGTATTGATGGCGAATCAAAACAAGCGCATTATGAACTATGTGCCGATCAAGCTAAATTTAAGCGGCGTCATTCCGCCGATTTTTGCAAGCGCAATTTTGATGTTTCCGACCACTATTTTGCAGGCAAGCACCAATCCGATCATTCAAAAGATCCACGATTTCTTAAGCCCGAGCAACTACTTTTTTAACTTCCTAACTTTTGTTTTGGTCGTGTTTTTTGCGTATTTTTACGCATCGATCGCGTTTAATTCAAAAGATATAAGCGAAAATTTAAAGAAGCAGGGCGGATTTATCCCGGGCATTCGTCCGGGCGAGGGAACGGCGAGCTTTTTAAACGAAGTCGCAAGTCGCCTTACGTTTTGGGGCTCGATCTATCTCGGGCTAGTAACCGTCATCCCGTGGCTGCTCGTTAAATTTATGGGCGTGCCGTTTTATTTCGGCGGCACCAGCGTGCTGATCGTCGTCTCCGTCGCTCTTGATACGATGAGGCGCATCGAAGCGCAGATCTATATGAACAAATATCAGACCCTAAGCGCGGTCGGGCTTTAAAATGGCGATTTTGCTTAAAACAAAAAAAGATTTAGAGGGGCTTCGTGCGGCGAACAGGATCGTCGCGCAAGCCCTTGATTACGCGGCTTCATTTATAAAGCCGGGTCTTAGCCTGCTCGAAGTCGATAAGAAGATCGATGATTTTATCACCTCCAAGGGCGCGTACCCCGCTTTTAAAGGGTTATACGGATTTCCAAACGCCGCCTGCCTCTCGCTAAACGAGGTCATCATCCACGGCATCCCCGACGAGACGATCTTACAAGAGGGCGATATCTTAGGCGTCGATTTGGGCTCGAAGCTAAACGGATATTTCGGCGACAGCGCACGCACTCTGCCCGTCGGTAAAATTTCAAAAGCCGACGAAGATCTCATCGCATGCAGTAAGGACACGCTGGAGTTTGCCATCAAAACGATCAGGGTAGGGATGCACTTCAAAGAGCTAAGCTTCGAGATCGAGAAATTTATCCGTGCGCGCGGCTTTGTGCCGTTATACGGCTTCTGTGGCCACGGCATCGGCAAGCACCCGCACGAAGAGCCTGAGATCCCAAACTATCTGGAGGGCAACAATCCAAAATCAGGCCCCAAAATCAAAAACGGCATGGTCTTTTGCATCGAGCCGATGATCTGCCAAAAGGACGGCACGCCGGTCATCGCCGAGGATAAGTGGAGCACGAGAAGTAAGGATGGACTTCGCACCAGCCACTACGAGCACTGCATGGCGGTTTTCGACGGTAAAGTCGAAGTCCTAAGCGTCGCATAGAATTTCTACGTAGAAGGCGACTTTGCCTAGTTAAAATTTTACACTTTTATCGGTGCGAAATTTTACCTGCGATTAGATTTCGATAATTTTACATCGCTCGTGTCTTGGAATTTTACCTCTGCCGCTTCATGCATAAATTTTATCCGAAGGAAACTTATCGCACTAGAAATTTTAAAACCTATTGTGACGGTTTGCGGGCTAACCACAAAATTCTAAAAGCCGAGATTTTAGCTCATACTTTCTGTTTTTTTAAAGCCTCATTTTGTAGCTTCGCTCTTAGATCCGCTTTCAATTAAAATTTAGCCTCAAAATTCCGCCGCCCCATTCCAAACTCCCCGTATCTTTAAAATTTAGCCGCAAAATTTGAAGCGTAAAGGCGCGCAAGTAAGCGAGCTCAAAGCTTTAAGCGGCTAAGATTGCGCCTTGATTTTAAAGCGAAAACATGTCGCGCTACGCAGAGTGCGCGTCGTCGCGTCTCTTCGTACAAGGTAGGAAATATAAAATGAGAGAAAAATTTTATGTAGCGCTAGCAAATATAGGCGGACTTATGGCGCGGACGAAAGCGGGCGGGCTCATAGCGCGCTTGCTTATGCAAATCGACTGCGGTTTTTTTGCTGCGCTACGCGAGCGTCCCGTATGGAGGATGTTTTGGCTTAGCACGGCGCTATGCTTGCTCGCTTGCTGGGCTAAGATACATTATCAGATTAACGGACCCATCTTTGCCTACATCGCCGAGAGTTTCCCGGTGGTATTCATCATAAATTTGCTCATCTTTCACCTCTGCTATCTGCTTAGCGGGCGATTTTTTAAGCTCGTTTCGTTCGTGTTACTAGCGCTAATTGCGCTAATTGCGAGCGTGGCTTTGTTTTTGATCGTAAATTTTGACTCAAGCTTCAACGTGGTAGCGATCGACGCGCTTGTGCATACCGACGCAGCCGAGACGCGCGAGTTTATTTCGCAGTTTCTTAACCCTGCGACGATTTTGTATCTAGTGGTGCTGCTTGGCTGCATTTTTGCGGCGCTAAGAGCAGGGCGGAGAAAGAGGGAGCAAACGCATAGCCGCCTAAGATTGCTACTAGCGGCGCTTTATCTTATCTACGGGGCGATCTTTTGCACGGATATCGCCGTCAAAGCTTCCCGGGTCAAGCAGGGCTATATAACCAAGCTATCGCAATATGTCCCGCTGGAGTTTGCCTTTACGATAAAAGATTATCTGAGCGATAAAAATTTCATCACCGATATGCGCGAAGTGCAGCTTGGATATGACGAGGCCAAGCGCGCGAACGAAAGCGTTTTAAATGGTGGCACAAATTTAAATTCTACGCCGCAAAGCTCTGCTTTGGGCTTCGCGTCTGAAAATTCCGCGCCCGCATCAAGTGCCCAGGCGCAGAATTCCGGCGCAAACTTAAATTCTACGTCTGCCTCGGGCGCTATGGCGCAGAGCTGGGGCGAGACTTTAAATTCTACGCCGCAAAACCCCGGCGCGATTTCAAATTCCAAAAACCCTGAGACCGCTACAAACCCCGCCTTGCAAAAGTCTCGTGTCAAAAATATCATCCTAATAATCGGTGAGAGCTTGCAGCGCGGGCATATGTCGCTCTACGGCTACGGCGTTAAAAATACGCCGCTTTTGGAGGGTCTCGAAGCAAGCGGCAATCTGATAAAATTTAGCGATACAATCTCGCCTTACGGCACGACTAATCAGGTGCTGATGCGGCTTTTAAATTTCAGCGATTACGAAAGCGAGCGCAAAAGGGCGTGGTTTCGCAACCTTAGCATCATCGATATGTTTAAGCTAAGTGGTTACCGCACCTTTTGGATCAGCAATCAAGAAGCCTTCGGTGCGCACGCGCTAAGCGCCAAAAGCGCTGCCGATCGCGCGGACGCGGAATCCTTCCTCTCAAAGAGCAATCTTTACGAAACCGTCCGCATCAAGCCTGACGGAGTGCTGCTTCCGCTCATAAATCAGGCGAAAGCTGGGCAGAGAGAGCGAAATTTCTACGTGATCCATCTCATCGGTAGCCATATGGATTACAGCCTGCGCTATCCCGAGGGATTTGGCAAGTTTAGCGCGGCGGATGTAAAGGCAAAACTTACTTCCAAGCAGAAAGATGTCGTCGCATATTATGATAACAGCGTGCTTTACAACGATTTTGTCATAAATGAAATTTTTAAAATTTTTTTGGGTGATGACAGTCTCATCGTCTATCTTAGCGATCACGGAGAGAATTTATACGAAAATGGACGCCTTGGGCACGGCATGGAGAGTCGCTTTACTTACGAAATCCCGCTGATTTTCATAGCTTCGCGCGAGTTTTTGAGCGATCACGCTAAACTATGGCAAAGGCTAGCTGCGGCGAAAGATAAGCCTTTTATGAGCGATGATTTAGCGCATCTGCTAGCAGATATCATCGGTGTCGCGCCACTTGAGTTTGACGAGCATAAAAGCCCAATACGAGCGGATTTCAATGCTTCGCGCAAGCGAATTGCTAACGGAGTCGATTATGACGAGAAATTAAAAAGCGCGAAGGGCTACGAGTTCGAGTAATAGATGAGTTTTGCTTTTATTGCGCTACAGCTTCATGAACTAGGAATTGGCGCATCACACTTTTGATAGGTTCATCAATTCAGATTAAAATTTGCGCCACCCCATATGGCTACGCTGATAATAAGGCGCGCAACGTTTGTTAAATTTGAGATCAAATTTATGCGCTGCGGCTAGCTCTCCTTTTTTACCTCATCCATATACGAGTAAATCGTGACTTTCTGCGTCCTAAGCGCCTTTGCGACGAGCTCCACTGCGCCCTTTACCTCAAAAATCCCTTTTTGCGCGAGAAATTTTACGATGCGCTTTCGATCCTCTTTCTTCATCCGCTCTACATCCAGATCGTGCGTAGCCGATGCGATAAGGTCCTGGACGATATCAAGGATATTTTGCTGCGAATCGTTAGAGTTTTTTGCTTCTAAATTTACGCTGTCATTTGAGCTCGCTTCATCTAATGCCGCGTTATCGCAGCCTCCGTCGGTAAAATTTGCGCCCTGCAGCTCCTTGCTATCGAGCTTTGCATTCGGCAGCAGATTTTTTATTGCTTTGTATGCCGCGATGGCGCTTGAAGTATCGATATTTACACATAGCGCGCCTACTACTTTGCCGTCTGCGCCGCGGATCAGCGAAGTCGAGGAGCGTATGAGCTTGCCGTTTTGCGCGGTGAAGTAGTAGTTTGCGGTGCAGTCGTTTTCAAAATTTTTGCTTAACAACACGTCCTTTACCAGATGATCGAAGCTTTGGCCGATCCTCCTGCCCGTCACGTCGCCGAGGATGAAAACGACGGAGTTTTGCGGCGTGCTCATATCGTGGATTACCACCTCGCAATCGCCGATCGTATTTTTAATAAGGTGCGCGGTCGGTATAAAGGTCTGCAAAAGTTGGTTCAATTCGGGCTCCTTAAATTCCATATAAAAAAATCTATAAATTTAGATTAAATTTTAAAATTTTTGCAAATTTATAGAAATAGTTATATATTTTTAATAAATTTAGAGTAAAATTATATAAAATTTTATATGCCAAGGAGCTTAAATGAAAGAAATTTATCCAAGCGGTTTCGCGCTGAAAAAGGCGCATTATGCGCCAGGCATCTTAGACGACGAAACGCTCTACGTCTCGGGGCAGCTAAGCGTGGATCCGCGCACGGGAGCCATCGCGGAGGGTCTTGCTGCGCAGACCGCGCAGGCTCTAAGCAACGTCGCGGCAGTGCTGGCCGCCGCGGGTGCGGATAAAGGCGACGTGCGGATGTGCCGCGTCTATACGCCTGACGTCGCGAATTGGGACGTGATCGACGAGCAGTACGCGCTGTTTTTCGGCGCGCACAAGCCCGCTCGCGTCGTGGTGCCGACTACGGCTCTACACTTCGGCTGTCTCGTAGAGATCGAGGCCGTCGCAAAAATAAAAGAGAAAAAATAGGAGCGAAAATGAGCGATTTCATCTGCACGGGCTGTGGTAAGCACGCGCCCATCGATACTTTGAGCTATAAATGCGACTGCGGTGGGCTGTATAAACTAAACTCCGATGCGCCTAAATTTAACCCCGCGCTCGTAGATCAAAGCGAGTTTAGCATCTTTAGATACCGCAGGTTTATGGGTATCGACACGGCTAAATTTAGAGAAATTTCGATGGGCGAGGGGCTCACGGCGAGCGTGAAATTCGGCGAAAATCTCTATCTCAAGCTCGATTACGCGATGCCTACGCTTTCGTTCAAAGATCGCGGCGCGGCGGTTTTGGCGCTGCATGCTAAAAATATCGGCGTGAAAAAGGTGCTGCAAGACTCCAGCGGCAACGCGGGCAATGCCGTGGCGGCGTATTGCGCCCGCGCGGGCATCGAGTGCGAAATTTACGTCCCTAAAGGCACATCGCCTAAAAAGATCGATATGATCAAAAGCCACGGCGCGCACGTCACGGTGTTTGACGGCAGCCGCGACGAGACGGCGGATGCGTGCCGCAAAAAGGCCGCGCAGGAGCAGATCTATTACGCCAACCACGTCTATAATCCGATCTTTTACGAGGGCACGAAGAGCTACGTTTATGAGATCTACGAGCAGCTGGGCAGGGTGCCGCGCAATATCTTCATCCCCGTGGGCAACGGCACGCTACTGCTGGGCGCTCAAGCGGCGCTAGGCGAGCTATATGAGGGCGGTCTTATCGAGGCGCTGCCGAAAATTTTCATCGTTCAGGGCGAGCATTGCGCTCCGCTTTTTGACGCCAAAGGTGCGGCGCGCGAGATCGAGCCGCAGCCGACGCTGGCGGAGGGCATCGCGATCGCAAGACCGATGCGCGCGGCTGAAATTCTCGGCTCTAGCTACGCTGGCGAGCGCGAGGTGATCTTAGCGAGCGAGAGCGACATACTGCCTGCCAGAGCGGCTCTTGCGCGCGGCGGATTTTACGTCGAGCACACGACCGCGGCTACCTACGCGGCGTATCTGCGCTACAAAGAAAGCTGCGATCTGCAAGGAGATAGCATCATCCCGCTTTGCGGCGCGGGGCTGAAGAGCGATCATTAAATTTAAGCGCTCGTCGTGGAATTCGCGCGGGGCTAGCTAGCGGCGAGGAATTTAAAATTTTCGCCGCTTTAAATTTAGCGAGTTTGTGAGTTTGTTTTTGGTGAAATTCTAAAAATTTAACGACGCGTAGGCTTTTAAATTTAAACTTGTACCGAAGCGCGGGAACACCTTTTGTTTGCGGTGTGATACGGCGCGTTTTGTGGACGACTTTGCCGTTAGTTGGATTTGTAAAATTTATCTACGATAATTGGGCAGTCGCCCTTTAAATTTAAAAATACGATCAAAATTTTATAAAAACTAATCTGCAATGTGCGGTACTGTCCGCACATTTTGTTTATAAAATTTAGCCATTTTTTATCGCTTTTAACGAGCGAACTTCTACGCAGAGATCAAATTTGCGCGATTATTTTGAATTTTCTTTAGCGATGCGCGTAAATTTAAGCACGAATTCGCTTTTTGCCGCAGTGTAGGCATCGCGATCGAACTCGAACCGCTTGTAAAGCTCTAATTTAAGCACCTCGTACCGCTTGGCGATATCCGCATTCGCCCGCAAAAAATCTCTAAAAAATATCTCGTCCGTATCGCCAAAATTTCGCAGATGCACGTGAAAAACGCGCTCGGCAAACCCCGCTTCGGTGTAGCCCTTATTTAGGCTGCAGCGGCTCTCACTTTCGCTCATTAGCAGGTAGCCCGCGTCTATCAGGCGCTGTTTGGCTGCGGTAATATCCAAGCATTCGATCAAAATATCTACGATCGGCTTCGCCCAGATCCCGCTTACCGCGGTGCTGCCGATATGGTGGATCTTGATCTCGCTCTCGCAGCAGGCCGCGCAGGATTTCGCGCTCCTGCCTAAAGTATTCGCTCCAGCGCGGATCGTGCGGCACGAGACGTATCGGAAAGAGCCGCCACAGCTCCTGCAGACTCATCGAAAGGAGTTTATTGCTCATCTTAACTCCAAAGTATTGGGTGAAATTTGAATGGATGGCGGGTAGATAGGGATTCGAACCCTAGAAGGCTGACGCCTTACGCGCTTTCGAGGCGCGCTCCTTCGACCGCTCGGACATCTACCCGAATGAAAACGTAATTTAAGCCAAAAATGGCTTAATAACAGATTTAAAAATGAAATTCCGCGTGAAATTTCGCCTAATTTTGCGGGCAGGGGTTGAAATTTA
>NZ_CALIBF010000199.1 GCF_938045465.1 uncultured Campylobacter sp.
AACGTAATCTACACCGGCAAGCGCGACAAGATGGATCGGTATTTGGACTATATCGAGCGTGAAATGCAAATTTTAAGCGGCGTCGTGGACGGCTCGCGGCAAGTCGTGCAGATGCACTTCGGCGGCGGTACGCCTACGTATTTTAGCGCCGAACAGCTCGCGCGCCACATAAAAAATATCAAAAAATATTTTAAAAATTTCAGCCCCGAAGCCGAGATCAGCTGCGAGATCGATCCGCGGTTTTTAAACGCCGAGCAGCTTGACGTGCTTGTTTCAAACGGCTTTAACCGCATCAGCTACGGCGTGCAGGACTTCGACGAGCGCGTGCAAAAGGAAATCCACCGCATCCAGCCTTTCGAACTTACGAGGGACGTCATAGCCATGGCGCGCGAGAGGGGGATAAAATCGATAAATATGGATCTGATCTACGGCCTTCCGTATCAGAGCCTAGCTAGCTTTAAGCGCACGCTGGAGCTTGCGCTTTCGCTTGATCCGGACCGCTTCGCGATCTTTAACTACGCGCACGTGCCGTGGATCAAAAAATCTATGCGTAAATTTGACGAAACGACCCTGCCGGAGCCTAAAGTGAAGCTTGAAATTTTAAAATTTACGCACGATTTTTTGAGCGCGAACGGATATGAGATGATCGGTATGGATCACTACTCAAAGCCTGCGGACGAGCTTCATGCCGCGCTTAAAAACGGCTCGTTGCACCGTAATTTTCAGGGCTACACGACCAAGGGCGGCGCCGATCTGATCGGCATCGGGCTAACTAGCATCGGCGAAGGCGTGCGACACTACGCGCAAAATTTCAAAGATATGGACGCGTATGAAGCCGCGATCGATACGGGCAGGCTGCCGTATTGCAGGGGCATTTTGCTAAATGAAGAGGATCTGCTGCGCAAAGAGGTGATTATGGGGCTGATGAGTAATTTCTGCGTCGATATAGAGGCGATCGAGGAGAAATTTAAGATAAAATTTTTCGAGCATTTCGGCGCGAGCCTAAAGCAGCTTGAGGCGCTAAAGGATTTCGTGCAAGTCTCGCCGAATAGAATTTCCGTAACGCCCACCGGCACGCTTTTGATCCGTAATATCGCGATGTGCTTTGATGAGTATATGGGTAAAAATTTGGGCGAGAAGCGCTTTTCTAAAACCGTTTAAGCGGCGCGGCTATGAGTAAGGCAAAGCTTGGAGCGTTCGATTTTGCGGCACTTAGCGAGCGCTGCGTAAAATGTGGTAAATGTATCCAAGTCTGCACGGTTCATGGCATTAACGGCGATGAAGTAACGAGCCCGCGCGGATTTGTGGATCTTTTGGGCGCTTACGGCAGGAATGAACTAAAGCTTGATAAAAACGCTAAGAAAATTTTTGAGAGCTGCTTTTTATGCACCAACTGCGTAGATATTTGCGGTGAGTCTTTGCCCATAGATACGGCAATCGAGAATGTTCGCGCGCGCATTGCGGAAAAATTTGGCATCGCGTGGTACAAAAAAGCTGCGTTTTGGCTGCTCGGGCACCGCAAAGCGCTGGATCTAGCAGCAGCGCTTGGATACGTGTTTCTTAGCTGTGGCTTTAAGATGCGAAAAGATACGCAAAGCTCTATGTCGCCTAGATTTGGCTTACCACTACTTAAAAAAGAGCGCTTGTTGCCTGCTCCTGCGAAAAAGAGCTTTATGAACTCTCATGCAGAATTTATCGACAACGGCGGCGAAAAAACTATCGGAATTTTTATAGGCTGCATGGCAAACTACGCTTACACGGGCGTAGGCGAGGCGGTTTTACATATCGCGCGAGCGCTAAAGCTAAACGTAAATTTGATGAAGGAACAAGCCTGTTGCGGCGCTCCTGCGTATTTTACGGGAGATTTTGCAGCGGTTGAACGCGTGGCAAAATTTAATATAGCATATTTCGAAAAAGCTCTGCCTGCTCTTGATGCGATTATCGTGCCCGAGGCTACGTGCTCTGCGATGCTACGGGTGGATTACGCGCATTTTTTTGAAAACGAGCCGCAATGGAAAGCCCGTGCGCAAAAGCTTGCGAGTAAAATTTTTATGGCGAGCGAATACTTTTATAAATTTACAAACTTAAGTGATCTTTTGATGCGCCGCGGCAAAAGGGCTTTAGCGATTACTTATCACGATCCGTGCCATGCCCGCAAAATGCAGGGTATTTGGAAAGAACCGCGCGGCTTGCTCGCTCAAAACTACGAAATAACCGAGATGGATGAGCCTAATAAATGCTGCGGATTTGGCGGTGTGACGATGCAGACCGAGCGCTACGAGCTCGCGCGTGAAGCAGGATTAGCTAAAGCGCGCGCAATGGCAGATCTGCCTGTGTGCGTAGTTTCTGCCGAGTGCAGTGCGTGCAGGATGCAGCTAAATAATTCGCTTTCTTTAAGTGGCTCGCAGATGAGGTGCGTAAATCCGCTGGAACTCATCGCTGAAGCGCTTGTGGGCGAGGAAAATTCCAATGGATAAATTTTGCGTTTTAGAAGCTCCTGCATTTCGCCGTCTTTTTACTCAATTCAAATCCTGGGACAAAATTCCGTGCTTTTTAAATTTTGGTTTTTAAAAATTATGATGAAATTTTATCATTAGCTTGCAGAGGTTGTGGTCTACACTTTTAAGCTTTCGGATATATCAGCCTGAAGTGGCGTGCGGTGTGAACCCATGGGCTTTGCTGCTGCGGTGGGGTTGATTAATATGATTTTAAATACTAAAATTTTGTGGTTTAGAATTTTGTTGAGCGATTTTGCGCAAAATTTTAAGAAGTTGAATTGTAAGATGGATTTTGGCAGAATTTTAATTTTATGTGGCATTATTTGAAATTCTATGGAATTTGTGCTGTGAGCAAATAGCTAGAATTTTAATTTATTGATTTGCGTGGATTTGCTTAGCGTTGCAGGATTAAAGCACGAATTTTAAATTTCGTAAAATTTAAGAATTAGTTACGTATGAGTTTCTTGCATTTCGCGGTTTTGGCGTTGGGGCAAAATTTCTTTCAAAAATGCCAAAGTGCACTATAAAATATATTCATAATTTTCAGCACGAGATATTTGGCAAAAAGGCTAAGCTAGCGAGATCGGGGCTTTAAATTTAATTTTATTCTTGCTCTTTTGCGTCATCTTCAGAGTCCAGCTTTGCTTCTTCGATCAAAAGCCTGTTGGCTTCGGTAGCCTTTTTTATCTCGCTTAAGTTTTCTTCTATCTTATTTAGGCGCTTTTCAAGGGTATTTAGACGTTTTTCGGAGCGTGAGATAAAATAATAAATCAAATAAATCATAAAAACTATTATGATCCAAGGTACGATTTTCATATAAAATTCCTTAAAATTTAAAATTGCGCGCATTATAGCAGAAATTTTATGAAATTTTAAAATAGGCTGTTTTAGCCTTGACAATTGGGGATTTTTCGGTTATAATTGCCACTTCAATTTCAAAATGCTGGTGTAGCTCAGCTGGTAGAGCTACTGCCTTGTAAGCAGTGGGTCGGCGGTTCGATCCCGTCCACCAGCTCCATTTTTTGTAACAGTGTTTGACCAGATTTCATCAAAGGGTGAGATACTCAAGTGGCCAACGAGGGCAGACTGTAAATCTGCTGGCTTTGCCTTCCGTGGTTCGAATCCACGTCTCACCACCATGAATTTTTGATGCGGGATTAGCTCAGTTGGCTAGAGCATCAGCCTTCCAAGCTGAGGGTCGCGGGTTCGAGCCCCGTTTCCCGCTCCACCATTTGGGTTTACTGGGAGCTGTAAAACTTAACTGCTTTTATATGCTTACATAATCTAAATTTTGGTCGCATTGTTGGGTATTGGTAGCGATTTCTCTTTGCCTGAGTTTAGGCTCATATGGCTCAGAGGTAGAGCACTTCCTTGGTAAGGAAGAGGTCGCGGGTTCAAGTCCCGCTATGAGCTCCATAAAATAGAGTCGCTTAGTTTGTTGTGTAATCCACAAATCAATAACGGAGGATATGATGGCTAAAGAAAAATTTAATCGTAACAAGCCACACGTAAACATTGGTACCATCGGTCACGTTGACCATGGTAAGACTACTTTGACAGCTGCTATTTCTGCTGTTCTTTCTAGGAAGGGTCTAGCTGAGCTAAAGGACTACGACAATATCGATAACGCTCCAGAGGAAAAAGAGCGCGGTATTACTATCGCTACGTCTCACATAGAATATGAGACCGAGAAACGTCACTATGCTCACGTTGACTGCCCTGGTCACGCCGACTACGTAAAAAATATGATTACCGGTGCGGCTCAGATGGACGGCGCTATTTTAGTTGTTTCTGCTGCGGATGGCCCTATGCCTCAAACTCGCGAGCACATCTTGCTTTCTCGCCAGGTAGGCGTTCCTTATATCGTAGTTTTTCTAAACAAAACCGATATGGTCGATGATCCGGATCTTTTAGAGCTAGTTGAAGAGGAAGTTAGAGATCTTTTAAAAGAGTATAAATTCCCTGGTGACGAGACCCCAATCATTAAGGGCTCTGCTCTTAAGGCTCTTGAGGAAGCAAAAGCTGGACAAGATGGCGAATGGTCTGCAAAGATTATGGAGCTTATGGATGCTGTTGATAGCTATATTCCAACTCCTGTTCGCGATACCGATAAAGATTTCCTTCTTCCGATCGAAGATATTTTCTCGATTTCCGGTCGCGGTACCGTTGTAACCGGTAGAATCGAAAAAGGTATCGTTAAAGTTGGCGATACTATCGAGATCGTAGGTATTAAACCTACTCAAACTACTACCGTTACCGGCGTTGAGATGTTTAGAAAAGAGATGGACCAAGGTGAAGCCGGCGATAACGTAGGTGTTTTATTGCGCGGTACTAAGAAAGAGGAAGTAGAGCGCGGTATGGTTTTATGCAAACCAAAATCTATCACTCCTCATACTAAATTTGAGGGCGAGGTTTATATCCTAACTAAAGAAGAGGGCGGACGCCATACTCCATTCTTTAATAATTATAGACCGCAGTTTTACGTTCGTACGACAGATGTTACCGGTTCGATTACCCTTCCTGAAGGAACCGAGATGGTAATGCCTGGCGATAACGTTAAAATCACCGTTGAGCTAATTGCTCCGATCGCTCTTGAGCAAGGTACTCGCTTCGCTATTCGCGAAGGCGGTCATACCGTAGGTTCAGGCGTCGTTTCGAAAATCATCGCTTAATTTTTTGCAAGCGGAATTTTAAAATTCCGCTTGCTTTTTTATTCAAGGAAACCAAATGGCAAAGAATTCAAGTAGAGTAAAGGTCGGATTAAAATGCTCCGAAAGTGGCGATATTAACTATACTACTTATAAAAATAGCAAAACTACGACCGAAAAACTAGAACTTAAAAAATATTGCCCTAGATTAAAAAAGCATACGCTTCATAAAGAAGTAAAGTTAAAAGGCTAATTGTTATAGGGCAATAGCTCCAACGGTAGAGCGCCGGATTCCAAATCCGATGGTTGGGGGTTCGAATCCCTCTTGCCCTGCCACGAGGATTGGGTATGGAAAAAGTAAAAGAGTATTATAAACAAGCAAAAGTAGAGTTAGATAAGGTAATTTTCCCGACTAAAGATCAGACTAAAACAGCATATATCTCTGTGGTCGTCGTAGTCGTAGTTATCGCACTGTTTTTAGCGCTAGTGGATCTAATTATGTCCGCTTTAATAACGGCTTAAGCAAGGATACAATATGGCAAATAAATGGTATGCGATACAAACTTACGCCGGCAGCGAGATGGCGGTAAAGCGCGCAATAGAAGCGCTAAAGCAAGACGAAGCGCTTGAGACTAAGATCGGCGAAGTGCTAGTGCCTACCGAAGATGTTATAGAGGTCAAAAATACAAAGCAAACCATCAAAGAGCGTAGCTTATATCCAGGATATTGCTTTGCAAATTTAGATTTGGATACCACTTTATGGCATAGAATTCAGATGCTGCCTAAGGTAAGTCGCTTTATCGGCGAGGCGAAAAAACCCTCTCCGCTACCGGAAAAAGATATCGAAATAATTCTAGAAAAGATTAATAATCGCGAGGCTCCTAAGCCCAAGATTAATTTTGATGAGGGCGAGACGGTTAGGATCGTCGATGGGCCTTTTGCTAATTTCAACGGCATCGTAGAAGAGTATGATATGATCCATGGCAAGCTTCGCCTCAATGTTTCGATCTTCGGACGAAGCACGCCGATTGAAATTTCATATTCGCAAGTTGAAAAGATTATTTAAATTTTATAAGGAGTAAATTTATGGCTAAGAAAGTTGTTGGCGAAATCAAGCTGCAAATAGCGGCCGCAAAAGCAAATCCAAGCCCACCGGTAGGTCCTGCACTAGGTCAAAAGGGCGTTAATATTATGGAATTTTGCAAAGCGTTTAACGAGCGAACCAAAGATATGGCGGGCTTTAATATTCCGGTCATTATCACGGTTTATGCCGATAAAAGCTTTACTTTCATCACTAAACAACCGCCTGCGACGGATTTGATCAAAAAAGCGGCGAAGATAGATAAGGGTTCGGACAATCCTCTTAAAAAGAAGGTAGCATCCTTAACTAAGGCTCAAGTTTTAGAGATCGTCGAGAAAAAGATCGCCGATCTGAATACCAAAGATAGAGAGCAGGCTGCTAGGATTATAGCGGGTTCGGCTCGTTCTATGGGTATTACGGTCACTGACTAGACCTTTTGACCGCTAAGGTTTAAAAAAGCGGTAGCACTTTAATTGCGGAGAAATATATGCCAAAAAATTCAAAAAGATTCAACGAACTTTTAAAAAAAGTTGACGTAAATAAAATTTATAGTGTAGACGAAGCGGTAAGCACAGTAAAAACTCTAGCTTCTGCTAAATTTGACGAGACGGTGGAGATCGCTCTTAAACTAAACGTAGATCCAAGACATGCCGATCAGATGGTGCGCGGCTCGGTCGTTTTGCCTGCTGGTACTGGCAAGAGTGTTCGAGTAGCCGTGATCGCAAAAGACGCAAAGGCTAGCGAGGCTAGCGAAGCCGGTGCCGATATCGTGGGTGCCGATGATCTGATCGAAGAGATTCAAAAAGGAAATATAAATTTCGACGTTCTTATTGCCACTCCAAATTTAATGGGACTAGTCGGTAAGGTAGGTCGTATTCTTGGTCCAAAAGGCGTTATGCCGAACCCTAAAACCGGTACCGTTACTATGGATGTCGCTCAGGCCGTTAAAAATGCTAAGGGTGGACAGGTAAATTTCCGCGTCGATAAGCAGGGAAATATCCACGCAGGCCTTGGCAAGGCGAGCTTTAGCAAAGAGCAGCTTTTAGACAATCTTACGACGTTTATCAAAACCATAAATAAGCATAAGCCAGCGACTGCGAAGGGTAGATACGTAACTCATGCATCGCTTTCACTTACTATGAGTCCTGCGGTTACGCTGGATAATCAAGAAATAATCGATTTAAAATAAAATTTTAAATTTTTATCTTAGATTGGAGATAGCTCAAGGTTTTTAACTTAATTGATCGAAATTTTAAAATTTCGATCGCTTGGCTTGAAATCACCGATCGGAAAGGAGACCTAATGACGAGAGACGAAAAATCAAAGATAGTAGCGGAGCTTGGCGAGGCTTTCAAAGCTAGCGAAGCTATAGTAATTTCCGATTTTAAAGGCCTTAGCGTTAAGCAGCTTGAAGATCTTAGAAATAGCGCGCGCGAAGCGGGCGTAAAAGTTCGAGTTATCAAAAATACCCTAGCTAATATCGCTTTAAAAAATGCCGAAAAAAACGGACTTAGCTTTAAAGATACCAATATCTTCTTATGGGGCGAGCAGCTTTCTGTATGTAAAGTAGCGGCTAAATTTGAAGAGAAAAATGAAATTTTTAAGCTTAAGACTGCTCATATCGATGGGGAAGTAGCCGGCGTAGATAAGGTTAGAGCGCTTTCGAAGATGCCTTCGAGAGACGAGCTTATCGCGATGTTACTTCAAGTATGGAATGCGCCGATTCAAAATTTTACGATCGGCCTCAATGCGCTTAAGCAGAAAAAAGAAGCTAGCGCTTAATTAAAATTTAGGAGAATAAAATGGCAATTTCAACAGATGAAGAGGTTTTGGAGTATATCTCTAATCGTTCGGTGCTAGAGCTTAGCGAACTAGTTAAAAAATTTGAGGAAAAATTCGGCGTAAGCGCAGCTCCGGTTATGGTAGCAGGCGGCGCAGGTGCTGGCGGCGCAGGTGCGGCAGCGGCTGAAGAGAAAACGGAATTCGACGTCGTATTGCTTGATGCGGGTGACAAGAAAATCAACGTAATTAAGGTTGTTCGCGCCCTAACAGGTCTTGGTTTAAAAGAAGCCAAAGACGCTACCGAGGCTACTCCGTCCGTTCTTAAAGAGGGACTTAACAAAGAAGACGCCGAGAAGGCTAAAAAAGAGCTTGAAGAAGCAGGCGCTAAAGTCGAACTCAAATAAATCGCGAAATTTTAAAATTTTGCATACAAATGTGTGCCGGTGCGTCGCATCGGCACTTCTTTCTTTAAAATACAACTACGAGGTAGTGGAATGTTAAACAGCCTATATTCAGGAAATCGTCTTAGAGTGGATTTTTCAAAGGTTCCCAAAGACATCGAAATTCCGAATTTATTACAACTACAAAAGAAAAGTTTTGATCATTTTTTAAATCTTGATAACTCGGGTGGAGAAAGCGGCATAGAGAAGGTTTTCAAAGCCATTTTTCCTATCCACGACGCACAGAATAGACTAAGTATTGAATACGTAAGCAGCGAAATTTCAAAGCCAAAGTATTCGATTAGAGAATGCATGGAAAGAGGGCTTACTTATTCGGTAAATTTAAAGATGAGGCTCCGTCTGCTCGTGCATGAGCGCGATGAAAAGACGGGCAAAAAAATCGGCGTAAAAGAGATCAAAGAGCAAGATATATTCATTCGCGACATTCCTTTAATGACCGATAGAATTTCATTTATCATTAACGGCGTCGAGCGTGTCGTCGTAAATCAGCTGCACAGAAGCCCGGGCGTAATCTTCAAAGAGGAAGAGAGTCCAACCGTTTTAAATAAACTAATCTACACCGCTCAAATAATACCGGATCGCGGCAGCTGGTTATACTTCGAATACGATGTAAAAGACGTATTATACGTGCGCATAAATAAAAGGCGCAAGGTTCCGATCACGATCCTATTTCGCGCACTCGGTTACAAAAAACAAGACATAATAAAATTATTTTATCCTATTAAGACGATCTATATCAAAAAAGGAAAATTCCTAACCGATTTCGATCCGAAAGAATACGCGGGCAGGCTTGATTACGACATTATAAATGAAAAGGGCGAAGTACTTCATCAAGCAAGTAAACGCCTAACGGTCAAAAAAGCGGAGAAATTAGCAGAGGATGGATTAAAGATAATCGAGTATCCGGCTGAAATTTTAGCCGAGCGCTACCTAGCGGGCGCCATCGTCGACAAAAACAGCGGCGAAGTGCTTTTTGATTCGCTAACTGCGCTAGATGAGGGCAAGCTAGCCAAGATCGCTAACACCGAGAAAAAATTTACGATCGCTAACGACCTAGCTAGCGGCGTAGATACTTCAATCATAAATTCTTTTATTCAAGATGCAGACGCGCTTAAGCTCTTGCAGCAAAGCGAGGGCATAGACGACGAGAACGATCTGGCAGCGATTAGAATTTACAAGGTTATGCGCCCGGGCGAGCCGGTGGTAAAAGAAGCGGCAAAGAGCTTCGTAAACGATCTGTTTTTCAACCCGGAGCGCTACGATCTAACTAAAGTCGGCCGTATGAAGATGAACCATAAACTAGGCATCGAGGCGCCGGAGTACGTAACCGTGCTAACCAGCGAGGATATTATCAAGACGGCGAAATATTTAATTAGAGTTAAAAACGGCGACGGCTTCATCGACGATCGCGATAATCTTGGCAATCGCCGCATCCGCTCGATCGGCGAGCTTTTGGCGAACGAGATGCACCTTGGATTTATCAAAGTTCAAAAGGCGATCAAGGATAAATTTACCGGCATCAGCGGCAACCTCGACGAGCTTATGCCGTATGATTTCGTAAACCCTAAAATCATCACCACTACGCTTATGGAATTTTTCACCGGCGGTCAGCTAAGCCAGTTTATGGATCAGACCAACCCGCTTAGCGAGGTTACGCACAAGCGCCGCTTATCCGCGCTGGGCGAGGGCGGTTTAGTTAAAGAGCGCGCCGGCTTTGAGGTGCGCGACGTCCATCCTACGCACTACGGTAGAATTTGCCCTATCGAGACGCCGGAGGGCCAAAACATCGGTCTGATCAATACCCTAGCGACCTATGCGAAGGTAAATGATCTAGGCTTCGTCGAAGCTCCGTATAAAAAGGTCGTAAACGGCAAGGTCACCGACGAGATCGTCTATCTTACCGCTACGCAGGAAGAGGGGCTCGTAATCGCTCCTGCGTCCGCTAAATTGGACGAAGAGGGCAATATCGTAGAGGAGCTTTTGGAGGTCAGAAAAGACGGCGAAAATATCATGGCTAAACGCGAGGATATTTCGCTGATAGACCTTTGCTCCGGTATGGTTGCGGGCGTAGCGGCGTCGCTGATTCCGTTTTTGGAGCACGACGATGCTAACCGCGCCTTGATGGGCTCGAACATGCAGCGCCAAGCCGTGCCGCTTCTACACTCTACTGCTCCTATCGTCGGAACGGGCATGGAGGCGATCATCGCGCGCGATTCGTGGGAAGCGATCAAGGCTAAACGCGACGGCGTCGTAGAAAAGGTCGATAATAAAAACATATTCATTTTGGGCGAAGACGAGAAGGGACCGTTTATCGATCACTACGCGATGGAGAAAAATTTACGCACCAACCAAAACACTACCTTTTCACAGCGCCCGATCGTGCGTAAAGGCGACGTGATAAAGGTGGGTCAAATCATAGCCGACGGTCCTAGCATGGACGGCGGCGAGCTTGCGATCGGCAAAAACGCTCTTATAGCTTTCATGCCGTGGCATGGCTATAATTATGAGGACGCCGTCGTCATGAGCGAAAAGATGATTCGTGCCGACGAATACACCAGCGTGCATGTTTATGAAAAGGAGATCGAGGCTAGAGAGCTTAAAGACGGCGTGGAGGAGATCACGCGCGACATCCCTAATATCAAAGAGGAGGAGCTTACCCACCTCGATGATAGTGGTATCGTAAAAATCGGTACTCACGTCAAACCTGGCATGATCCTAGTAGGCAAGGTAACTCCGAAGGGCGAGGTTAAGCCGACCCCAGAGGAGAGGCTTTTGCGCGCTATCTTTGGCGAGAAGGCGGGGCATGTGGTAAATAAATCTCTCTACGCTACCGCTTCGATGGAAGGCGTGGTGATCGACGTTAAAATTTTTACCAAAAAGGGCTACGAGAAGGATCCGCGCACGAGCAAAGCCTATGAGGATGAAAAAACAGAGCTCGAAAGGGAGCATCACGATAGGCTTTTGATGCTCGATCGCGAGGAGATGCTAAAGGTAGTGGCGCTTCTTTCAAAAAGCGCTTTGCAAAGCGATCAAAGCCTCAATAAAAAAGATTATAAAAAGGGCGATAAGGTTAAAAAAGAGGAGCTTGAAAGCTCCAACCGCTTTACGTTAAATTCTTTCGTCAAGGCTTATTCTAAAGCTGTTCAGAAGGAATACGAGGAGCTAAAAAACCACTTCCAAAACGAAAAACGCAAGCTCAAAGAGGAACACGACGAAAAGATTGAAATTTTAGAAAAAGACGATATCTTGCCAAGCGGCGTCGTTAAGCTAGTAAAGGTCTATATCGCGACTAAGCGCAAGCTAAAAGTGGGCGATAAGATGGCTGGCCGCCACGGAAATAAGGGCATCGTTTCAAATATCGTCCCTGAGGTTGATATGCCGTATCTGCCTAGCGGACAGCGCGTGGATATCGTGCTAAATCCTCTCGGCGTTCCAAGCCGTATGAATATCGGTCAGATAATGGAGAGCCACCTAGGTCTTGTGGGTTGGCGCTTAGGCGAGCAGATCGCTAAAATTTTAGAGGAGAAAACGGGTGAATGGATAAAAACCCTTCGCGCCAAAATGATTGAGATCGCAGGCGTTTCCAAACTAATGCAGGCTAAAAAAACGCTTGAGAAGATCAGCGACGAAGATCTTTTAAAATACGCTAGAGACTGGGCTAAGGGCGTTAGATTTTCCGCTCCGATATTCGAAGGCATCGTGCCGGAAGATTTCAAAAAGCTATTTGAAATGGCAGGCATCGATCAGGACGGCAAGACAGAGCTTTACGATGGTCGCACCGGCGAAAAGATCAAAGAGCGCGTAAACGTGGGCTGCATGTATTATCTCAAGCTGCACCACCTAGTCGACGAGAAGGTTCACGCAAGAAGCACCGGTCCTTACAGCCTAGTTACGCAGCAGCCGGTCGGCGGCAAGGCGCTATTCGGCGGTCAAAGATTCGGTGAGATGGAAGTTTGGGCTCTGGAGGCATACGGCGCGGCATACACGCTTCGCGAAATGCTAACGATCAAATCCGACGACGTTGATGGACGTTTGGCTGCGTATAAAGCGCTGACAAAAGGCGAAAATGTTCCGTCTACCGGAATTCCTGAGACATTTTTTGTTTTAACAAACGAGCTTAAATCGCTTGCTCTAGACGTTGAAATTTACGAGAATGGAGAGAATAAATGAGCGATAATTCAAATTTAGAAAGAATAGAAATAAAAGAGGACGCCAGAGTTCACGACTTCGACGCGTTTGCTATTAGGCTTGCTAGCCCCGAGCAGATTAAAGCATGGAGCCACGGCGAGGTCAAAAAGCCCGAGACTATTAACTACCGCACGCTCAAGCCGGAACGCGACGGACTTTTTTGCGCTAAAATTTTCGGCCCCGTAAGAGACTATGAGTGCATCTGCGGCAAATATAAGAAGATGCGCTACAAAGGCTGGAAATGCGAAAAATGTGGCGTCGAGATCACGAGCTCGAAGGTTCGCCGCACTAGAATGGGGCATATCGAGCTGGTAACGCCGGTGGCGCATATTTGGTACGTAAATTCTTTGCCTAGCCGCATAGGTACGCTTCTAAATATCAAGATGAAAGATCTTGAGCGCGTGCTTTATTATGAGGCTTACATCGTAGAAAGCGCGGGCGAGGCATTTTACGACAACGAAAATTCCAAAAAGGTCGAGAAATACGACGTTTTAAACGAAGAGCAGTATCAGAGCCTAAAAGAGCGCTTTTCGCAGACAGGCTTCGTCGCTAAAATGGGCGGTCAAGTGATCCGCGATATGCTAGCCGAGCTTGATTTAGTTGAAATTTTAAATTCTTTGAAGGAGGAGATGGCTAACACAAACTCCGAAGCGAAGAAAAAAACTATCGTCAAGCGTCTAAAGGTCGTCGAGAGCTTTTTAAATTCCGGCAATAAGCCGGAGTGGATGATGATTACGAATCTTCCCGTGCTGCCTGCCGATCTGCGCCCGCTTGTAAGCCTTGAGGGCGGCAAATTTGCAGTTTCGGACGTAAACGATCTATATCGCCGCGTCATCAATCGAAATTCTAGGCTCAAAAGGCTGATGGAGCTCGATGCACCCGAGATCATCATCCGCAACGAAAAACGAATGCTTCAAGAGGCGGTGGACGCGCTTTTTGACAATGGACGTCGCGCTAACGCCGTAAAAGGCGCTAATAAGCGACCGCTTAAATCTCTAAGCGAGATCATTAAAGGCAAGCAAGGCCGCTTCCGTCAAAATTTGCTCGGCAAGCGCGTGGATTTTTCGGGTCGCTCCGTCATCGTTGTGGGTCCAAATTTACGCATGGATCAGTGTGGTCTGCCTAAGACGATGGCGCTTGAGTTATTCAAGCCGCATCTAATCGCTCGCCTTCAAGAGAAGGGCTATGCAACGACCGTTAAGCAGGCTAAAAAGATGATCGAAAATAGGATCAATGAAGTTTGGGAGTGCTTGGAGGAGGTCGTAAAGGATCACCCGGTTATGCTAAACCGTGCGCCGACGCTTCATAAGATGTCTATTCAGGCGTTTCATCCCGTGCTCGTCGAGGGCAAGGCGATCAGACTACATCCGTTAGTCTGCGCCGCGTTTAACGCCGACTTCGACGGCGATCAGATGGCGGTGCACGTGCCGCTTAGCCAAGAGGCGATCGCAGAGTGCAAAATTTTAATGCTTAGCTCGATGAACATCTTGCTTCCTGCGAGCGGAAAACCCGTCGCGGTGCCTAGCCAGGATATGGTTTTAGGAATTTATTATCTAAGCCTCGAAAAGCCGGGCGCAAAAGGAACAAATAAAATTTTTGCAAACGTTGATGAAGTAATGCTCGCCGTGGAGGCAAACGCGCTAGATATCCATGCTAAAATCAAAACGATGATCGATCGCCGCATTATCTTTACGACCGCGGGCCGCTTGATCATCAAATCGATCCTGCCTAGCTTTATTCCGGATCATCTTTGGAATAAGATTATGAAGAAGAAGGATATCGCCGAGCTTGTCGATTACGTCTATAAAAACGGCGGCCTTGAGATAAGCGCGGAATTTTTGGATAATCTTAAAAATTTAGGCTTTGAATCCGCGACTAAAGCGGGCGTTTCGATCTCCGTTTCGGATATCATCGTGCCGAAGTCCAAAGCAGGCCTCGTCGAAGAGGCTAAAAAGCAGGTCAGAGAGGTTCAAAACCAATACGGCGCGGGCTTACTAACCGACGGCGAGCGCTATAACAAAACGATCGACATCTGGACCAGCACCAGCAAGAAGCTAGCCGATGAGATGATGAAGATGATGGAGAAGGATAAGGACGGCTTTAACTCGATCTATATGATGGCCGATAGCGGCGCGCGAGGTAGCGCGGAGCAGATCAAGCAGCTAGCGGGTATGAGAGGCCTGATGAGTAAGCCGGACGGCTCGATCATCGAGACGCCGATTACTTCAAATTTTAGAGAGGGTCTAAACGTAAATGAGTACTTCATCTCGACCCACGGCGCGCGTAAAGGTCTTGCCGATACTGCGCTTAAGACCGCAAACGCGGGCTATCTGACGCGAAAGCTGATCGACGTCGCACAAAACGTCAGAGTTACGATGCACGACTGCGGCACGCACGAGGGCATCGAGGTTACTGAGATTGTAGAGAACGGAACGCAAATAGAGAGCCTAGCCGATAGGATTATGGGTAGGGTGCTAAGCTCGGATGTGATTGATCCAGTATCGAATGAAATTTTATTCACCGAAGGCACTCTTTTGGGCGTTGGCGAAGTAAAAACCATCGTGGATTCGGGTATTAAATCCGTAAGTATCCGCACGCCGATTACGTGCAAGGCCGCAAAAGGCGTCTGCGCGAAGTGCTATGGCGTAAATTTAGGCGAGGGCAAGCTGGTAAAACCGGGTGAAGCGGTCGGTATCATCTCTGCGCAATCCATTGGTGAGCCGGGTACGCAACTTACGCTACGAACCTTCCACGCTGGCGGTACAGCATCTACCGAGCAGCAAGATCGCCAAGTAATCGCCGATAAAGAGGGCTTTATCAGATATTACAACGTAAAGACCTATGAAAACGGCGGCAAAAATATCGTGATGAACCGTAGAAACGCCGCGGTGCTTTTGGTAGAGCCAAAGATCAAAGCTCCAATTACCGGCAAGGTAAGCATCGATATAACTCACGATGATGTGAATATTACACTAAAGGGCAAGAAGGAAGAATTTAAATATACTATCCGACGCCATGATCTAGCCAAGCCTACCGAACTTGCAGGTGTAAGCGGTAAAGTTGAGGGGAAATTCTACATCGTATTTAAAGACGGCGAAACCGTTGGAGAAAATGATAGTTTAGTAGAGGTTATAAAAGAAGACTGGAATATCCCTACTCGAATTCCGTTTGCAAGCGAACTTCGCGTTAAAGACGGCGAGCCGGTAACTCAAAAGATCAAAGCGGGAGCAAATGGTACGCTTAAATATTTCATCCTAAAGGGTGATTATTTGGAGAGACTAAGAGATATCAAAAAAGGTCACATCGTAAGCGAAAAGGGTATGTACGTAGTCATCTCCGATGAAAACGGCAGAGAGGCGATCCGCCACTATATACCGCGCGAATCTGTCATTACCTATGATGATAATAGCGTCGTAAAAAGCGAAGATCTTATCGCTAAGCCTAAAAAAGACGATCGATTGATTATCGCCGAGTGGGATCCGTATTCTATCCCGGTAGCTGCAGAGTGTGAGGGTAAGATCAGTTTCGAGGATATCGAGCCTGGATACACTGCTACGGAGCAATATGACGAGACTACCGGTCAGAGCCGTTTGGTCATCAACGAGTATCTGCCTCAAGGCGTTAAACCGGCCATTATCGTAACTCCTAGCAAGGGCGAGCCTATCAAATATAATCTAGGACCGAAGACCGCGATTTTTACGAACAAGGGCGATCAGGTAGCGATTGCAGATATTTTGGCTAGGACGCCTAAGGCTGCTGCGAAATCAAAAGACATTACGGGCGGTTTGCCGCGCGTATCGGAGCTATTTGAGGCGCGCCGTCCTAAAAATACCGCGATCATCGCAGACATCGACGGCACCGTCCGCTTCGATAAAGCGCTTCGTGCGAAAGAGCGCATTATAATCGAGGGCGAGGACGGAACGAGCGCCGAGTATCTAATCGATAAGAGCCGCCAGATCCAAGTGCGAAATGGCGAGTTCGTCCACGCAGGCGAGAAGCTTACCGACGGAGTTATCAGCTCGCACGACGTGCTTAGAATTTTAGGCGAAAAGGCGCTGCATTATTATCTGATAAGCGAAATTCAACAGGTTTATCGCTCTCAGGGCGTCGTTATCAGCGATAAGCATATCGAGATCATCGTATCTCAGATGCTCCGCCAGGTTCGAATCGTCGATAGCGGCGATACTCAGCTAATCGTGGGCGATCTCATTAGCCGTCGCAGATTTAGAGAAGAAAACGAGCGCATTATGAAAATTGGTGGCGAGCCTGCGATTGCAGAGTCTGTGCTACTGGGCGTAACTCGTGCAGCTGTTGGAAGCGATAGCGTCATTTCGGCAGCGTCCTTCCAAGAGACTACGAAGGTTTTAACGGAGGCTAGCATCGCGGGTAAATTTGACCGATTGGAGGACTTAAAAGAAAACGTAATTTTAGGTCGCATAATTCCGGTCGGAACCGGTTTGTACAAAGACAAGGAAGTTAAACTTAAAAAATAATTTAGGGCAAAAAGCCCTAAATTTAAAGGATGAAACATGAATATGATCAACATAAATTTCGGTCTGTTGTTTATCAGGTTGGGGCTTGGAGTTTGTCTTTTAATGCACGGAATTTTTAAGCTTACTCACGGCATAGACGGCGTAAAATCGATGCTGGTAGCTAGAGGAATTCCGGATTTAGTGGCTTACGGCGCATACGTAGGCGAGGTGCTGGCGCCAGCGATGATAATCATAGGCGTATTTTGCCGCATAGGCGCTCTACTTGTGATCGCAAACGTGCTCATGATAATATATGTCCTACATACTCCGTTGAGCGCGCTTACCGGCGTGGGCGGATTTGAGCTGGAAATCGTATATCTGTATCTTTCTGCTGCGATCTGTTTAGTGATCTGCGGCGGCGGAGAGTTTGTACTGATTAGAGATTAAAATTTAGTTAAATTTACGTTTCTGTAAGTTTAAACAAAGTATAATCCAAATCTTTTTGAATAAATTTTTGTGAAAGGAAAGATGTGCCAACCATAAATCAATTGGTCAGAAAAGAGCGCAAGAAGCTTACCGAGAAATCGAAGTCTCCGGCGCTAAAGAATTGCCCTCAACGAAGAGGAGTTTGCACTAAGGTCTACACCACGACCCCTAAAAAGCCAAACTCAGCGCTTCGTAAAGTTGCCAAAGTAAGGCTTACTAGCGGATTTGAAGTCATCAGCTATATCGGCGGTGAAGGTCACAATCTACAAGAGCACTCCATCGTGCTAGTTCGAGGCGGTCGCGTAAAGGACCTACCGGGCGTTAAATACCACATTGTCCGCGGTGCGCTTGATACTGCAGGCGTTGCAAAACGAACCGTCGCAAGATCAAAATACGGTGCTAAACGACCTAAAAAATAGTTTAGCCGAAACAGACCGGCACTAGATTTTGCCGAGTTTGAGTAAAATTTTAAAATTTGAAGGAATAAAATGAGAAGAAGAAAAGCTCCCGTTAGGGAAGTTATGCCTGATCCGATTTATGACAGCAAAGTAATCACAAAATTTATTAATTCGCTTATGTTCGACGGTAAAAAGAGCGTCGCTACCGAGATCATGTACGGCGCCTTAAATTTCATCGACAATAAAGGCGGCGAGAAGAAAGGTATCGAGGTTTTCAACGATGCCATTGATAACGTTAAGCCTTTGATGGAGGTAAAATCTCGTCGTGTAGGCGGCGCAACTTATCAGGTTCCGATCGAGGTCAGGCCGGCTCGACAGCAGGCTTTGGCTATCCGCTGGATTATCTCTTTTGCGAGAAAAAGAAGCGAGCGTACGATGATAGAGCGCTTGGCTTACGAGCTTATGGACGCCGCAAATTCTAAAGGCTCTTCATTTAAGAAGAAGGAAGACACCTACAAGATGGCGGAAGCCAACAAAGCTTTCGCGCATTATCGTTGGTAGGAGGGCATCATGGCAAGAAAAACCCCTTTACATATGGTTAGAAATATCGGTATTGCCGCCCACATCGATGCTGGAAAGACGACTACAAGCGAAAGAATTCTATTTTTTACCGGCATGAGTCATAAGATTGGCGAGGTTCACGAGGGCGCTGCTACTATGGACTGGATGGAGCAGGAGCGCGAGCGCGGCATCACGATTACGTCTGCGGCAACTACCTGCTTTTGGAATAATCATCAGATAAATTTGATCGACACCCCGGGCCACGTTGACTTTACTATCGAAGTCGAGCGCTCGATGCGCGTTTTAGATGGTGCGGTAGCAGTATTTTGCTCTGTAGGTGGCGTTCAGCCTCAAAGCGAGACCGTTTGGCGTCAAGCGAATAAATACCATGTTCCGCGCATTATTTTCGTAAATAAGATGGATCGCGTCGGCGCAAATTTTTATAATGTCGAACAGCAGGTAAAAGATAGACTAAAAGCTCATCCGGTTCCTATTCAAATTCCGATCGGCGCTGAGGACGATTTTAAAGGCGTTATCGATTTAGTCACTATGAAAGCGCTCGTTTGGGATGATAGCAAGGGTCCTTCTGCTCCCGAGATCGTTGAAATTCCTGCCGAGCTACGAGAAAAAGCGCAAGAGTATCGCGACAAGATGATCGAAGCGGTAGCAGAGACCGACGAAGCTTTGATGGAGAAGTATTTTAACGGCGAAGAGCTAAGCGTAGAAGAGATTAAAAAGGGCATCAAGAAAGGTTGCTTAAGCCTAAGCTTTTTTCCTATGCTATGCGGTACCGCATTTAAAAATAAGGGCGTGCAGCCTTTGCTAGATGCGGTCGTAGATTATCTACCTGCGCCTGATGAAGTGCCTGCGATTAAGGGTCAGTATGAGGACGGCAGCGAGGTTCACGTAAGCTCTACCGACGAAGGCGAGTTCGCGGGTCTTGGATTTAAGATTATGACCGATCCGTTCGTGGGTCAGCTTACCTTCGTGCGCGTTTATCGCGGCGTTTTGGAAAGCGGCAGCTACGTCGTAAATACCGGCAAGGGTAAAAAAGAGCGCATCGGCCGCTTGTTAAGAATGCACTCAAATAAACGTGAAGAGATCAAAGAGCTATATGCGGGCGAGATCGGCGCCGTTGTGGGTTTGAAAGATACCCTTACGGGCGATACTCTAGCTAGCGAAAAAGATAAAGTAATTTTAGAGCGTATGGAATTTCCTGATCCCGTTATCAGCGTAGCGGTAGAGCCTAAAACCAAAGCCGATCAAGAAAAAATGGGTATCGCACTTCAAAAATTGGCACAAGAAGATCCGAGCTTTAGGGTTGCGACCGACGAGGAGAGCGGACAGACGATCATTTCGGGAATGGGCGAATTGCACCTTGAGATCATCGTAGATAGAATGCTTAGAGAATTTAAAGTCGAGGCCGAGGTCGGACAGCCGCAGGTTGCATATCGCGAGACTATCCGCAAAACGGTCGAGCAGGAGTACAAGTACGCCAAGCAATCGGGCGGTCGCGGTCAATACGGTCACGTATTTTTGCGCCTAGAGCCTTTGGAGCCTGGCACCGGATATGAGTTCGTAAACGATATCAAAGGCGGCGCGATTCCGAAAGAATACATCCCTGCGGTCGACAAGGGCTGCCAAGAGGCGATGCAAAACGGCGTTTTGGCGGGCTATCCGGTCGAGGACGTGCGCGTAACTGTCTATGACGGAAGCTACCACGAAGTCGATAGCTCCGAAATGGCATTCAAACTCGCCGCTTCTATGGGCTTTAAAGAGGGCGCTAGAAAAGCGGGCGCCGTAATCTTAGAGCCTATGATGAAGGTCGAGGTAGAAACCCCTGAGGAGTATATGGGCGACGTCATCGGCGATCTAAACAAGCGCCGCGGACAGGTTAATAATATGAGCGAGCGCGGCGGAAACAAGATCATCGACGCGTTTTGCCCGCTTTCGGAGATGTTCGGTTACTCGACCGATCTGCGCTCTCAGACGCAGGGTCGCGCGACCTATTCGATGGAATTTGATCACTACGACGAGGTTCCTAAAAACGTCGGCGAAGAGATCATCAAAAAGCGCAACGGCTAAGCTTAACGAGCGCTAGGGTACGGCGATAGCTTTATCGCCAACCCCCGGCGCTTCTTTAAATTTTAAAATGGCGTTTGAATTTAACCTACTTCATGAGCCAAAATTTTAGCTCATACTCTAGCTTCAAATAAAATTTCAACCCATAAGTTTAACTCCTGCCGGTCGCAAATTTAGATCAAAAAATTTTAATTAAATTTAAAAATTCAAAACATAACTTAAAACGCGCTCATGATGCCGCACCTGTCGTTTTACTAGTGATTTCTTTCTTTCGCAGGTAAAGTGCACATACAGCGCTATCGCTTTGATTTTTATTCACGGACAAAATCGCCGCAAACGGGGCTAAATTTTACCTTCGGCACAGCCTTAAGGCGGAGCGCAACTATCATAGACTTATATCAGATCGCGACCATCAGTGCTTTATGCGAGTAGCGGTATTCTCGGGGGCTTTAATTGTACTGCTTCGCGCCATAAAATTTCATCTTAGCGCAGCAATCTACAATCTACGCGCCACTCATATCGGCCGAGCCAATGCCCGAGCTTGCCTGTTTTCGGATTTAGCAGGCGTTTGCTTTCGCGGGCTATAATGCGCCCATTTCAGATATTTTAAAACAAAGGAAAATCATGCAACGAACCAAATTACAAGGCGTAAGCGTTAGCCTTTCGGGCAGCGAGCTTAAGCTGGGAGATAAGGCGCCCGAGCTCAGCCTAGTAGCGGCCGATCTTAGCGAGGTCAAAGTCGGCGGCGGCACGGGCAAGGCGCAGGTCATCATCGCCGTGCCGTCCCTGGATACGGACGTGTGCGCGACCGAGACGCGCAAATTTAACGAGCGCGCCGCGAGCATAAAAAATACCGAGGTTTTCGTGATCTCGATGGATCTGCCGTTTGCCGCGGGCAGATTTTGCTCGACCGAGGGGATCAAAAATTTACGCGCCCTAAGCGACTTTCGCGATAAGGAGTTTGCGCGTGCATACGGCGTGCTGATCGCGGACGGCGCGCTTGCGGGGCTAACGTGTCGCGCGGTTTTCGTCGTGGACACCGCAGGCAAGATCGCCTACAAGCAGATCACCGACGACATCGCAGATGAGCCAGATTACGACGCGGCGCTGAATGCGGCGGCGTTTGCGAGCGGAAGCGCTGCGACGCAGGGCTGATGCAATTTCTAGGTCTGCGGTGCAGACGTTGCCCGCTTAAATTTAGCGGGCTTGAAATACGCGGACGGGCGCCTTGCTCGCCCGCAACTTTAAATTCTAAAATTCCACGGCGCCCTTAAATTTAGCAGGCCATGTTTTAAATTTCGGCGAATCGCGTTTGCGATATTTCTTGTGCAGTTCACAATAGAATTTTAAAATTCTATCCCCAATCAATTTATAAATTTATCTCATATTCGGCGTACTTTTTATCTACTCACGCATATTATGATTTGAAAAAACAGCGCGCGATCGGGGTTAAATTTTAGCGCAAAAATACAGGCGGCAGTGTCGCGAAGCTAGACGAGGCGCGGATGAAATTTGCGATGGGAGCATATATGCAATACGTGACCGAGCAAATTTTAGATGCAACGACGTATAGTAAAGCGAGACAACGCGCGCAAAGATAAGGCGCGCTATTTTTCTTTAGACGAGGCGGAAATGAGCCGAATGAAGGAGCGTATATTATAATACGTGACTGAAATTCGGCGAAATTTCCAACGACGCATAAAGGAAAAAGACACGCCGCTAGGTATTCAAGTCCGGATAATCCCACGCATTATATTCATCCGTCAGATTATCGTTCTCCGCCCCCTTGCAGCACAACCACTCTAGCCCGCCGCGCCTCTCCATCACGACCTCTTCGTCGAGCCCCACGCAGTCTGAGCCGTGCACGCGGGCATTGACGCACGCCCAGTGGTAGCGGTAGATGAGATCGAGTGCTTGTAAAATTTCATCCGTGTCGCGCAGCTTCACGCGCGCAGAAAAATCGCCGCCGCTAAAGGTATCCATCACAAATCCGCAGTCGCAGATACCCTTTGGAAAGCTAAGCTCCTCCACGAGCCCCATGGCCCACATCAGCGCCCACAGCGACTCGTATTTCCAGCCCATATTTATGGCCTCGTCGCGGCTCGCCTCGCCTTGCGTGACGCGGCGCTCCATGCGTGTGAGCTTGTCTATGCAGCCGTAGCGGTTATCTAGAAAGCCCTGCACGCCCTGCTTATCCTCATCCGCGAGCTTGCCCTCATCTCTGATCGAGCAGGCGCACATTATCGCCGCATACGAGCAGATCGCACGAGCGATGACTTCGTCCTTTTCGCGCGGGGTGACCTCGTCCGTCTCGTACCGTAGCGGCAGATGATCTATATACGGC
>NZ_CALIBF010000200.1 GCF_938045465.1 uncultured Campylobacter sp.
CAGCCTCGTTAATGCGACTAGCGTACTCGAAATTCGTCATTTTCGCCCCTTTAAATTTTGATCGTCAAAACGTTTGCGTGGAATTTTACCTAAATTTTGCGCATTTGCCGAATTAAAATTTATGTGCGATGAGACTTTTGTAGAATTTAAAATTTAGCGGTTCGGTTTGGGCTCGGTACCGCGACAAAGCGACGGAGAGATTGGCGGCGACGGGTTGTCGTGCGGGCGGTTAGTAGCGGTGGATGGGTATCGCGCGGCGGAGGCGTCGCCCGACAGCGGCACCTACTGCATGTGGCGACGGGCGGTAGCCGATGATCGCGACCGCAGCGCTCGCAGAAGCAGGTTTTCGTGCTCAGGCCGTTGCAAAATGGCGGGCGGTGTATTGGATGACAGCAGCGCTCGTAGCGCCCGTGATGAATGCTGTATTTTTCACGATCCCTCCTTCGGTAGAAATTTATTAAATTTAGCTCGCCCTTTTACCGCTTGCATTAGTAGTGTCCTTCCATCTACTGGCCGTATCGCCGAAGAGGCGCAAACGCAGCATGCAATGTAATTTTACAGATCTTTTTATTTTTGCTAATTTTAGCTAAAATAAGCGAAATTTTAAAGGAAAGATATGCTGATTTCTTACTCGCTGCAAGATAACCGGAAATTCGCTAAAATGAGAACTAGAATTTCGCGCAGAATTTATAAAGGGGGCAAGTTCATCCGCGCCGTCTGCGCGACAGATTTGCTTTTCGCTTTTGCGTTTTCGGCTTGCCTTTTTATTTTTGAGGACGATTGGATAGAGTTTATACGTGAGTATTATGGCGATAAGTCCTGGATAAAGAGCTTAGGAGCTATCTTGCCTACTGCTTGCGCAGTTTTTTATATTTACGCTATTTGCGTTAGATCGTGGCTACTAAATTCCGCGATATATGATAAGAATAAAAATGTCACTTTCGGCTATTTTAGCATTGAAATTTCAGACGATTTAAAGGGGCAATTTATATTCGTAAGCGAGCGAGATACGCTCATTTATGATGCGGAATTTTGTGAGGTGGTAATGGAGCGCGATTTTTTGGTAATTTTGCTGGAAGGAAGTCTTTTTATCGCCGTACCAAACGAAGCGTTTAAAGAAATAAGCAAGGAGGAATTTGTTGCGAAATTAAACAAAACAATAAGTGAGGCAAAAAGCGAAATTTAAAAAGCTATGGGCAGATAGAACGGATATGATTGCGATCACAATGGAATCTTAGCCATAATGGAATTTTATCCGTTGCTTGCAAATCTTTTGCTATTTTTGTCTTAAAAATTTTTACTAAAGAATTTTATTTATGCTTACGAGTGCATAGTAAAAGTACCGCACTAAAATTTATTAAGCTCGGTGATGTCCTCTTGAGAGTACGCCTAAAATATTTTTATGCTCACGCTCTGCACCCTGCGGCGGTGCGGTAATGAGCGACGATAGATAAGTTGTCGCGCGGCTATGAGCGGCGACGATCAGCATATTGGATGACGGCACCACTCGCAGGCCGGTCGCTCGCAAAAGCGCTTTTTTGCGTTCATAGCGCGCATTAGCGACGCAAAGTCGGCGGCATTGTTTGATCTATTGCGCGCGAAATGAAATTTTATCGTTTAAAT
>NZ_CALIBF010000201.1 GCF_938045465.1 uncultured Campylobacter sp.
CGTCGCGCAGATCAGGGGCGTGGACGGCGTGCTTTCGGTGCACGACCTGCACGTCTGGAGCATCACGAGCGGCGCAAACGCGCTCACGGCTCACATCGTGGTCAGCGGCGAGCTGAGCGTGCGCGAGGCGGAGCGGATCTTGCGCAAAATATCGCACGAAATGGAGCATCTGGGCATCACGCACACGACGCTGCAGCTTGAAAGCAGCGAGAACGAATGTGCTGACGAGCTAATCTGCGAAGTAAGGTCAAATGACAATGTCGAGCATTTGGGGCATAGTCATTAAATTTTGGATTTGGAATTTTGCTCAACTTATAGTTTTGAAATTTAGCTTGAGTTGGAATTTAAAATTTGGCTTGAGTTTTAAATTTTAAATTTTGCCCGCATCGTGGAATTTCGGAATTTTAGAATTTCGAGATTTTAAATTTTAAAATTTTAATTGCAAAATTCTCTTTATAGAATTCTCGCCGCAAAATTCTTACTTAGGAATTCTGCCGCCAAATTCTAACTCCAAATTTTAACCGCAAAATCAGAATTTCATACGCTTCAAATACCGCGAGTAAGCAAAATTTCATCTAAATTTTATAGCGAAGAAAGCGGGAATTTTATATAATCTCGAAAATCTAAAGGACTGCTCGTGAACCAAGACAAAAGCCCCATACGGATAATTTTCATCTCGCTTTTGATCTCTTATGCAAGCTTCGGCGTTGCGGGATTTATGCTTTTTACTATTTTAAACGAGCTTGGGATCGAAATCGATTTTGCCTCCACTCCACGCTCGCCTATTTTTGCCTATTTTCTCACGTTTGCGCAAAAGCTCTTGCCGGCTTTTTTATTCGGCGGATATTTCGCATTTAGGATGATTAGATACAAAATTCTAGGCATAGATTGCAAGCTAGATTTTATGTTTTTCATAACATTTTGCGCATGCTTTGCGTCAATGATCGTGATGGGCTCTTTGTGTTTGATATTTGGATTATTGCTTTTACGGTACGAGCTTTACTTTTTCGGCGGCACATTTTTATTGTCTGTGTGCCTCACATACGCGCTATTTAAACGCTCTGGTTTTATGCTAAGCGGGCTTTTGAAAAATCTAGGCGCGAGCTTTAATGTAGATTTTAAGCTCCGCGTCATCGTAACGATACTGCTCGCGCTCATAGCCTGCTTCATGCTTTATTGCAAGCTCGCATAAAAGTAGCAGTGCAAATTGCGTCTACACCCAGCGCGATTCGCGCCGCTAAATTTTAAAATTCTGCGCTGCGAATTTAGCTGTAAATCGAGCCGCAAATTTAAACTATGCTCAAAATTTTGGCTAAATTTCACTCATTATT
>NZ_CALIBF010000202.1 GCF_938045465.1 uncultured Campylobacter sp.
GCCGGCTCGTAAACGCCGCTTAAAAACTCGGTCGGCACGCTTGCTCGGTAGACAAATAGCTCCTTTATATCGCTTTGTATCTTGCCGTCTGAGCTAAATTTAGCGCCCAAATACTTGCAAATTTCATCTATCTTGCTCATTGTGCCTCCTTGATTTTTTGAATTTTAGTAAAATTTATAAAATAGCAAGCTGCGAATATCCACCGGCCCACTTTCTCAAATTTAGCAAGTAAATAGGCAAAGTCGGCTAGCCAAATATTTAAAAGAGCTCAATCCAAAATGATAAGTTCGGACGGTTTAACGACCGTCCTAAAATCAAAAGTCAAAGCAAGGAGCTAAAGCCATAAGCCGATTTACCCCATTTAAATTTATCTTGCCAGCTCAAGAATTTTAACGATATTTTCGCGGCTGTAGAGCTCCACCATATTCCACGCTTTGGCGTTTGTCGCGGCTACGTCTATGACCTCGTCTAGCACCTTGCCTTCGATGCCGAGCTGTGCCAGGCTAGTCGGCGTGCCGATCTTATCAAACCACGCTTTAAGTGCTGTAATGCCTTCATTCGCACTTTTAAGGCCGAAAATTTCACGAGCGAAACGCTCAAACGCGCTTAAATTTCTATCCTTATACCACCTCATCCACGCAGGCATTACCACGCTAAGACCGGCTCCATGCGCGCAGTCTACGACCGCGCTCATCGCGTGCTCGATCATATGATTCGGATAGCCGAAGCCGCCCACACCCACGTAGGTTAGTCCGTTTAGCGCCATCGTCGCGGCCCACGCAAACTCGGCGCGCGCATCGTAATCGCTCGGATCTGCGAGCAGGATTTCAGTCGTGCGGATGACGGTTTTGATGTTGGCTTCGATATAGGCTCGCACGATGTCCGGATGGACGCTAGCGGTAAAATACCCCTCGATGCTGTGGGCGATGATGTCGCTCGCGCTATATACGAGATACTCGCGGCTGACGGTTGCTTGCAGCTGCGGGTTTATGACCGAGACTTTCGGGTATAGACACGGCGCGCTGATCGGGTATTTTTGCCTGGTCTGCTCCTTGGTCACCACTCCGCCGCAGTTCATCTCCGAGCCCGTCGCGGCGAGGGTGATGATGTCAAAAATTTTAAGCGCGGCGCTAGGATTTTTG
>NZ_CALIBF010000203.1 GCF_938045465.1 uncultured Campylobacter sp.
CAAAGGCGAGGATTTTTTCGTGCATTTTGAGGAAATTTTTTACTTTGACGCGCAGAAAAGCTTGGACGCGGACGGGGCTTGCGCGGCGGGTGGTGGCGTAAATTTAAGCAGCGCGGACGAAGCTATAAACAACGGCGAAGCTATAAATTTAGACGCGACGCGCGGCAAAAATTTAACCAAGCGCGCGAGCATGGATGAAATTTCGGCAAACTGCGGCAAAATTTCAGCTACGACAGCGGGCGATAAAATTTCAACTTGCGCGAACGCTACGCAAATTCTAAAAAAAGCGAGCACCGCGCCAAATACAAATTGCACAAATGAAACCAGCGCAAAAGAGAGTGCAAATTTAAATCAAAATTGCTCTAGCTCAAACGGCGTAAATTTAATGAGTGACGTTCCTGTCGCAGTAAGCGCTAAATTTAGCCGCCCCGCCCCGAGCGAAAAACGCGCTTTAGCCTGCGAGCAGATCGCGACAAGCAGCGCGCCAAATGCTAGCGGCACGGAGGGTGCGCTTGCGGCTATCGGCGCGACAGGCGCAAGCACTGCACCTGCAACGATCAGTGCAATAGATGCAAACAATGCGCCGAATTTGGACGGCTCATTCGCAGCGACCAGTGCGATAGAAGAGAGCGCCACGCCGAATGCGACCCGCACAGACGGAGCAAACGTTACGCAAATTCTAAAAAAAGCGAGCGACGCACTAAATACAAACCATGCAGATGAAACGGGCGCAAATTTAAATGAGGATAGCTTGAGCACAAACGGCGTAAATTTAACAGACGGCGGCGCAGCGAATGCTAAAAATACAACAAACGCAAGTGCCGCATCTTGCAAAAATGAGCCGCAAGCCGAACTGAAAAACGAGCTAAACCACGCTGCTGAGCCGCAAGCTGAATTACAAAATAAGTTAAACTACGCTATCAAGTTACAAGTCGGGTGCCGAAGCGAGCTAAGCCATGATGAGCTACAAGCCGAACACCAAGGCAAATTAAATCGCGCCGAGCGGCAAGATAAACGACAAAGCGAACCAAGCTACGTCGAGCCGCAAAACGAACGACAAAGCAAGCCGTGCGCCGCTGAGCCGCAGGACGTGCTAATCCTGCTTTCGCTCGGGGCATTCGACTTTCCGCAGCAGTGTTTCATCCGCGCAAACGCAAGCGGCACGCGCTACTTCGTCCGCCGCCCGCTTCCTACGCGCGAAAACCACGCGGCACATCAAAAAATTTCGGAGATATTTTCACAATGGCAGAGATAACGGACGATTACAACATCATCACCGCAGCGGGCCTCACGCTGGGTTACGAAAAGGCGGGCGCGGTCATCCAAGACGCGAATTTAGGCATCGGCGCGAAGGATTTCGTCATCATCACGGGCAAGAGCGGCAGCGGCAAATCCACGCTGCTTAAGTCCTTCTACGGCGGCATCGACATCATTGGCGGCGAGCTGAACGTCTGCCTGTGCGATCTAAAAGGCATCACGAACTCCGATCTGCGCACCCTGCGCCAGCGTATCGGCATTATCTTTCAAAACTACCGCCTGATCAACGAATGGACGATCGAGCGCAACATAATGCTTCCGTTAATGATAATGGGCTACAATCAGCAGGTCTGCCAAGACCAAGCCAAAAAGCTACTGCGCCACGTCGAGCTCGGGCATAAGATGGGTAAGTACCCGCTCGAGCTTAGCGGCGGCGAGCAGCAGCGCGTGGCTTTGGCGCGTGCGATGGCGCATAACCCGCGCCTACTGCTGTGCGACGAGCCTACGGGAAATTTGGACGACTACTCCAGCGCCATTATTTGGAATTTGCTGCGCTCGGCGTGCGAGTCGTGGAACGCCTGCGTCGTCATCGTGACGCACAAAATGCCCGCCACGCTGCGTTTTAGGCACCGACATTTTGAGATTAAGGACGCTAAAGTAAATGAAATCGATTAAAACCCATTTCGGCGTGATCTTTTCGCTCGTCGCGCTGCTTTTCTCCGTGCAGTTTGGAATTTTTATGAGCAACCTAACCAAAAGCTACGAGCGCTCGATCCAAAACGAATACAACATCGTGCTAGTCTCCAAAACTCCGCTCAGCTTGCAAGACGCGCAAAAAGCGGTACCGAAAATCAGCTCGATTAGCGAAATTTCCACAGCGGGCATTACCGAGCGTCTGAAGGGTAAAATTTCACAAAATGCCTTTGCCGAGCTGAGTAAAAATTTGCCTAAATTTTATAGCGTCAAACTCGAAAGCTTCCCCGACGCCGCGCAGCTTGCCAAGATCGAGCAGGATCTAAAATCCATAGGCTCGCTCACGCGGGTTGAAATTTTTAAAAAGACCCACGATGAAATTTTTAAAATTTTACTACTTATCAAAAGCCTCGTTTATGGCTTTGCGTTTCTCATCGTGCTTTTAGGTGTGATGTTAATTCACCGCCAGATGCGTATCTGGGTTTACGAACACAAAGAGCGCATCGAGATCATGGAGCTTTTCGGCGCGTCGTTTCTGATAAAAAGCGGCAAGCTCTACCGAATGGCGATAATAGACTCCTTCATCGCTACGCTGATCGTGACCTGCTTCTACATTGCGCTTCCTTCTTGGGAGGTGTTTTCGACCACGCTTAAGGGCATCGGCGATCTGCGCACCGCCATAGTACTGCCTTACGACGCGCTGATCCTTTTGGGCGCTGCCTTGGCGCTATCTATCATCGCAGTTAGCTTTGTGATGCTGCAAATCGGAAATAAACGAGCATGAAAAGGGCTTTTTTAGCACCGCTTCTTGCGCTAGGACTTGCTGCAGCTCTTACTTATGCCGCGCCTGCAAAGCAGCAAAGCACGAAAGATAAGATCGCCAAAGCGGGTCAAGAGCTCAAAAGCTCGCAAAAGGAGGAGATGCGGCTTTCGCAAAAGATCGACGAGATCGCAGGCCAAATCGTAAAGGAGCAGGAAGGATTTAAAAAGCGCGAAGGCGAGATCAAGCAGCTAAGCGACGCGATCGAGGGCTTAAAGGATCAATACGCCGCCGAGGCGCAGGAGCTTGAAAAGCTTAATAGCCAAAACATCACTCTTCTTAGCGTGCAAAACGATCTAGAAAGCAAGATCATAAGCGTGATCTCGCAAGAGCTATCGTTTGATCTCATCACCGACGTAAATTCCACCACTACGCCAGATTCTATCGTAGCTAGCGAAATTTTAGAGGGGCTCGGCGTCGTTATGAACGACGAGCTGAAGGGGCTGATCAAAGACTACGAAAATAATCAAAATTTTATCAACGAACAGAATAAAAAGATCAAATCGATCCAGGCGAGCATGGCGGGCTATGACAAGAAAAAAACCGATCTCGACGCCAAGCAAACCACCCAAAAAGAAAAGCTCGCGCAGATGAAAAAGGACAAAGAGGACTACATCGCGAGGTTAGAGAAGATAAACGACGAGCAAGACGCCATATCTAAGACCCTGCAGGAGCTTAAGATCATCGACGACGCCGAGGAAAAAGCCAAAGCGCAGAAGGAGGAAGCGACGCGCCAAGCAAAGCTGGAGGCGCAGAAGCAAAAGGAGCGCCAGGCACGCGAAAAAGAGTACGCCAAAGCAAAGGCGGCTGCCAAAAAAGCGGACAAGCCCGAACCTGCGCCTCCTAGCGAGCCCGAGCCAGAAGTGAGCGAGCCTGCGGATGAGCGCGTAAGCAAAATCAACCAAAAGGTCAAGCAGTACGGCTCTAGCTATCAGTCCTCGCGCGTTAAAAAATACAGCGGAGCCAAGACCGCAGCGCCTTTAAACGGCGCGTATTTGAAGCGAAAATTCGGCAACTACAACGATCCCATTTATAACATCAAGCTTTTCAACGAAAATATCGTGCTGGGCTCAAACAGCGGTGATACGCAGGTTAAGGCGGTGCTACCGGGTAAAGTGGTCTTTGCTAAAGAAACCGCCGTGCTCGATAAAGTGGTGATCCTAGAGCACAGCGGCGGCATCCACACGATCTACGCGCATCTAAATCAGATCCCGCCTACCGTGCGCGTCGGCTCCAACGTCAAAAAGGGCTACATCATCGGACGCATCGGCTCGGATCTGACCTTTGAAGTGACGCAGCAGAACTACCACATCAACCCGCTAGATCTCATCAGCCTGAGGTAAGCCGTGAACGGGAAAAATTCTAAATTTAGCGGATCTTGCGAGGATGCCGAAAGTTTAAATTTAAGCGAGCAAAGCTCGGGCTGCGATTTAAATTTAAGCGATGAAAATTCCACGACGACGGACATCGTAGCGACATCAAAAACGATGGCGGGCGCCGCAAAAACAGGAAGCTACAACGAGCGTCGTAGAAGTAAAAACGACGAAAACAGCGCAAAACGATATTGAGATTACAAGAGTAGCGGAGGAAATAATGATAGCAGAGATGGCACCGACAAAAGAAGCAGAAGCGGCGAGACCGCAAATCCAAGAGCTCACCAATTTTCTTAGCGAATACACCGCCAAGATGCTTAGTATCGGCACTTACACCGCGCGCATCGAGCGCTGCGTGCGCAGGATAGCGGACGCTTACGACTATGAGGCTAGCCTGATGATCTTTGTGCGCCACTTCATCATCAGCGTGATGGATCCTGCGGACAACTCTATCCGCCGCACCTACGTCAAAACGGGCGCTGCGGCACGTATCAGCTTCAATCTGATCTCGGAGCTAAGCGCGCTTAGCTGGGAAATTTACGACGAAAAAATCCCCCTTGCGCGCGCCAGAGCCTCATTTGCCGAAATTTTAGCCTCGCAGAAGAAAAGCTTTGCCAAAACTCTCGTTTTGCTCAGCGTCGCAAATGCCGCGTTCTGCGAGCTTTTCGGCGGCGACGGCGGTGCGATGGCGTTAGTTTTTGCGGCTACGGCTTTTGGAATTTGCGCCCGCTATCTACTTAGCAAGCTTAAAATCAATCTAAAAATCCAATACATCGCGGTTTCGTTCGCAGTCTCATTCATCGTCTCGCTAGGCGCTCGCTACGGGCTTAGCGCCACGCCCGATGTCGCCGTGGGATCGAGCATATTGTTTTTGATCCCGGGCGTCTGGCTTATCAACTCGGTATTTGACATCCTAAACGAAAATATGCTCGTAGGCATCAGCAGAGGGCTAAACACGGGGCTTTTGATCATCTGCATCGCGATCGGGCTCTTTCTGACGCTTAGCATCTCAAATTTGGGGCTTGTAAATGTTTGATATAGCGCTTTCGGTATTTAAGGATGCCTGCTTTGCCGCCGCGGCGGGGCTGGGGTTTGCGTATGCGTGCATGCCGCCAAAAAAGACGCTTATTTTCTCGGCGCTGCTTGCGGCGGTTGCGCATTCGTGCAGGTTTTTACTGATTCAAAGCCAAATTTTTTCGATCGCCGCCGCGACGCTTTTTGCGTCGTTTCTGATCGGCGTTTTGGGGATGCTCTGTGCCAAGCGCCTCAAGGTGCCCGCAGAGATCATCGCCTTCCCCGCGCTGCTTCCGATGATACCTGGCATCTACGCCTACAAGGCGGTTTTGGCGCTGTTTTCTTATATCAGAGCCACGGGCGCAGAGCATAAACTCGCTCATCTTATCTCGTTTTTCGATAACGCCCTCGCCACGATCTCGATCTCGCTGGCGCTCGGCACGGGCGTTTCAATAACGCTGCTAATTTTCTACGAACAGTCCTTGATGATCACTCGCGGCGCAAGAGGCAAATAGCGCTAAGCAAGAAATTTTAAGCAGGCGCGGGCGGGTAAATTTTATAAATTCTATTTTATTGCTCTCGTTTTATCTCTTTGGTTTTTTCATCGTAATAATATCCTTGCTCCACACCCAGCAAATTATCTTTTATATCGTATTTATATGTATAATTTTCATCAAAAATACCTAGATAAAAAGCATACCGACTATATTTTCTACCTTCTAACTCAAAAAACGCTTTATACGGTTTTATATCTTTCTTTTTAAAGTTATATAAATTACAAAAGTTATCGTATTTTTTATCTATTAGGCTTACATACATATCAAAAAATAGCATGTCGGTTGGAATAGAAAAAATTTTATCATTAGGATATTTGTGGTCGTATATTTTAGGATTAATTTCATTTAAAAATATTTTTTCCGTAAATAACATATCAAATACATGTTTATCATTTTCCAATCCGCTAAAATATAATTTGTATTTTAAATTTCCATCCGACAAGATTAAACTATTATTATTTTCCCAAGGGTAAACAACTTCGCCTTTGAGCATGGACATATTTACAAAATCTTTGAAATTTGCTACGGCTTGTTTGCCGTTGCAAGCCCTGTCTCCCAAACCCATAAAATATTCTAAATTTATATTGTCATCTACAATGAAAAATTCGCAAGCTTTATCTGGACGATTATTTCCACCGCATCTTTCTGCCAACCCGCTATAAAAATTATAAAATTCATCGTCTACTTTACCGTATTGCTTCTTTATTTGTCTTTCCATATTACGGAATTCCTCCGCTGAAATATTTATAGATTTATAGGTCTTTTTAAGCATACACTTTAACGCCCTATCCTTAAGCTGTATATCCGTAAGATTGCCATCCAGATTACATACCCATTCATATGGATCAGTTTCAATTTTTTCGGCTGAATTTGGGTATTTATACTCCGCGATAATCGAAAGTATCGCGCACAAAGCGCATATTATTATGATGAAGGCCAAGCACAGATAATATCTCATTTTCAAATTTCGCTCCTAAAATTTTCCGCAATATACCTCACATAGACTTAATCCGCGATAATTTTAGAATGTCTCAAATATCGTTAAATCAGAGCTTTTCTTGATCCGCTTCGGCAAATTTCATCTCAATGCTTTGTAGGTATTCGGCTCTCTTGCGCCGCTCGTCGCACCTCTTGCCGCGAAGGTAAAATTTAATTATATCCTCCATTTATCGCCCATTATTCGATATTTGTTTTATTGTTTTCTCTTTTTCATCGTAGTAGTATTTATACAACAAGTTGTATTCTAGGCTTTTGTTAAATTTCATATTTTTATCTATTACTATAAATAGGAAGCTATAATTAACATGGAGCGGTAGATATTTTATAGGCGTCTTAAAATCATCTATTTTATAACTCGCTTCATCAATTTTTATTCTATTTTTATATAGTTCATACCTATTGCAAAAAATATCATAATTTGGATTACTCGGCTCAATATATGCATAAAGACTCAAAAATATCGAATTTATTGGTATAACAAATACAATATCCGTATGGTCAAAACCAAAACTCTTATCAATTTCCAATGAATTGTTGAAAATTTTTTCTGTTAATATAATTTCCCCGGATTCCCTATCTCTATAGTCATCTTCATCGATATAATTAAAAAATATTCCGTACTTTAAGGAGCCATCTTCCAAAACCAAATTTTCCTTATCTTCCCAAGGATATACGACTTCAGTATTAAAAATTTCTTTATCTATATGGGTTTCGGCATCTTGTATCGCTTTGCCGTTTCTGCAAATTTTTGAGCCCAAATCCATAAGATAATCTAAATTTAGCCTTTTATCTATCTTGTAAAATTCGCATTTATCATCGGGACGTTTATCGCTATGGCATTCTGAATAACGGATCTCTACGCCGCCGCCGATTTCGTTGGCCGTATCGCCATATTCCTTTTTAACTGCTTTAATTCGTCTATCATATTCTCTTTTATTAAAGTTATAAAAAAAGTGCCAATCTTTAAGCATGCACTTTAGTGCCCTATCTTTAAGCTGCATATCCGTAAGATTGCCATCTAGATCGCATACCCATTCATATGGATCGACTTCTTTTTTTTCGACCAAATAAAATATTATGCCGAAAGCACATATTATTATGATGCAGACCAAGCAAAGATAATATCTCGTTTTCAAATTTCGCTCCTAAAATTTTCCGCAATATACCTCACATAGACTTAATCCGCGATAATTTTAGAATGTCTCAAATATCGTTAAATCAGAGCTTTTCTTGATCCGCTTCGGCAAATTTCATCTCAATGCTTTGTAGGTATTGGGCTCTCTTGCGCCGCTCGTCGCACCTCTTGCCGAGAGGGTAAAATTTAGCCGGGCTTTTCTGACTTAAACGCCCTTTTTGCCGTCATATAAAAGCCGCTAAAGATAAAAAGCGCCATACAAAGCGAAACGAGCGACCATAAAATTTTACCCGCTAGCCCGAAAAAATAGCCCGTATGTAGCTGATAGTTCGCGTCTTTAAACTCGCCCACGGTGATACCCTCCGTCTGCTTCTGCTGTGCGACTTTGCCCTCCTTTAGCTTCACGCTCGCGCCTTTTGGACGGGCGGTAGCGGGCGCGTCGGGCTCATAATACCTGACGCCGATCTTATCTCCGGCTGCGAGCATTAGGGTAAATTCTTTATACTCTATGCCACTTGATCTGAATATCTCATAAGCCCTCTGCGCGTCGCTAAATTTATACTCTGTGCCCTTTGTGCCGCCCTCTTTTGCGGGTGCGGCGGCGTGATCTTTAGAAGCGGCGGCTTTAGGCGCGCTAGCTTGCGGTAAATTTTGAGAGCTTACAAAAAGCTTCATCACAGCATCGTTATACCAGCCGTACGACCAGTTAAGCCCGGTTAAGCAGATAAGCAGGTAAATCACCGCACTTAGCGAGCCTAGGCTCGTGTGTAGGTTATAAAAAAGAGCGTATTTTTTGAGTTTAAAATTCGGCTTTATCGCTTCGATAAATTTACGCCTAAGCCTTGGGAAATGCAGCCAGACGCCACTTATTACAAGCAGTATCATCGCCGTGGCGCTAGCGGCTACGATCTGTTTGCCGACCTCGGCTGCAGTTTTATTGCCGCTTAGCGCTAAACCCAAATTTCGGTGCAGCGACATCACCGTTAGCACAAAGCCCGTGCCGCGATCCTTGCCGATGATCTGCGCGGTGTATGGATCGACCAGATATGCATCATTTCTGTTTGCGTAAATGACGAAGGCTTCGTCATCACTTTTTGGCACGACGAGCCTTACGGGCTGCTTAGCGCCCGTTTGCTCGCTAAAGCTTTGCAGAATTTTCTCTACGCTTTGCATTTCGCCCGTTTTTTCGACCTTTTTAGAGTCCGCGTTTATTAGCGCCTCAAGCTCGTGCTGATACGACAAAATCGCGCCTGTAATGCCTATAATAAGCAGCGGGATAGAAAAAACGATCGACAAAATCAGATGGACGTTAAACAAAATTTTATTGCGCTTCAAAAGCGAGCTCATTGTAGATCCTTGCGAGATAAATTTAATCTTTATTTGATTGAGGTTCGCAATTATATTGTGCGATTTTAAATATTTAGATAATTATCATTAAGATTTAGGCTGCGAAATTTTAAGGCGCGCTATGGCATCACAAAAGCGCTTAGGAACGCCGCGCAATTTCATAAACCGCGTGCTGCAAGATATAAAAGCTAAAAATTTATCCGCCTTTTGCGCGGCAAGATCACGCTAGCGAGGTAAAATTCTAAGCGCGATTTATAAAAAGCGCGCTTAGAATCTCGTAAATTTAGAAATTTTGCGCTAAAATTGCCAAAGACGCGAGCTTGCGTAATCCAAAAAAACAAGGTCATTATTATGTCGCAAAGTATAGCCGAGTTTGCTTCGATAATCCTTTATGTTACGATAGGCTTTTGCCTTCTTGTTTCATTGCTTGATAAAAACAGATCATTCAAAACCGTAGATCACGGAACTCTGTTTATCTCCGCCGATCCGCTTTTAAAAATGCAGATGTTTATAATATGCTTAAGCCTCGGCGTAATCACTCTATCGAGCCCGAACGTAGCAAAATATAACGGCAATCCCATACCCTGCTTTTATACCCACGATAAAATTTGCTCGCAGGAATACAAAGCGGCAGGCATAAATTTAAGATGCTTCGAAGAAGGCGATCCCAGATGCGTGGATGGGTATCTGCAAATAAGCGAGCCCAGACTAATACTCGGCAAAATCATATCTGTCTGCGCCATAATTTTTTCATTTATCGTGCTAATTCAAAAAGGAATCAGAATAGATAAAAGCGGCATCTGCAAAGAATGGGAGGTTCTGCCGTTTAGGCATACGGAAAAGATATACTTTGATGAGATGAACTACGCCACATGGTTTATAAGAGGCGTAAAAATAATCAGCATACGAGGCAAAATTAGCGGCGTTAAATTCGGGGCGGGATATTTGTATGCACAAAAGGATATAGATTTTTTGCAAAATTTTATATTAGAAAAGCTCGCTGAAATTTCAAAAGCCGAAGCGGTCGAGCGAAACGCCTAAATTTAAATATATCGTCGTAAAATATCCAAAATGAAAGGAGCTGCATGAGGCTTTTGTATTTTCTGCTTTTTGCAAATGTAGTGCTATTTGTACTTTGCGGTTTAAAAAACTTTCTGTTTAAAAGCAACGCTTCTTATAAAACCGTGCAAAATGGCGCCTGGCTCATACCGCCTAGCCCTGTAGCCAAATTTACGCTCGTCATATTCCTTTTATCTTGGGGGTCGATAGTGGCGTTTGACGAGCCCTGGATAAAAAGAATAAAAGGTAAAGGTAAAGTTACATGCTTTGACGCAAACGACCCTTTATGTATAGACGGCTTCTTGCACAGAGGTGGCGACGAGACCGCGCTCGTGATCGCAATGGGCATTGTTTTGATACTTATATCGCTATGGCTATTAACCGAAAAAGGGATCATCATAGACAGCCGCAGTATAAGGAGAGAATGGGAATGTTTGCCGTTTAAATTTAGCACAAAGATCGATATAGAAAATGCCCTTACGGAGAAAGAGATGAGGGGTGAGATGCCGATTTTAAAAATAAAAGACGGGCAAAGCAGCAAAAATTTTACGCTCTCATTCCCATACGCACAGCAAGATATAAAATTTATCGAAGCAGAGATAAGAAAGAGGCGCTATAAGATGATGAAAACAAAAGAGGCGAAGGCTCCCCTCAAATCCGCGCTCAAAAAAACTATAAGCTTAAAAGGCGCGAATGAGCGCGCAAACATAGAAATTCTAAAAAACGACAAAGAGGGCGCGGGCGATTAAATTTTAAATTTAGCCACGCGCGAGCAATAGCTATGAAAATTTATGACAAGCCGTAGCAAGGCGGCGTAGTGATCGCGCGAGTAGCAGCCGTAAAATGTACGCGTAGCGAAGCGGCGGCAACAAGTGCGCGCAAGCCCAAAAAGATGAGCCCAATGCAAGCCAAAAAGATGAGCTAGGCGCTTAAAATTTAACTCGCGATTTTAAAAACCAAAATTCCAAACTGCTCCGTCAAAATCGTCAAAATTTAGCCTATTTTTTACCTAAAATTTCGTAAAATTACG
>NZ_CALIBF010000204.1 GCF_938045465.1 uncultured Campylobacter sp.
CGGCGTATCGAGACCGCAATATGTTTTGTCGCCGCAAACGCGGCAAGCGCCTTCACAAAATACCTTCTGTGCGCCGTCTCCGTCGCGTCAATTTCGCAGCGTAGATTTCGCGTCCAAAAAATTTTAAGGCGAATTTCCATAGCGAAATGAAATTTTACTGCGCGAATTCCACTCGCACCAGTAAATTTAAACCCGTACCGATATCAAAATTTTAAATTTCGTTGCAAAATTCCACTATCGCAAAAATTCGCTATCTGTTTTAAGGCGAAATTTGCCGCTAAATTCTAGCCGTAAGCGCATAAATTCCCGCCGCAAACACTCAAAAGCCGGTGCCTAAGCGTAAGTCTCCAAAATATCGTAGTTGGTGTTGCGCTTGGCGGGAATTTCGCCTACGTCGCGGATCAGCGCTATCATCTCGTCCTTGCTCATCCGAAAGCTCGCGCCCGCCGCCTTTACGACGTTTTCCTCCATCATCGTGCTTCCAAGATCGTTCGCGCCGAATTTCAGCGCCAGCTGCCCGATGTAGCTGCCCTGCGTGACCCAGCTGCTTTGGATGTTTTTGAAATTATCCAAAAATAGCCGCGAGACGGCGAGCAGGCGCAGGTAGCGGTTCGGGCTTTGCTTTTTGATCTTGGGATGCTCGCGCAAAAGGCGGGTGTTTTGCCCCTGAAAGCTCCATAAAATGAACGCTCGAAAGCCGCCCGTGCGGTCTTGCAGCTCGCGGATTTTGTCCCAGTGCTCCACGATCTCGCGCGTGCTTTCAAGCGTGCCAAACATCATCGTGGCCGTCGTTTTCATACCGATGCCGTGCGCCTCCTCGTGCACTCTAAGCCACGTGGCGCTGTCGCTTTTACGCGGCGCTACGAGGTCTCGCACGCGGTCGCTTAAAATTTCGGCTCCGGCTCCGGGCATCGAGTAGAGCCCCTTAGCTTGCAGTCTGCGAAGTACTTCGAGCGTGCTGATGCCGCTAAGGCGCGCGATATAATAGATCTCGATCGCCGAGAAGCCGTGGATCGTGATGCTCGGATAATTTTTGTGGATGAACTCCACCAGATCCTCGTACCATTCGATTTTCAGCTTCGGATGGACGCCGCCTTGAAATAAAATTTGCGTGCCGCCCACGGCGATGAGCTCCTCGATCTTTTCGCCGATCTGCTCAAAGCTCAGCACATAGGCATCCACGTCGCTTGCGTGGCGGTAAAATGCGCAAAATTTGCAATCCACCATGCAGGCGTTGGTGTAGTTTATATTTCGATCGATGATGAAGGTCGTGACGCGATCCGGATGCAGCTCGCGCTTGCGCGCAAACGCTGCGCGCCCAAGCTCGTTTAGATCGGCGTGCTCGATTAAATTTAGGGCTTCATCTATACTTAGTCTTTTCAAATTTATCCTTCCGATTTGCCTTTGCGATACGGCTTTAGTGCGTTGATGATTTTTTGATTTAGCGTCGGTAGATAGTCCTTGATGGCTATCTCTATCAGCTCAAAATTTAGCCGTTCGTATTCGTGCGAAGCGATATTTCTGGCGGCGTTGATAGCTCTTATTTCATCTTTGCTAAAGATCGCCAAAGCCTGCAAATCGTTGCTTTCTTGCAGCCCCTTTAGCAGGGCGTGGATATTGATGAACTGCATCATTATCGCAGGCTGCAAAACGTCCTCGTCGGCAAGAGCCTGCGCTACGCCGCCCTCGCATTTTTTTAGGATGGATGAAATTTTATCAGATATCTTTTTTAATCGCTCGATGCTTGATCTTTCAAACATAAATCGCTCCTTGCAGCAGCTTCATTTTTTCTTCGCGACTTAAAGAGGTAGTATCGCACAGATCGACATTTGCATTAAATTTGCAGGATAGCTTTTTTTTAAAATCGTCTAAAAAAACCAGTGCCGAAAATGGGTTTCCTAAATTTTTTACCATTTTTGCCCCGTCGGTTTCGATCGCGATGTCGATGTCGGAAAATGCGTCGGCACTACCCTTGGCGTAGCTGCCGAAAAGCCATAGCTCGGTAACACCAACCGCAAAAAGCCTCTTTTTCTGCGACGATAAAAATTTTAAAATTTCATCCTTGCTGTTGATCGTTTTTTTCGGTGCGGTTTTAGCGCTCACTCTACGCCTCTTTCGGATCTACGGACGCTTCTTGTTCAGCGCCAGAGCTTTGCGCGTTTTTGCTCGCAGCGGCATTGGAATTTTTATCGTCGGCACTCGTGCTGTCCGCGTCGCTTAAATTTGCGTCGCCGTTATTTAAATTTACGCCGTCTGCGCCGCTAGAATTTCGACTGCTATCTTTTTTAATCACGATCTGGCCGTTTTTTACGCCTAAAATTTCGACGCGGTCACCCTCGTTAAGATCCGAAATTTCATCGCTTTTCCAAAACGTGCCTTTGAAATAGACCATGCCGTTTTTGACGGTGCCGGTGCCGCTTTCGTCTAAAAAATTATCCTTATGCTTCTCTTCTGGTTTGAAAAAGCGTGATTTTAGCGGCTTTTTAAATGCGATCAGAAGCACGAAAGAGAGCACGAACGAAAGTAGAATTTGCACGTCCCAATCAAGATGAAAACCGAAGCTCAAAAGCCCCGTGATGAAAAATCCGGCGCTGAAAAATATAAAGGTAAAATCCATCACCAAAAGCTCGACGATCGCCAAAATCACGCCGATTATGATAAAAATCAGCGCGTTCATTTGAGCTCCTTCGCGCCGTTTTTGCCGAGGAATTCTTTAAGCACGCTAAGAGAGCCGATAAGCTCGCTCGTTTCGTAAGGGATCAAAATTTTATCCTTGCTAGGGTTTTTGGATAGCTCGCTAAAAGCGTTTACACGACCCTGCGCGAGCAGGTATTCCGCCGCAAAGCTAGAAGCGCTCATCGCTAAATTTATACTGTCCATCGCGTCTTTTTGACCTTGCGCAAGCGCGATCTGCTCGTATTTTTTCGCATCCGCCATACGCTCGATTGCCTCGGCTTCGAGCACTTTCTCCTGCTTTAGCGCCTCGGCGTTTCGGATGAGGGCTGCTTTTTCAGCCTCGGCTTTAAGCTCGATCGCGCGCTTTTCGCGCTCGGCTTTCATCTGCATATTCATCGCCTCTTCGATGCCGTGCGGTACCGAAATTTCGGAGATCTCCACGCGTATGATCTTTACGCCCCAGTTATCCGCGGCGTCGCCCAGAGCGATTTGTAGTTTGGAATTTAGCTGATCGCGCGAGCTAAGCGTGCTATCTAAGCTCATCTCGCCGATCGCGCTACGTAGCGTCGTCATCGCTAAATTTGAAATCGCGCGGCGATAATCCTCGACGTTGTAAAGCGCCATCTTACCGTCGATAACCTTCAAAAACACGATACCGTCGACGCTTATGTTGACGTTATCTTTGGTGATGACCTGCTGCTTGCTGATGTCCACCAGCTGCTCGCGCACGCTCATCTTCGCGCGCACCGCGTCAAAAAACGGCACGATGATGTGAAAGCCGCCGTCGAGCACCTTGTGAAAGCGACCCAGCCGCTCGATGATTAAAATTTCCGATTGTGAGACGATCTTGACCCCCATCTTTAGAATTGCCGCGATGAGGACGCAAAATACTATTACCGTAGTTACGAACCCTTCCATTTTCACTCCTGAATTAAAATTTCGCAATTATAGCATTTTTAGCTTATTTTGGCTTTTAAGGCGCGCCGTGATACAATTTCGCTAGATTTTTTATATTAAATTTACGGGATAAAATTTTATGATCAGATACATCGTGCTGCTTCGCCATTCGCGCAACTACCGCCTGCTCTTTTCGGCAGGTTTTATATGTATGTTCGGCTTGTGGTTTTCGGTCGTTGGGGTCGCTACGCTGCTGATTGAGCTTGGCGCGCCGGTGTGGGCGATTACGGCAGTGGGCGTCGTTTCGTTCGTGCCGAACGTTTTTTTAGCGCCCATCAACGGCATCATCGTGGATAAATTTCAACCAAAGCCGCTGATGACGGCGATGTTTATAACCGAGATGATCAGTATTTTCATGCTGATTTTTATCGATAGCTTGGATTATTTGTGGCTGTTACTTCTGATCGTTGTCGTGCGCAGCGTCGCAGGCACGCTATTTTTTCAGACCGAATCTTCCACGCTGCCGAAATTTCTAAGCCGCCCCTATCTCAAACTTGCTAACGAGATGACGGGCATTATCTGGACGATCACATATACTTTCGGTATGGCGAGCGCGGGTATTTTTATCCACTATTTCGGCGTGCGAGCGGCATTTATTTTGGATTTTTGTTTATATGTTTTTTCGTTTTTTATCCTGCTGCGACTAAATTTTAAAGACCTTGCAAAAAACGCGCCAGGGCCCGTGTTTAAGATGCTAAAGGAGGGGTTTTCCTACCTGCGCTCGCATCCTTTGGTGGTGCATCTCATCGTCCTTCACGCCTTCGTCGCCGTCACCACCTACGACAATCTCATCGCGCTTCTTGCGAAGTATAAATACAAAGAAATTTTAAGCGCCTCGTTAGTCATCGGGCTTATGAATATGTCGCGCTCGGCGGCTGCATTTTTCGGGCAGATATGGCTAAGTAAGATCGTGAATAAACATACGTTTTTTTGGCTATTGCTGGGGCAGTTTGCGGGCATCGCGCTGTGGGCGGTGCTGGAGTTTAACTACTGGCTTTCGTTTGCGGGCATGATCGCGGCGGGATTTTTCATCACGACGGTGTGGTCGTATTCTTTTACGCAGCTGCAAAGCCACGTCGATAGGGAGTTTTTCGGGCGCGTTATAGCTTACAACGACATGGCGTATTTCATCGTCGCCACGCTCGTGTCGGCCGCGATCGGATTTTTTTTCGAGCTTGGATTTTCGCTTTCGCAAATCACCTTTGGCATGGGCTTTATGTTCGCAATCGCGGCGTTTTATTATAAATTTTTGATCTATGAAAAAATTTAAAATTTTAAAGCTATCTTTTCGGCGCGATCTCGGGGCGAAAGATAGCAAATACGAATAAAAAGCTCATCGCCGCGAAAAACACCCAGATAAAGCCGTTTGCGCCTAAAAATTTCATCATCGCGCCGATGATCAAAGGAGAGCAGAGCGACGCGCTTGAATATATAAAAAGCATCGCTGCCGAAATTTGCACGCGGGATGCCCCCTCGCCGGTGATGGAGTCGTTTGCGCGCGCGATGGCAAGCGAATACAAAGGAAAGGCGCCAAATCCCAACATCAGCGCAAGTGCGCACGTTAGGATGAAGCTTTTAGCAAAAAATAGTGCCGCGCAAGCTACGATACCGATGGCGCAAACTATCATTATCGCGCGTTTGCGGCCGAATTTATCGGAGATTACGCCGCAAATAAGCTGCGATAGGAAGCCTCCGACCATCGCCGATCCCATAAATGCGCCCACCGAGCCGACTCCAAGGCCCGCACTTAGCACGAAAACGCTCGCCATCGAAAAAAAGCCGTTAATCAAAATACCCGCGCAAACCACCGTCGCAAACGCAAGCGGCGGCACGATCGAAATTTGCGGCATCGAAACGCGCATGCGAGCGGGAACTCTGGGAGGGTTGAAGCGGATTAAATTTACCGGCAGCAGCGCTAGGATGATGAAAAATGCGCTTAGCACGAAGACCTTCATCGTTCCGAAATTTAGCGCCAAGATTATAACTCCTATCGCAAACGCGCTGTAAAAAACCGCTTCGTAGATCGCCAGCACGCGGGAGCGGATGGAGTTTGTGATCTTTGAGTTTATCCAGCTTTCGATTATCATCAAAAGCGCGTAATAACAAAAGCCCAAAATGAAGCGCAAAATCGCCCAATACACGAGGTTTGAGCCTAGATCGTGCAGCATTGCAGCAATTCCGAAAAGCGCCGTAAAGACAGCGTATGCCCGCACGTACGAGAGCGCGCCGATTATCGAAGGCACGAAAAAGCCGCTAAAGATCGCTCCTAAAAAGAAAAACGCCGAAATCGCTCCGATCTCAAGCTCGCTGTGGCCGGATTCTTTTAGCATAATGCCCGCGCTTGCGATGACTAGCGCGTCGCCGATAAACATAAAGAAAATCCCCAGAAATAGGGGGCTTAGCGAGCGTGCCGCGCGCATAGATTCAAACAATGACTTTCCCTTGGAATTAAATTTGGCGTATTGTAGCCTTTTATTGATTAAAGCTCGGTTTTTATATAAAAATATTTGAAAAATTTCGATTCGGATAGAGATTTTAAAAAGATGCGAAAATTTATAAAGGAAAATAAAGCTAAAATTTTACCGCAGCGGTTTTAAAACGGCTCGAGCGTTTAAATTTAGAGGCAGCCTGCAATGAAGCGCTAAAATTTTAAGATAAATTTTATCCAAACGTTAAAACTCTAGCAGTCGTGCCTCGTAGCACCAAAGAGTCGAGTTTTATTGAAAAGCCCTATGGCCGAAGCGGCGATCCGCGCGGCTGAATTTAAAGGTAAAATTTTAATCTTTGCGGATAAATTTATGCGACTTGCTTCAAAGATAAAATTTCAAAATTTCATAGAGCAAAACCGGGGTGCAAAAGGGGTAAAATTTTAAAGCTCTAGCCGTTTTGCATGATCCCCTTTAGGCTGCGATACTCCTCGCATTCGCCCGTCAGCTTCGCGTCGGTGCCGATGGCGAGGATGCGGCCGTTTTTCATCACGGCGATATTGTCGGCGCGCTCGATCGTGGAGAGGCGGTGCGCGATTACAAAGACGATTTTGCTTTGTTTGATCTTTTCGATGACGTTTGAGATCTCCTTTTCGCTTGCGTTATCCAGCGCCGAAGTCGCCTCGTCGAATATTAAAATTTGCGGGTCTTTATACAGCGCGCGCGCGATGGCGATACGCTGGCGCTGCCCGCCGCTAAGATTTGCGCCGAACTCGCTAAGCACGGTGTAAATTCCATCCTTCATCGAGCTTACGAACTCATAGGCGTTGGCGAGACCAAGCGCTTCTATGACGCGCTGCTCGTTAAATTCCGCGCCGTAGCTTACGTTTTGCGCGATCGTGTCGTTAAAAATATAGACGCGCTGGCTTACGAGGCCGATGTTTTCGCGCAGGCTAGGGATGCTAAACTCGCCGATCTCGTCGTTGCCGTTGAATAAAATTTTACCGCTACTTGCGTCGTAAAAGCGCATCAGCAGGTTCACGACCGAGCTTTTGCCGCCGCCGCTGTTTCCGACGAGCGCTAAAATTTCGCCCTTTTTGACGCTGAAGCTTATGTCTTTTAGCGCCGCCTTGTCGCCGTAGTTTAGCGACACGTCGCAAAAGCTCACCGAGCCGATCTCGCCCATCTGCTTTCCGCCTCCGACGATCGTAGGCTCCAAATCTATGAGCTCAAACGTCCGCTCGCTCGCCGCGATGGCGTCTTGCATGTTGTTGTAGAGCGAGGAGACCTTTTTTATCGGGGTGTAAACCATAAAAAGCGCCGTAAGGAAGCTGAAAAAGCTGCCGATACTCATCTGGCCCGCGATGACCTCCTGTCCTCCGACGATGATCACCACGGCGATGCCCACGGCGCCTAGCATCTCCATGATCGGGCTTACCAGGCACGCCGTTACGACCGCCTTTAAATTTAGACCGAAAAATTTCTTGTTTTCGGCGTTAAATTTCTCCACTTCAAAGCTCTCGGCGTTGCTTGCCTTGACGATTTCGATGTTGGAGTAAATTTGACTGAGCGCCGAGGAGATATCGGATGTTTTCTCTTGAGACTCGCGCGAAATTTTTTTCATCCGCTTTGCGAGGCGCGAGAGCGGATATATCGCGCACGGAAAGACCACGAGCGCGAAAAACGAAAGCTTTGGGCTCTGATATATCACGACGCCCAAAAGCCCCAAAATCGTAATGATCTGCGTGAAAAAATCGGGGATCATATTCGAAACCACGACGCGGATGCGCTCGATGTCGTTGATCGTGCGGCTGATGAGCTCGCCCGTGCGGAATCGGTTGAAAAAATCCACGTCCAGCCGTACGAGGCTTGCGACGAGCCTATCGCGGAAGCGGCGCACCGTGTCTTGACCGATGAAGGCGGTGAAGTAGTTTTGCATAAACGCGCCGCCGCTTTTCATCGCAAAAACCACGATGATCGCGATCGGAAGCGTGTAGAGATACGGCTCGTTTTTTTCGACGAAAATTTTATTTAAAACGGGCTCGACCAGCTTCGCGCTCGCAGCAGTCGCCACGCTCGTCATCACCATACCCAAAATCGCCAATGCAAACTGCGGCTTGTAATCCCTAAAATAGGGCTTAAAGCGCGATAGTAAAGTTTTAAAGCTGTTCAAATACAATCCTTTTTTATAAAATTTTTAAAATTTGAATCCAAAATTTCTGAAATTTTAAAATTTATAATTCCGAAATTCCTAAAATTTTAGAATTTCCAACACAAAATTCTTGAAATTTTAGAATTTATAATCCCAAAATTCTTGAAATTTTAAAATTTCGGCCGCGAGGCAGCACGAAATTTATGGGGCGGCGCGGGACTAATTTGCGCTTCGCAAGCCCACTAAATCAACTCGCTCGCATGCGGCGATCGTGCGGACGACGCCGAGATTTAGCTTTTTTATTTGCTACTTTCGAAGCGTAAAGCGCTTTAAAATGGCTTTTGCGCATCGCAGAGCGGTTTTTACATTACCATTTTTAAATCGCAAAGCGCCTTAAAAGCGAGCGAGTTTTTATCCGTCGCGATTTCTAAACACTTTCGCACGCCATAAGCGTTAAATGCTTTGAGGCGCTGTGAACCGTCCAGAGAGCGCTGCACTGCCGCTATATCGCATCGCATTGCGCTTTCGTACGCCCATTTTGAGCGGTAAATGCTTTGAGGCGTCATAAAGCGCTACAAAGTGCCGTTATACATCGCATGTATCGCGACTTCACAACGGCGCGCCGCATTGCGCTTTTGCGCCGCCGCACCGCCGAATGAAAATCGCAGCCTGTCTTGTGGCTTTGCCGCTACATCAGCCGTATCGACAAATGAAATCGCGACTTTCATCGCTGCGTGCACCCGCGTACAATATCGCTATAAAAATCGCGCCAAAATTTGCACGTCACCACAGCATGTTCCACTGCACCTAGTCGCGTTAAAATTTACGCACAGGCTGCCGCAGCGCTGCTTTCACTGCGCTGCATCGCAACTTTGCATCGCCAATTGCCATAAAATCGCACTAAAATTTACGCACAGGTGCGCCGCAGTGCCACCGCTGTACCGCGCTATATCGCACCGCCACATCGTCTATTGCCAATAAAACGCGGTAAATACGCGCAGACACCGTAGCGTTACTTCATTTTGCCGCGATATATCGCGCCGACATATCAGCTGCGCCGACGAATTTAAAATTGCGTCCGTCTTGCGCCTCTGTCGCCGCGTCACGTCGCGCATTATTCCTGCACCGTATCGCTAAATAAAATCGCATCGCCGTATTGTGATACCGCAAATAAAATTGCTTTAAAATTTGTGCGCGGATTAGCGTTCGGATTTACGCTTTGTATCGTAAAAATCATAAAATTTAACGCAAAATTATATGTTAAATTTTATGATCTACTCCGCTGCGACCTCCCAAACGGTGCCGCTAGGCGTATCCATCACTTCGATCTTCATATCCGTAAGGCGCGCCCTGATGGCATCTGCGCTCGCAAAATTTTTTTCCGCCTTCGCCTGCGCGCGCTGTTCTATCAGCTCCTCGATCTGCGCCCTTTGCTGTTCGCTCACCCCGAAGCGAAAGTATTCGGTCTCATCCTCGTATAAAATTCCGAGCGTCTGCTTCGCAAACTCCAAATTTGCGGCGATACGGGCTTTTAGCGCCTTGTCTTTTGGCGTGCGATCTAGCGCTTCGTTCGCGCCTGCTACGAAGCTATCGAGCACCGCAAGCGCGCCTGAGGTGTTGAGATCATCGCTTAAAAACTCCATCATCTCCGATCTAAATTTAGCCTCCGCAGCAGGCAGCTCGGGCGCAGAATTTTGCCCCGCAGCGGGAGCTAAAACGTCACGGACGCGCTTTTTAAGGCGGTAAATTTTATCTAGCCTCTTTTTGCTCGCAAGCAGATCGGTCACCGAATAATTAAAATTTGCCCTGTAATGCGAGCTTAAGAGATAAAATCTCAGCGCCTCGCCTGGTGCGATTTTTAGGGCATCTCCTACAAAAAAGGAGTTGCCGAGGCTCTTGCTCATCTTTTCGTTGTTTACCTGCACGAAGCCGTTGTGAAGCCAGTATTTGCTTAGCGCTCTATGGCGGGCGCAGCGGCACTGCGCGGCTTCGTTTTCGTGATGCGGGAAGAGCAGATCGGCGCCGCCTGCGTGAATGTCGATGCAAAATTGCGGATCCCCGCTATCAAGGTGCGCCAAAATCATCGCGACGCACTCGCTGTGCCAGCCCGGGCGCCCTTTGCCAAACGGGCTATCAAACCAGTTCTCGTCAAATTTCCACAGCACGAAGTCCTTCTCGTCGTGCTTGGCATCGTTTGAGGCGACGCGGGCGATGTTTTTACCGGCGCCCTCTTTTTTGCCGCTAAGACTTAGATAATCCCCGTCCTTGCGCGTGTCGAAGTAGATGCCGTCACCGGTGATCTCGTAGGCAAAGCCTTTTTGAAGAAGCGAGGATATGAGCTCGCAGATCGCGGCGATATTTTCGGTCGCTTTGGGCGAAATGCTCGCGTCCGCGACGTTTAGCGCGCTCATATCCTGCAAATATCTGCGGGTATAAAACTCCGTGATCTCCTCCAGGCTCTTGCCGGTTTCCGCCATCTTTTTTAAAATTTTATCATCGATATCGGTGAAATTTCGCGCAAATTTAACCTCATAGCCCTCGGCTTGCAGTACGCGGCGTAGCAGATCGAAGCTCACGGCGCTTTTTGCGTGCCCCAAATGCGCATCGTCATAGACGGTCGGACCGCAGGCGTAAATGCGCGCCAACCCCTCGCTAATGGGCTTAAAAGGGAGCTTCTTTTTGCTCAAACTATCATAAATTACCATAATATAAGCCTTTTAAAATGTATAAAATCGCCGCTTCGCCCGCACAAAGCGCCGCGATCGCAATAATTTTTTTTGCGCGGATTATAGCTAAAAAGTTATTAAATCCAAAAAAGTAGAGATTAAAGCCCAGCAGAAACGCTCCCGTTATCGTGCTTGCAAACGCAAGTCCCACCGCACCGAAGGGTTTAAAAAACAGCGCGCACAAAGCGACGTTTATAAAGACGCACCAGATCGAAATTTTCGCGCTTAGCTTCTGCTTCATATTCGCATACAGCCAGTGCGAAAAAATCCTAGACAGCCCGAACGGCACGAGCCCCACCATATACGCGCCGAGAACTGCGGCGCATTCGATGGAATTTTGGCGAGTAAATTCTCCGCGCTCAAACAGCAGCTGCGTGATCTCATTTCGCAGCATAACGCCGCCTATCGCAGAGAGCCCGAGCAGTGCCAAAAGGAAGTAAAATCCGCGCTCCACGAGCGCCAGAGCCTGCGCGTCGTCGCGAGCTTTTACGAATTTGCTCATTCGCGGAAAGATCGCCGTGCTAAGCGCAATCGCAAAAAGTGCGAGCGGCAGCTGAAATATGCGGTTGGCGTAGTAAAGATAGCTGATACTGCCGCTAGCAAGGAAGCTTGCAAAAAAGGTATCAATAAACGAGCTTAGCTGAAGCGCCGACGCACCGAGCACGCCCGCGAAAAAATTTTTATAAAAGCCCTGCGTCTGCGGTTTATCGCCTCGCGCGAGCCGCGCAAAGCCGCCCGCTAAGACGCGCAGCATACCGGTAAATTTCAGCGCATAAACATGCACCGCTAGCTGCAAAAGTCCGCCCGCCACGACGCCGAAGCTAAGATAGAGCACCGCCGTGGCGCCGTCTTTGCCTCGAGCCAGCAGAAGCGCCGCGATCATCGCTAAATTTAAAAGTGCGGTCGAAAACGCCGTCGTAGCGAAGTGATCGCGATACTGAAGCAGCGAGGCAAAGAGCGTAACGACGAAGATAAATGTAAGGTAGAAAAAATTTATCCGAACGTATGGCACCGCAAGACCGATCTGCTCGGCGCTAAATCCGTATGCCAAAGCTTTAGTAAAAACGGGTGCGGCAAGCAGTACGAGCGCCGTTAAAAGCGCGATGAAAATGCTAAATTTAATAAGCACCGCTGCGGCGAAAATTCCTTTTTTGCGCGCGGCGGTAAAACTAGGCAAAAATGCCTGCGTAAAGGCTCCCTCGCCGAAGAGTCTGCGGAAAAGATTGGGTAGTTTAAACGCTACGAAAAACAGATCGCTGTAAATCCCCGCGCCCAAAACCGATGCGGTAAGCAGGTCGCGCACGAAACCCAAAACCCGCGAAACCAGCGTGCCTGCGCTATTTGTAAAAAAGCCTCTGAGCATAAATCTCCATTAAATTTTATAAAATGCCAAGGTTGATTATATTATAATTTCCCCTATTTTTTGATTTTGGAGAGAAATTTTTGCGGAATTTAGCCTTTTCGCTCGAAAGCTCGGGCGGGAAAAACACCTTATCGCTACGCGGGCAGTGGAACTATAAAAGCTCGCGATCGCAGCTACTTGCACTAAAAAAAGCGGTAAAAAATCTAAACGAGCTGGAGCTAAGCTTAAGCGAAATTTCAAATTTAGACTATTTCATGGCGCTGATGATCAAAAACGCCCTTGCCGGCAAGCGGGTTAGCCTTGTGGAGGATAGCTGCAAAGCTGCCAAAATTCTAAGCTTTATGGATGATAAAATGATCGATTTTAGCTACGTACCCGAGTCTCGTAGGCTAAATTTTTTAGCGCAGATCGGACTTTATTGTCATCTTGGAATTTTAGGCTTGCTAAGCCTTGCAAGCTTTTTGGGCGAGTTTTTCTCCAAACTTACGGCTTTTATAATTCATCCGATGAAATTCCGTTTCAAAGAAACCGTAAATTTCATCAAAGATAGCGGCATAGACGCGCTTTTCATAGTCTCATTGACGGCATTTTTGATCGGTATCGTGCTTGCCTACATCGGCTCGGATATGCTTTCTAAATTTGGCGCTAGCATCTATATCATCGATATAATGGGCGCTTTGACGCTTCGTGAGGTAGCGCCTCTAATCGCCGCTATCGTTATCGCGGGTCGCTCGGCTTCGAGTTTTACGGCGCAGATCGGCGTGATGAAGATCACAGAAGAGATCGATGCGATGAGGACGATGGGCTTTGATCCGTTTTATTTTCTTGCGATGCCGCGCATTATCGCAATGGTACTAATCATGCCGCTAGTCATTTTTATCGCAGATTCGGTAAGTATTTTTGCTCAGATGATCGTGTGCGACGCGTATTTAGACATAGCCTTTAGCGATTATTTGGATAGATTTAAGGCTTCTGTAGAGCTTAGGCATTTTTTAGTAGGTATGATTAAAGCGCCGTTTTTCGGGGCATTCATCGCTATCATCGGCTGCATGCGGGGTTTTGAAGTCAAAGGAAATACCCAAAGCATCGGCGAATACACCACCATTAGCGTCGTAAACGCGATATTTTGGGTTATCGCGATCGACGCGGTATTTGCGGTTTTGTTTTCGGAAATCGGACTATGAGCGAGCAAGTACAATCCAGCGAAAGCGCTAAAATTATAGTCGCGCGCAACGTTACTACCGCGTACGGATCGCGCGTTATGCACGATAGCGTGAGCTTTAGCGTCAAAAAGGGCGAAATTTACGGCTTCCTAGGCGGCAGCGGCAGCGGTAAAACGACGCTGATGAAAACTCTCATATTTTTAAAGCGCCCGCAAAGCGGCGAGATTAAAATTTTCGGACGCGATATTTGGCGTGCGAGCGAGGCGGAGCAAAACGAGATCCGCCTAAAATGCGGCGTGATGTTTCAGTTCGGCGCACTTTACAGCTCGATGAGCGTGCTTGAAAACGTAGGCGTGCTGCTACGCGAATACTCTAAATTTAGCGAACGCGAGATAGATGAGCTATCGATGTTTTGGATCCAAAAGGTGGGGCTTAAGAAGGAGGCCGCCGCGCTTAGGCCAAACGAGCTTAGCGGCGGTATGAAAAAGCGCGTGGCGCTGGCTCGCGCACTAGCTCTAAGCCCTGAAATTTTATTTTTGGACGAGCCAAACTCGGGGCTTGATCCGCTCAGCGCCAGAGCCCTTGATAGGCTTGTTTGCGAGCTTAGAGACAGCCTCGGCGTCACGGTCGTGATGGTGACGCACGATGTGGATAGTATCTTTGACATTTTGGATCGGTTTTTGATCGTAGATAATCAAAAAATTGCCTTTGAAGGAAACATCGAGGAAATTTCAAGCCTAAAGAATAACCCACTTGAAGAGCTATTTAAGATGAGGCAAAGGGATTGAGCTTTGAAATTTATTTGGTCGAAATACGCATCGCGGTGGGTAAAATTTAGATAGGTAGGAGCTGAAATTTTAAAATAGCGGCGGGAAAATTTTAAATTTTAAACCTAGCGAGGAATTCCGGGCTCCGTAGGGCTTAAATTTTTAAAATTTAGACCTTAGCGGCTCAATCGAAATTTTAAAATTCAGGCGGGTCGCATTTAAGGGCGCATTTGTGGGATAGCGCATTGAAATTTTAAAATTTTAGCGAGCAAGCGGCGTTAAATTTAAATCGGGGCGGTAGAATTTTACGCTAAAATACGGCGCGGCGATATTTTGAAATTTCAAAATGCACGCTAAGCTTTAAAATTTAAACTCAGATGATTCTGCAAATTTTGCGACTATTTGAGAAAAGGTTGAGTTTTAAAATTTAAGCCCAAATGGCTATTTTAAGGCATATCGCAGGGCTTAAATTTTACGCTCTGAAATTAGGAGAAAAGATTGGAAAATAGAACTTCATACACGATAGTAGGCGCATTTGTTATGATTTGCGTCGCGGCTCTTACGGCATTTATGTGGTGGATGCTTACAAAGACTGATCGCGGCGAGAGCTATCGCTCCTACTATATCCACACAAAAGAGCTTCCCGTAGGCATTAAGGAGAATTCCCAGGTTAAATTTATCGGCGTAAATGCGGGCATCATCAAAAGCATCGACTTTGCCGATATCGAAAATGCGATTATTGAGATTGAAATTTCGGTAAAAAGCAAGCTACCGATCTCGCAAGATAGTGTTGCTAAGGTGGAATCTCAAGGCATCAGCGGAATCGCGTTTATAAATATCACGAAAGGAAGTGGCAAGCTTTTTCCGCCGAATGATAAAAAGCCGATAATTGCGCTGGATAAAACGCTTCTTGATAAAATCGGCTCCAAAGCCGAAGTTATCACCGATAGCGTGAGCGAGATGATCTTTAAGATTAACGGGCTGTTGTCTAAACAAAATACTGATAAAGTGGATAGAATTCTATCTTCGATGGATAAATTTAGCGCTGAGCTAAGTGATGATAAAAAATTCCAAAGCCTAGACGCACTGCTTGCTAACGTAAATACTCTCATAGCAAATTTAAACGAGCGCGAGAAGGAGCTGGACGCGCTGCTAGATAATCTAAACGCCTTTGCCGTGAGTGCTGCCAATCTATCGAATTCACTGGATAAAACCGCAGGCATCATCACTAAGCGTATCGATCGCGGCGAGTACAATCTAAAAGCGATCTTGGATCCTACGCTTGAGGAGGCAAAAAACACTCTTCGCGAGCTAAAAAAATCGCTTAGAGAATTCCAAGGCGCGATGTTTAGGCTAGAGGACAATCCTTACGATTTCTTTTTCAAAGACACTTCTAAAGGCGCGGATCGCGACGATAAAAAGGAATAAAGATGAAAAATTTTATAAAGTTTACGCTTGCTGCGACGCTGGCGGCGATATTTTTAGGCGGCTGCTTAGCCAAGCAGGCTAAGCCATACACTTACTACGAGCTGCGTTATGATCAAAAGCGCTGCGTAAATCCTAGCGGTGCGCGCAAAAATATCTTTATCGACACCATCACAGCGACCGATCTCGTCGATAGGCGGGATATTTTAATAGTGGATTTTAGAAACCGAACGCGGTTCGCAAGCGACGCCAAATTTATCACGATGCCTAGCGAAATGGTATATAAGGCGCTGCTAGATGCGGCATTTTCTACCTGCTCGCTAAATCCGATCTTCGTGCCAAAAGAGCGGGATTTGCGCCTAAAAACCAGTATCGTAGCGCTTCAGATCAATAACGATCAAGCAACCGTCACGATGGGATATGAAATTTTAAATTCTTTAGAAAGCATAAAATCTGGCATCGTCACTAAGCGCGTTTTCGTGCCTGATCCTAGCTCGCAAAGCATTTATAATGCTCTAAATTTAGCGCTTAATGAGAGCATAAACGAAATTTTAAAGGCTCTTAGATGATAGCAGCGATCGAAGGAATTATCACGCGCAAGGAGCCCACTGCTTGCGTCATTAAATGCGCTAGCGGCGTGAGCTACGCCCTTTCATTGTCATTAAATACCTCCGCGAAGCTCACGCAGGGCAAGCTGACCGAGCTCGCGTGCGTTCAAATTCTGCGCGAGGATGCCGATTCGCTGTATGGGTTTTTAGACGAGAGCGAAAAAAAGATGTTTGAAACTCTAATCAAGCTTAGCGGTGTAGGTGCAAGCACGGCGATGGCGGTTTGTTCGACGCTCGCTCCGCAGGATTTCGCGCGTTGCGTAGCTACGGGGGATGCTGCGACGCTAACTTCAGTTCCGGGTATCGGCTCAAAGACCGCTAGACGGATCATTGCCGAACTAGGCGATGCGAAGCTAATGGAATTCGGTCCTAGCGAGACTTATAAAAATGAAGCGGCGTCCGCGCTACAAAGCCTTGGATTTAAGCGCGATAAGATCAATCAAATCTTAGCGGGATGCAGCAGCACGAATACGTCAGATCTTGTCAAAGAGGCGTTAAAAAAATTAGCGTAGAAAATAAAATTTGAAGGAAAGCAATGAAATTTGGCATAGTTTTTGGAGCTCAAAGCTACGAGCACGAAGTAAGTATCATCTCGGCAATTGCCGTCAAAAATGCCCTAAAAGGCTGGGACTTGGAGTTTGTATTTTGCGATAAAAATCGTAAATTTTACCGCATCGATGATAAAAATATGCGCGCGGCATATTTTAAGCAGGGCGGCTATGCTAAAGCAAAAGAGCTTAGCATCGGTGTGGGCGGATTTTTTGAGAGCGGAATGTTTAGCAAAAGCATGCTAGAAGTCGGCACATATATCAATCTAATCCACGGCTGCGACGGCGAGGATGGCAAAATGGCAGCGCTATTTGAGTTTTTTGGCATCCCTTACATAGGCCCTCGCATAGAAGCTAGCGTTCTAAGTTATAATAAAATTTTAACCAAGCACCTAGCCGCAATCGCAAATGTAAAAACCCTGCCGTATGAGATCGTAAATCGTACTAGTCTGCCTAATTTTAATTTTCCGATCATCGTTAAGCCCGCTCATTTGGGCTCTAGCATCGGAATTTCGATAGCCAAGAACGAAAGCGAGTTTAGCTATGCGCTGGATCAGGCTTTTGAGCTGGACGATAGCGCGATCGTAGAGCCATACTGGGAAAACGTAAAGGAATTCAATCTCGCAGGCGCTAAAATAGACGGCAAAATCGTATTTTCAAACATCGAAGAGCCAAAAAAAGAGGGCTATTTAAATTTCGATCGTAAATATTTGGATTTTTCGCGTAGTGGCGCGATAGAGCCCGCTCGTCCTGGCGCTTTGCTAGAGGGCAAGATGAAAGATGCCTTTACGTGGCTTTATAACGCAGGATCATTCGATGGCGCGCTAATTCGCTGCGATTTTTTTGAAAAAGAGGGTGAAATTTATTTAAACGAGATAAATCCAAACCCAGGCAGCCTCGCAAACTACCTATTTGATGATTTCTCCGAGGTCTTAGCAGCTCTTGCTTCGTCGCTGCCGCCGATGAGGCAGATCCCTGTAAGCTACGAGCTGATCACCAAAATCATCGCTAATAAGTAGCCAATCGTTTAAAATTTTACGCTAAATTTTGCGTAAAATTTTACCCCAAAAGGTCGAGTTATGATAAATCAAGACGAAATTTACACCGCTACCGAGATCGTGCGCAACTTCAGCACCGTTTTAAACAAGATCAAAAACCAAGAGATCAAAAAAGCCCTGATCGTCAAAAACAATAAATTTGAAGCCGTGATGATCAGCATGAGCGAGTTTGAGCGGCTCGAAAAGGCAGTCGAGCTACTCAAGGCCGTTTACGCCAAAAGGAGCGGTGGTGGCGAGTAAGGAGCTCGTCTGCGGAGGCGAGAGCTACAAGATTAGCTACGAAATTTCAAATCTGCAGCGCACCGAATATATTTTGGTGTTGCACGGCTGGGGTGCAAACAAAGCGCTTATGTCTCGGGTTTTTGCGGATAAATTCCGCCGTTACGCGATAGTGTGCGTCGATCTGCCGGGATTCGGCGCCAGCTCGCAGCCCGCACGCGCCCTTGGCAGCAAGGATTACGCGGAGATTATGCGCGCCTTTATCGCAGCTTTTGGCAAACAGCCCGCCGCGATTATGGGGCACAGCTTCGGCGGCAAGATCGCCGCATTGCTGGCTCCGCGCAATCTCATACTGCTAAGCAGCGCCGGTATCATCGAGCCGAAACCCCTTGTAGTGCGCGCCAAAATCGCGATTTTTAAAATTTTAAAAAGACTTGGTCTGGCGGGGCTTTGGCGCGCGTTTGCAAGCAAGGATGCCGCAGGTATGAGCAAGACGATGTATGAGACGCTAAAAAACGTCGTAAATGAGGACTTTCGCGATATTTTTTCCGCGCTAAGCCCGCAAAATGCGCTCATCTTTTGGGGCAAGGACGATCGCGCCACTAGCCTAAAAAGCGGCGAGCTGATCCATTCGCTCGTTAAAAATAGCAAATTTTATCCGCTGGCGGGGGATCACTTTTTCTTTTTGCAGAACGCGGATTTTATTGGCGATCAGATCGAAAAGGAGCTTGGCGGCAGCTAAATTTAACGATTTGGCGCCGCGCAAGGTTAAAACAAGACGCGATTTGGTGTAAATTTTAAAATTTAGTCGCGAAATTTTAGCGCCGCTAAAAATCGCGCTTTAGTTGCAAAAACAGATCGCGCGAATGTAAGAGCGAGGTATAGTTTTAAAACGTTTTATTGCGGCGCTTTAGTGCAGTTCTCCCGCGTTTTAAAATTTTGCAATCTGTTTTCGCCAAAGATCGCAAGCCGAAGCGTAAATTTAAACATAAAAGTCGCGCGTATGCGTTTAAATTTAGCAGCACAAAATCCGCTCTTTGGGCACGTAGTATAAAACGCAAAGCTCAAAATTACAGCGCGCCGCGTTAAATTTTAAAATTTAACGCCGTAGTGGGTCGTTTCTGCTCTGTGTTTGCGGCAGCCGTACGAGACACGGCGAAACCGTGTGTGTGCACCGAAAAGCGGGTGTTTAATTTAGTCGCAGGTCGCATAACCGCGCTATGTATTTGCTGCGACAGAAGGCCTATGTGCCGTAAATGATGCAAATCATCGCGCGAGATAGGGCGCTATATCGCAATATACGCAGCGTGCGAAAATTTCAGGTCGCGAAAGATAGATACGGCGCAGTATCGAAGACGCAGACGCCGCGCGGCAGCGTAAATTTATCTAGTGTGGCTCGTGCAGCTTACGCGAGCGCGTGAATTTGCGAGCTAGCGAATTTTGTAAAAATAGAATTTGCAAAGCGAGAATTCGTAAAATTTGCAAATGAAGCCGAATGCCGGTGGCCCAACGAGCTCGCCGCATCTTGCCCGCACAGGCGCGCAAAGCAGGCGCCTAAACTTATAAAAAGGAATTTTAAAAGATGAATATAATATTTTTGATCGCGCACGCGGCATTCGTCCTACTGCTGGGCTTTTATCTGATCACCTGCCTGCAGTGGTTTTCGTATAAGCCTGCGCGCATCATCTTTCACTTCACCAAACCCGCGTGGCACCTCTATTTTTTGATTTTGCCGTTAGCGGCGTATCTTGGCTGCGAGGTCGCGGCGAGCCTCTGCGCGGCTAAATTCGGCGCCGCGTCCCTCTATGCTCTGCACGCCGCTAAAATTCTAATCGTCGCGGTCTATGCGCTAGCGCTTTATTTTTGGCAAAGAGGGCTAGATAAAAAGCTCGTCTTTACGCCGCGCGTGAAGCGATTTTTTGCGATTTTGGCACTCTGTGCGTTTGGCTTCAGCGCCGTGTTTTATGCCGCAGAAGCTCCGATTTTGCCGATATTTTTACCGCTTGGCGCCGCTCTTGTGGCGAGCTTTGCTTACGAGCAAGCGCAGGCTGCGAAATTTAAGGCCGCCGCACGCAAAAAACTAGCCCAGATGCCCTCGCTTACGATCATTCAGATCACCGCGAGCTACGGCAAGACGAGCATTAAAAATTTCTTGTATCAAATTTTAAAAAGCGACTTTCGCTGCTACAAGACGCCGCGCTCGGTAAATACGCTAGCGGGGCTAGTGCGCGACATAAACGAGGCGCTGCCCGCAGATACGCAGATCTACATCGCCGAAGCAGGCGCCAGGCTAATCGGCGACATCGCCGAGATCACCGAGTTTTTGGCGCCGCAGATCGTCGTCGTGGGCGAGATCGGCGCGCAACACATCGAGTATTTCAAAAGCATCGAAAATATCCGCAAAACCAAGCTTGAAGCGCTAACAAGCGTGCGGCTAAAGCATGCGTTTTTGCACAGCTCCACGCAAAAAGGCGCGGACGAGCGCGTCACGATCTATGACGAGGGGCTGGAAATTTGCGGCGCGGATCTGGACGGAATAAAATTTAGCCTTAGCTTGAGCGATGATGAAAGCGGTGCGAGCAGAGAAAATTCTGCGCTGCACGTAGGCACATCTGCCGCAGAGGGCGAAGGGCAGGGCGATTTGAGCCTAGATACAGGCAGCGCGATATACGCGGAAAAAGACAAAAATTCTAAAAATTACGGCGCCGATTTTGACGATGCAAATTCCATATCCTGCGCCGAACGGAGCGAGCAAGAATTTTACGAACAAGCCGCCCGTGCCGCTAGCGACGATAAAATTTGCAGCGACAAAGAGCGGGGCTCGCAAGAGGCTCCAAACGGGCGGAGAGAGCTATGCGAGAGGCATGAGTTTTTTGCGCCTATTTTGGGTAAATTTAACGCCGCAAATCTCGCCGCATGTATAAAGATCGCGCGATTTTTAGGGCTTAGCGCAGATAAGATCAAAAGCCGCGTCGCGCACGTAAGCGCCGTCGAGCACCGCCTCGCGCGGCTCGATGCGGGCGGCAAGATCATCATCGACGATAGCTTCAACGGCAATCTAAGCGGCATGCTGCAAAGCTACGAGCTGATGCGAAGCTACGGCGGGCGCAAGGTCATCATCACGCCGGGCATCGTCGAGAGCACGCGCGAGGACAACGAGACGCTCGCCGCCAAGATCGATGAAATTTTTGATCTCGCGATCATCACGGGCGAGCTAAATTCCGAGGTGCTGCAAAGCAGGATAGATCCAAAAAAGACTATCGTTTTGAAAGACAAGCGCGATTTGCAGCGGGTTTTGAGCGAAAATACGCACGGCGGCGATCTGATTTTGTTTTCAAACGACGCGCCGAGCTTCATTTAAGCGGCTTTGGCGATACGGCTTGCTTCGCCCGGCGGCATACGGCGCGATTTGGTTGGGCGCGTTTTTTAGACAAAAGACTTTGAGCGGGTGCGGCGAGCGACTTAAAATAGTATGATCTATCGGGCGATTAGTTTGAGCTGCATCGCGATCTGTTTAAATAAAAGTCCTGTGCGGCAAAATTTTAGCGCGCCGTTATAAAATCGTAATCTCGCGCGCGATTAAATTTACGATCAAATTTAAAGGAAAGCTATGGATCTACGAGAAAATATGCTAGGGCAGCTGCGAGCGCTAAGCGAGGAGAAATTGGCGAAATTTTCGCAGCGCCTAATACCCGCGCCGCAGATTTTGGGCGTGCGCACTCCCGCACTGCGCGCACTTGCTCGCAAAAGCTTCGCCGCTTTGGGAGAGGCGGACGAGGCGCAGCGCGAGCTGCAAAATTATAAGCCCGTTTTTCACGAGGAGTTCGTGCTAAAGGGCTTTTTCATAATGCTTTTGAAGCAGGATGAGGCGAAATTCGCGCTCGCGAGCGATTTTATCAAAACGATGCCAAATTGGGCGGTTTGCGATATGTTCGCTCCGAAATTCAGGGGCGCCGCTCTCGCAGGCGCGCTGCTAAAGCAGGCTAAAAACGGCGTGGACGAGTTTGAGCGGCGATTTTTCTACGTTTATTTTATGCAAAATATGAGTGCGATCTCGCCCGAGGAATTTTTTAAAATTTGCGCCGCCGAAAGCGACGAGCGGTATTACGTGCAGATGGGCGCGGCGTGGGCGATAGCGGAGATGTTTATCAAGCAGCGCGAGAGCACTCTTGCGTTTTTGGCGAGCAAGCGGGCGGCTAAATTTGTCCAAAACAAGGCGATTTCCAAGATCCGCGATAGCTTCCGCGTAAGCAAAGCCGAAAAAGATGCGCTTTTGAAATATAAAATTTAGCCGCAGCAGTAAGTGGCGGAAGCGAAATAAGCTAAAATTAGACGCTGCTTCGAAACCGCAAGTTTTAAAACGCAAAATTAATCCTAAGGAGAGAAAATGTTTAGCAAAGAGTTTTTGGAAATTTTAAATTACGAATGTGCCGTGGGCATCGCTACTTGCGCGCACGGCGAGGCTCATATCAGCAACACTTGGAATAAATATCTCGTTATCAAAGAAAACCGCATTCTGATACCTGCTGCGGGCATGAAAAAGACGCAAAGCAACGTGGAGGCAAATCCAAACGTCGAGCTTAGCGTCGCAACGAAGGAGCTAGCAGGCAGGTTCGGAGCGGGGCGTGGCTTTGTAGTGAAGGGCACAGCGCGTTTTATTGATAGTGGCGCGGAGTTTGAAGAAACGAAGGCGAAATTTCCGTTTGCTACGAGGCTACTTGAAATCACGGCTAGTAGCGTAAAACAGGTACTTTGAGTTAGATAGCGGCGCGATTTGCGATAAAATTTTGCGGGCGAAATCTTAAAGTTAATAAAATTTCAAAGCCTGTAAAATTTCGAAGTCTGCGAGATCCATAAATCTCGCTCAAATTTTTAGAGCATAAATTTACGCATTGAAAGGAAAAGTATGAAACGATTAGAGGGCAAAACCGCCGTAATCACTGGCGGAAGCGACGGCATAGGGCTTGGCATCGCAAAGTGTTTCGCCGAAGAGGGCGCAAATTTGATCCTGCTCGGCAGAAGCGAGGAGAAATTAAAAATCGCGCAGGAGGCATTGGGCGGTTACGGCGTGAAAGCTTACGCGGTAGAGGCGGATTTGGCGCAAAGCAAAACGATAAAAGGCCTTTGCGAGCACATTTTAGCGCTACCTCTTAAGATAGATATCCTTGTAAATAACGCCGGGTTGGGAAAATTCGTACCCTTTGAGGCGACCGACGAAGCTCTGCTGGATGCCCATCTAAACCTAAATGTCAAAGCGCCCTATCTGCTTACTCAGGGGCTTTTGGGCGCGCTTGCGGCTAGCAAGGGCTGCGTGATCAATATCTCGTCGTATTTTGCGAACAGAATGCTCGTGGGGCGCACCACGACGGCGTATTCGATCACCAAAGGCGCGCTAAATTCTTTCACCAAATCGCTTGCCTTCGAGGTCGGCAAACTCGGCGTGCGCGTTAATGCCATAGCGCCCGGAAGCGTGCTAACGCCGCAGTTTGAGCGAAATTTAAGCGCGCTTAGCCCGCAGGGGCGCGAGGCGTTTGAACAGATGGTGCAAAATATCTATCCGCTCGGCAAAATCGGCAGCGCGCAGGACATCGGCGAGGCGGCGGTGTTTTTGGCGTCGGATGCGGCGAAATGGGTCAGCGGCGCGATATTTGCGATAGACGGCGGACTCACGACGAATTAGCCGCGACCGGGCGGAATTTTGGGCGCAGGTTTTGAAATATAAAATTTTACAGAGGCAAATTCCGCCTCGAGAAATTTTACCCTGCAAAATTTCGCAGCGGCAAATTTGCAATTAAATTTAGCCACGTAGAATTTTACGGCGACGAATACTGCTCGCGAAATTCCGCAGCGAAGAAAACGCAGAATTCCGCAATCTGTGGGAATTACAACGTAAATTTTAAAATTTATATTGTAAAATTTTACGGCGTGCGGTTTGGGCGGAATCTCGCGGCGCAAAATTTGAAGCTGCGATAAAACGGTGCCTACGGGGTTAAATTTAAAAAGCGGCGCCGGCAGCTGGCTTGAGGTAATTAGAAATTAAACGAGATTGGAGAGGGTTTGAGAGTTTTGTTTCTAGCGATTTTAGCGGTGTTTTTGCTCTCTTGCGCGGCGCTTTTTAACTCGTGCGCGGCTCCGCTGGCGCCCGCGGGCAATGCGCTTAGCGTATATGACATCTACTCCGTAGCGCGCGACCGCCGTAGCGTGAGCGAGGTCGCTAGCGACAAGCTCATCCAGACTAAAATCCAAAGCAAAATTCTATTTACCAAAGGCCTTAGCAGCTGGGATCTGGAGGTCGAGTGCTTCTACGGCGAGGTCTATCTCATCGGGCTACTGGATAGCGAAGCGATGCGCGAGCCGCTGCTTGCTTTAGCTAGACAAACCGAAGGCGTGCGGCGCGTGCATACCTATCTGCGCGTCAAAAAGCCCGAATATCCGTGCAATTCGTTTGAAATTTTTACAAATTTAAAGAAAAATCTCTTTTCCGACACCGACGTTTCGGGCACTGCGGTGCGCGTGGCGATCGTGGGCTGCGACGTGGTATTTAGCGGCGTAGTAACGGACATTGAGCACGAAAAGCACGCGATCTGGTACGCGACGCATGCTCCCGGGGTGCAGGACGTGTATTCGTTCCTGCGCGTGGTGAAGGAGTAGGGGGTTGCGGTTAAATTTTGATCGCTTCGGTACGGCAAATTTAACCGCTTGCGGCGGGCTAAATTTAAAAAGATACGCGCTCGGTTCATTAGGCTTGTCTGTGGAGCGCAGGTGCGTATGGAATTAAAATTTATCGACGCGCAAGATAGCGGGGAATTTTAAAATTTGGATCACGAGCGCGAGCATTAAGTAAATTTAAAGTTGCCTCAGACGATAATTTCGCAGATAAAATTTATGCCGCGAGCGCTCGCCGAAAAGTAGCGCCAGCGTGCCGATAGAAAGCGCGCCCTATTTAAATGGCGGCTAAATCAAAAGCGGCACGCGCGAGCTAAATTTAAAGCGTTGCGTTTTAAAAGCGCTAAATTTAAAGCGAGTCGCCGAGCTAAATTTAAACGTAACGCGCGCATTGCGAGCTAAAATGAGCTAAATTTAAAATCGCGTTTCCGTTATCGGCAAAATTTCAGCACCATGGTGCAAAAGCTCGCGCTAAAACATACGATCAAAATGCCCCAAAGGGCGCAAAATTCAGTAAATTTAAGGAGAGAAAATGAGCCAAAGCCAAAAATGTACGCACCAAACCGCGCGTGAGCTGCCTAACGTGAGGCTGATCAAGCACCCGCTGATCGAGCATAAGCTCACGATCCTGCGCGATCGGGAGACCGATCCGTTTCAGTTCCGCATGCTCGTCGATGAGATCAGCTACCTGATGATGTTCGAAGCCACGCGCGATCTGGCGCTGCGCGAGGTGAGCGTGCATACGCCCGTGGCGCAAACCAGCGCGTATAAGCTCGCCACAAAGATCATGATCTGCCCGATTTTGCGCGCCGCGCTGGGGATGCTAGATAGCGTATTTAAGCTTATGCCCGACGCTAGCGTGGGATTTTTAGGCTTTCAGCGCGACGAAAAGACCGCGCAGGCGGAGTTTTTTTACGCCAAGCTGCCCGCCGATGCCGCAGAGCGCACCGCAATCATCATCGATCCGATGTTTGCGACCGGCGGTACGGCGATCGATGCGGTTAAATTTTTGCTGAAAAACGGCGTCAAAAAGATCAAATTTATCTCCATCATCGCAGCGCCCGAAGGGCTTCATAGATTTAGCGAGATCTACCCGCAGGTCGAGGTTTTTACCGCGGCGATCGACGAGAGACTAAACGAGCAAAAATATATCGTGCCGGGCCTCGGAGACGCGGGAGATAGGGTATTTAATACGCTGTGAGATTTGCGCGGCGAAGGACTTTGTGCTGCGCTAAATTTGCGCGACAGTATTTTATGCGGCGATAAATTGATCGGCAGCAAACTTTACCGGCAATGGAATTTTACGCGATGCGAAATCTATTTATCAAATATGCGGGTTGTCGCCGCTCGGAATTCCGTCGCGGCAATAAATTCGGCAGAGCGCGTATTTTTTACAACGCGCGCAATACGTAGTGAAATTTAAAATTTGTAGCGCCGTAAATTTAATGCACTTTAAAATTTTAACTCGTCGTAGAATTTGCGGCATTTTGGAATTTATTAAATAAAATTTGAGCTCCGCGATGTATAAAACACATAAATTTCAAAGTAAGAGAAAGATGAAATAGGGCGGCGGAATTTTATTGCCGTCGAATTCTGCTGCAAAATTCTAGCCGTGCGAGATTTCACGGGGAATTTACCGCGTCAAAACTTACGGCAGAGCGGTAGCAAAATTTTAAAATTTAGCTCGCATTTGCGGCGTAAAATTTTGCAACCGCCCGCGCCGCAAATATCACCATTTTAAACCGCCTTTGATTGCACTGCCACATAGCTCGCGCGCAGCTCGCAAAAAAATTCCGAGCAGTCACGCTTTTCATAGCAGCTTAAAACCCCGCTACCGCCTGCAAATTTAGCCCGCTGCAAAATATCTCACAACGTCCGCGCCGCAAAAATTTACAAATCGCAAAATTTGCAAAA
>NZ_CALIBF010000205.1 GCF_938045465.1 uncultured Campylobacter sp.
GTCCATGATCGAGGCATCAAGCTCGTTAAATCCGTCGGCGGTAAATACCGCGCCCTTGCCCGCGTTGAAATTCGGATCGTCCTCAAGCACCATTATCGCCGCCGTTACGGCATCCATCGCGCTGCCGCCCTTCTCAAGCACGGCTTGACCCGCCAAAAGCGCCCGGTTCATCGGCTCCTCGCGGATTTTAAACTCCTCCTTGGTTAGATCAAGCCCGCTCGTTCCGCCGTGAATGACGATAACGGGGGAAAATTTCTCCTGCGCATTCGCAGCCGTTAGCCCGAGCAGGGCCAGACTCGCCGCCATAAAAACGGCCTTTGAGAGTGAAAAGTGCTTCATATCTCGCCCTTTCGAAAAAATTGCAGAATTTCTAAGAAATGATATAACTTTGCGCTTTTCTTTTCGCTTAATCAAATGCGAATTCAGCCGGATATAAATCTAATACTTTGAGATTAGAATTAAGCTTTCGCTGTCAAATTTAACGCGACTTAATTTGTAGCACAATCTGATAGGTCGATTTAAATTTTATAATTTTGAGTTTGTGCGTCAGTAAAATTTAATTACCGCAGCTCGATAAATTTCAACCGCGCGTCATAAAATTTTAGCGCGCGGCCGTATTTTAAGGCGCTACGCAGGCGGGCAAGCTCAAGCACGCAACCGCTAGCAAAGCAGGCTTTAAATCAAAACGCCTCAAACTCGCCGTGCGCGATCATTTAGTGTTGCGTCGGAACCGACGCCAATATGTTTTGACGGCTCAATCGCAGCTTTTTTCTCCGCGGCAAAGGCGCGCCAGGTCGTATTTTAGCAGCACCAAGCCAAGGCCTAGCAAGAAAAGGTCTTTAAAGATAAAGCCGTCGATCTTGCCCAGCTGCGGCAGTAGGCTGAGCGTAGTCAGCGCCATGACGATCACGATGAGATCGCCCACGATGCCCGCCTTCGGCTTGAAAAAGCCCGCGATGAGCGAGAGATAGCCCACGGTCTCCACCACGCCCAAAAAATAGCTCGCGCCGGCGTCCCCGAGCGCTGACGGCAAAAACGAAAGCCACGTCTGCGAAAAAAGCGGCTTTAAAGCCTCCACCTCGAACTCAAACCACTTGTAGTTGCCCATCACGGCAAGCACGATAATAACGGAAAGTCTGGCAAATATAATATCCGCGTCGCCTGCGACAAATTTTTTTACGATCTCCCTCATACGGCTCCTTTGTAAATTTTGTAACGGTATGATAGCGAGCTTGCGTGTAGGCTACGTGAAGGGGCGAAATTTCAAATTCCAAATTCCGCGGCTCCGCAAAATTTGAAATTCCATGCCGCGCGCCGTAAAATTTTAGCGTGCATACAAAATTTTAAAATTCGCGCCCAAATTTGAGCTATAATCGCTTCAAATTTTAAGGAGCCGCAAATGCTAAAATCATATCCTCTTATGATGCAGGGCGTGGAGTTTCGCGGACACGGCGTGACGGCAAGGACGGGCACCTATACGCCGTAGACGCGGCAAGCGGCGAAGTGATCTTTAAGCTTGAGACTGGCGGAACCGAGCATTTCGCGCGGTTTGAGGATAAAATTTTACTCGCAGATCGCCGCGGCAAGCCGGTTTTGATTAGCGCGGAGGACGGCTCGATCTTAAAAGAAGTGGAATTCGGCGAGTTTCAATTCGGCTCGGATCAGATCATGCTCGCTAGCAAAGGTCGTCTCTACGCCGTGGCAAACGACGGAGCCGCGATGTACGCAGTCTGCGCGGATATTTAAATTGGACAGATTAAAATTCGGCTTGTAATTGTGGATTAAATTAAACGCAAGGCTTGAGCCGCCGAACGCTTTGGTTATGAAATTTACCTATTTGAGGCTCATGTCCGCTAGCCGCAGTACCCTTGCGAGCCGTATCCCATCTCTCGCCCATTCGGCAAATGCCAAAAACCGCGAATTCTTTGGTATAAAGCACGCCGTAGCTCACTTGCTAAGTAAAATTTATTCGCCAGACGCGTCGTTTCGGACTAAAATTCAAACTACGCGCCTTAAAATTTAAAGCGAGCCCGGCAAAATTTCAAGGCGCGAAGTGGTGCGAGCTGCCGCGAAATTCCATAGAGCTTTGCGGCGTGCGCGGGCAAACCTCGGCGATGATATTGATCGAAACGCCTGTTTTAGCGGCAATCGCGTAAATTTTGGGCAAAAACTTCGGCGCGAAGCTGAACAAAATCTCGTACTCCTCGCCGCTTTGCAACGCAGCCTCGCTAGGGCGGACGATCCAGCGCGCACCCACGCCGCTAGCCTCCAGCAGGCGGGGCAAGTCCTGCGCGAGCCCATCGCTAATGTCCATCGCCGCGCTAATGAACTTCGCCGCCTTGTAAAAAAACTTATCGCGCAAAACGGGCCTAACGAAGCGCGAATCCTTTGAAATTTTTGCGCGCAGATCCTCGCGCAAGCGATATGAGCCACTACCCGGCACAGGATTTTCGCCTGCAGAGCTTTGCGACATAGAATTTTCACATGCGAGGCTTTGCGACGTATAATTCGCTGCGGATTTTTGCGCCATAAAATTTCCGATAGAATTTCCTACGCTCAAATTTTGCGTCGTAAAATTTTGCTCAAAAAACTCCGCGTCCCGATTTTGCGTCGCGGAGCCCTGCAAGCCGTCATACGAAGCGTGAGTATCTAAATTTTGTGTTATAGAGCCCTGCGACACGCTACACGCGGTGTAAGCATTCAAATCTTGCGTAGAATTTCCGTTATCAGGGCTCGGCGCAGAAATATTGCCATCAAAGCTCTGCGTAGAAATTTCGTTTTCGAACTGCGTAGAAATTTTACCGGCAGAGTCGTCATAGCCGCCGCTTTGCAGCCCGCTATCTTGCGCCGTAGGGTTCTTGCGATCGTCTCCGCTCTGCGACACGGAATTTTGCGCCGAATTTCCGGCGTCCAGGCTCGGCGGCTCGACGCGCGCAGGTGAAATTTTATCGCCAGGGCTTCGTACCTCATCGCCAAAATTTTGTGCCGTCGAAGTCTCGGCGTTTAGACCCTGCGGCGCGGTGCTTGAGCTTTGCAGCGACGAAATTTTATCGTTTCGGTTTTTCGTCTGCGAGCTAGCGGGCGAAATTCCATCTCTTAAAAGCACTGCCAGATCGCGCCCGACGCTACCTAGCTCGCCCGTATGCGCGATGAGATCGCCCACGCACGCGCCGCTGCGAAACACGGGGCGCTTGCACTTGCCGATCAGGCTCACGCTAAGCGCGATGCGATCCGAGCCGATCGTGTCGCCGCCGATGATCCGTATGCCCCACTCCCGCGCCGTTTCGCTCACGCCCGCGCATAGCTCGTCGATCTCGCGCGTGCCGATCTCGCGCGGCAGCGCAAGCCCCAGCAGGGCGTATTTGGCGCGCGCATTGGTCGCGATCATGTCCGAAATGTTTACGAGCATCGCCTTTGCGCCGATCTCGCGCAGGCTCAGCCAGCCGCGCCGAAAGTGCACGCCCTCGACGAAAAGATCCTTGCAATACGCTCGCTCGCCGATTACGGCGCAATCATCGCCGTTAAGCTTCGATCTAAATTTCTCAAAAATATACCGCTCCTTATCCATGCGCCCTCCGTTAAATTTAGCGTTACGCCGCAGCCGCGCGAAAGCTAAGAAGCCCGAATTTGCGGGCCTTTGTTTAAATTTCGTCGCGCACGCGCAGCAAGAGTTCTACGCTCCGCTTTGCAAGATTATAGCGTAAATTTAGATTTTCGCCGCGCGAGTTTGGCTGCGGTTCGGTGCGGCTCGATAGCAAAATTAGCAATCGCATGGATTTTGAGGCTTTAACGCGGCTCGGTGCGGACGGAGACCTGTGATAAAATAGCGCGAGTTTATTTCTTGCATGCGCCCGTCTGCACGCACTTGCGCAGATAACGAGCATTTAAAACGGCGGGCTTAAAATTTTAAAATTTAGCGTAGCCGCAGCGAGATTAAATTTAAACGCTGTGTAAGCGCAGTAAGGTTAAAATTTAGCGCTAAATTTAAAGCAATAATGCAAACGTAAGCAAGGAACTAAAATGAACGATACGAAACCGGGCGAGCCGCTGCTAATCGTAAACAGGGCGAGGCGTTTTTACGGGCCTTTTTATTCGGTAGTTAAAATTTTGCAATTTTTATCTCGCCATTGTTTTTATAATGCTTGACAAGCCTTATGCGCCTATCGTAGGCTGGATAACGCTAATCGGTCTTTTTTATACGACGGTTATTCCGAATTGCTTTAAATTTATTGCGTGCTACGATGGTAAAGTGATAGTAAGATATATCTTTTGGCAAAGAATTCTAAAATATGATGAGATTAAATATATTGCTACATTCGCATATCTGCTGGGAGGCGAAACACTTTGCCTAAAACTAAAATTTAATTTGGCAAATATCGTATTTAATCTAAGCTCGATTATTTTGCCTTTAAGCTATATAACAAAAGAAGATTTTGAAAAATTAAAAATTTTAATGAGCGATAAAAATATCGAATACAGGGATTTTATCTGAGGAACGAAAATGGGTTGCTATCGTAGTTATCAAACTATAAAAACAGGCGGATTTTTTAATTTCGCCATGAAATTTCTTGTTACAATATTTTTTGCGATTGTTCTATTCGGCTGCGACGGTAATGAATGCCGCAACGAATACAACAATAAGGCGTTTTCTATTATAACTGATAATTTAAAGGATAAGGAAAATAGAGATTGGACGTGCGGGTCTATTGACAACTATGAATACTTCATAAATTTTTACGGACCTAGCAATGATGATTTAGAAACTTTATTAAAGAATGTAGCAGAAGCGGCACAAATTCCAAATGTCAAAATTACTATATCGGTTTATGAGAGATATTGGAAATGGGGCAGCAAAACTCCGCCACCATTTGGCAAGAATATATTAACCGTAAAATTAGACACAAAATCAAATTAAGGAAAATGAAATGCTGAAATTTACAAAGTGTTTCTTTTTGATAGTCGCCGCATTTATATTATTCGGCTGCGACGGTAGAGAATGTCGGAATCAGTATAACGACAAAGCAGAAGAAATAATATTTGAAGGAATAAGAGATTTAAATCATCTAGGCGGTTCTTGGTCTTGTGGAAAAATTACCGATAGATATGAGAGCATAGTAAACATTTATGGCACTAGAGATGATGATATAAAGTTGCTCTTAAATAATTTTTCAAAAGTTACCGACATACCAAATGTTAAAATCACGATAAATGTTTATAAAGGCATAAGGTTGGCAAATAAAAATTTGCCGCCAAATGATGAGCCTATATTAATCTTAAAACTAAATACGCAATCGAGTCAAGCAGAATAAAATTTCGGGCGGCGCAAACCGCCCGAAACGTAGCTCGAGGTACCGCGCTAAGCCTTACTGCTCGTAAAAGCCGCTCGGTTTGGAGATCGTGTCGATGTAGATGTTTTTGGTCTGGGTGTAGTGATCCAGGATCATCTTGTGCGTCTCGCGACCGATGCCCGATTCTTTGTAGCCGCCAAACGGCGCGCCGGCGTGGATCTGATTGTAGGTATTGACCCACACGCGACCCGTCTCAAGCAGGCGTGCGACCGTGAGTGCTTTTGCGATATCGCGCGTAAATACGGCGCCGCCTAGCCCGTATAGGCTGTCGTTTGCCATGCGGACGAGCTCGTCTTGATCTTTAAATTTAATCACGACGCCCACAGGACCGAAGATCTCCTCCTGCGCGACGCGCATGTCGTTGCGCACGTCCACGAGTAGCGTAGGCTCGACGAAAGCCTCTCCCGCGCTATGTCGCTTGCCGCCCACGGCGATCTTAGCGCCCTCCTCTACGCCGATTTTTACGTACTCTAAAATTTTATCGGCTTGCTTTTTGTTGATCTGGCATCCCATCTGGGTGTTCGGATCGAGCGGATCGCCCACCTTGATGCGCTTAAATTTCTCCACGAGCGCCGGTACGAATTTATCGTAAATGCCCTCCTGCACGAAAATTCTACTTCCCGCGCAGCAAACTTGTCCTTGGTTGAAAAGAATTCCCAGCTGCACGCCGTCGATCGCAACGTCGAAGTCGCAATCGTCAAAGATGATATTCGCGCTCTTGCCGCCGAGCTCAAGCGTAGCGGGGATGATCTTTTGCGCCGCGGCTAACGCGATGCCTCTGCCGACCTCGGTCGAGCCCGTAAATGCGAGCTTATCAAGCCCTTTGTGAGTGCGGACGAACTCGCCTGCCTTGCTTCCCTTGCCGGTTACTACGTTGATGACGCCCTTTGGAAGCAGCGGCGCGATTAGGCGGATGAACTCCAAAATGCTAAGGCTGGTTTCGGAGCTTGGCTTAAATACGCACGTATCGCCCGCGGCAAGTAACGGAGCGAGCTTCCACGCGCCCATCAAAAACGGGAAATTCCACGGCACGATCTGTCCTACTACGCCGATCGGCTCGCGCAAGACGACGGATAGATAGCGCTCTTTTAGCATATTCGCGCTGCCCTCCTCGCCCAAAATCACGCCCGCAAAATAGCGGAAATGCTCGATCGACCACGCTACGTCGACCGCGCGCGTCTCGCGGATCGGCTTGCCGTTGTCGATAGTCTCTACGGTGGCGATGAACTCGGCGTTTTGCTCTAGGACGTCGGCGATCTTATTTAGCAGCGCGCTGCGCTCATAAACGCTGGTGCGGCGGAAGCTCGCAAACGCCTTGCGAGCCGCGGCGACCGCTCTATCGACGTCCGCCTTGCTAGCATCTGCGATCTTTGAAATTTTCTCGCCGGTAGCGGGATTAAAAACGTCTAGGCTCGCGCCGCCTTCGGCACCCACAAACTCGCCGTCGATGAAAAGCTTATAGCTTGGTTGGATTGTAGCCATGCTTACTCCTTACGTGAAATATGACATTTAATATTATATATCCGCGGCGATTAATGCGGCATAAATTTCGAAGCGAAAATCGGTTAAAATTTCGTAGTGTGTAAATTTAAGAAGTAACGCGGCACCTGCGAAATTTTAAAATTTGATCTGCGTGCGCGACAGCGGAGGGTTTGAGGAGTTTTGAAGCGGCGTTAAATTTAAGCCCTCGCGAGCGGCGAAATTTCAAAAGGTAACGTTTATGAAACGAGAGCGGAAATTTGGCTACGATAAAATTTCAAAATTCGGCTTTGCTAAATTTTAAAATTCGGCTCCGTCGGAATTTCGAATTCGGCTTCGTTAAAATTTTGAAATTTTGTAAGGTAAAATTCTAGAAACATTTTGCGGAATAAACTTCTAAAACCATCTTTTGCAGAGCGGGCGAGCGGTTTAAATTTACGGCGTACGGCACGTGCGACGATAAATTAGCGAGCGCGACTCAAGCTTATACGTAGCCCAAACTATAGCCTGCCGATAAATTTTAAAATTTTGCGGGGTAAAATTTCATAATTCGGCTTCGTCGGAGTTTTGAATCTGGCTTCGTTAAAATTTTAAAATTTAGTCTAGTTGAGAATTTTAAAATTTTGTGAAGTAAAATTTCTAAAATACTTTTCGGAATAAAATTTCTACAACTGTCTTTCGCGCAAGCTTTGCAAGTCCATAACGCTCGCTTGTAAAGCTCACTTGAGCGGCGCCCGAGTAGGATGAAAGCACGACGCCTAAAGACGCGGCATTACAATCAATCTCAGGCATTTTGTAAAAGCATATACGAGCGGCACAACTACTCTCGCGTGCAACCGCTCAGGTGCAGGACGAGGCATAACCGCCAGCGCGTGCAGCTTAGATGCGGAGGGCAACCACTCGTGCATGGTTTAGGCACAGCAGACGCAACCGCTCCACCCGTAATTTGCAGTTCGTTTAAGCGTAAACAGCATCTGTTCGGGCACAAAGAGCGAGCTTGTACACACGGCTCAGACCTATAAATAGCTCCACTCATAGTTGCTCACGATAGAGGTCAAGAGAGATAGGGAGCGCGATCCGAGCTACGACGAGCTTTTCGGGCACGACGCCGCCAAGAAATATAAAGAGGAAAGCAGCCGCACTCTCCCACTCGAGCTCGTTCAAGCCGAAAAGTTGGAACTGCGCACGAAGTCTCCGAGCCCGCGAAAGCCACACTCGAGCTTTTCTAGCCGAGAGATCAAACCGCTTAAAATTTTAAAATTTGGGCTCAAAAAAAGTTTCTTCGTGGATGTTGGCAAAGGCGGCTTGCAGGCTGATAAAAAACCTCGGATGGGCCTTTTCGTACTGCGCCAAAAGCTCCTTCGTAGCGGCGCGCGCAGTGGGCTCCTTGCCGCCGTATTGCTTCGCGGGGCAGACCTCCTCCTCGCGCATGATCGGAAGCTCGTTATCTCTAGCACAGGCGGCGATT
>NZ_CALIBF010000206.1 GCF_938045465.1 uncultured Campylobacter sp.
GAGAATTAAAGAGTGTGAGGAGGTGTTGAAGATACATCTCCTTTTTCGTATAAAACTCCAAGATTATGGCAGCTTTCGCCATGTTTTAAATCGCAAGCTTTAGAATATAGCTCGCTCGCTTTTTTATAATCCTGTTTTACGCCTTCGCCCGAGGCATATAAAAGCCCGAGATTGTAGCATCCGCGGCCTTCTTGCAAATCGCAAGCTTTGGAAAGCATTTCGATCGCTTTTTTGTAATCTTTCTTTACTCCCTTGCCTGAGTGGTATAAAACACCCAGATTGCCGCAAGCTATGCTATTTTTTAAGTCGCAGGCCTTAGAATACAGTTCGATCGCTTTTTTATAATCTTGCTCCGCGCCCTTGCCGTATTCGTATGACGCCCCCAAGGTGGTGCAACCCCAGCCGTCGCCCAAACTACAGGCTTTAAAATTTAGCTCCCTTGCTTTTTCATAATCCTGCTTCACGCCATCACCAGAATAGTATGCCATGGCGAGATTTACGCATGCTAAGGTATTGTTGCTATCGCATTCGCTTTGCAACTTGCTTATACCGGGACCCTCTTGTTCCGTCGATGACAAAGCCGTGGCCCCCGCCGACGATAAAGTCGCCATCGCGATCAGCGCTAAAAATATCTTTTTCATACATCTCTCCGTCTGAAATTTCGGCTATTTTATTTCATTTTCGCTTAATCTTTTGAAAATCGGCGAGCCCAAATAGTTTTTAAATTTACACAGTCGCAAGCTTAAAGGCGAAATTTAGCAAAAAGCGTTAAAATTCCAAGCATTACAAGGAGCGAAAATGAAAATTTTAAAAAGCACGGACACAAATTTCAAAGAGGAATTTGCGAGGTTGGTGCGCCGCGGCGAGACGGATATGAGATCGGTAATGCCCGTCGTAAGCGGCATCATCGAGGAGATCAGAGCGCGCGGCGATGAGGCGCTAGCCGAACAGATCGAGAAATTTGACAGATGGCGCGTACAGGGCGATCTGGCTATCACGCAAGAGCAGATGAGCCGCGCGTATGAAGGCTTAACCGCAGAGCTTAAGAATGCGCTTCGGGTCGCATACGAGCGCATCTACGCTTATCATGAAAAACAGCTTGAGAGGAGCTGGTTTAGCTTCGATCCAAGCGGCGCGATGCTTGGGCAAAAGATCACGCCGGTAGATCGCGCGGGGCTATATATCCCGGGCGGCAAGGCGGCGTATCCGAGCTCGCTTCTGATGAACGCGATCCCTGCAATCGTCGCGGGCGTGGAGGATATCAGCGTCTGCACTCCCGCCGTGGGCGGCGTCGTAAACGAGCTACTGCTCGCGGCGATGCATGTGCTAGGGATCAAAAAGGCCTACAAGGTGGGCGGCGCAAGCGCGATCGCGGCGATGGCATACGGCACGCGCACGATCGACAAGGTAGACGTCATCACGGGCCCTGGGAATATCTTCGTTGCGACTGCTAAAAAGCTCGTGTTCGGCGACGTAAATATCGATATGATCGCGGGCCCTAGCGAAGTGGGCATCATCGCAAACGCCGCGGCAAATCCGCGCAACATCGCCGTGGATCTGCTCAGCCAAGCCGAGCACGACGAGATCGCGAGCAGCTTTTTGATAAGCGACGATGAAAAATTCGCTCTTTGCGTCGCAGAGCATATCGAGCGCGAGCTGCTTACGCTTGCGCGTGAGCCGATCGCTCGTGCTAGCATCCAAAACAAGGGCGCGATCATCATCGCACGCGATATGAACGAGTGCGTGGAGCTGATGAACGAGCTTGCGGTCGAGCACCTCGAGATCGCGACCGAGAACGCCTACGAGCTGCTTCCGCGCATACGCCACGCAGGCGCGATATTTTTGGGTCACTACACGCCAGAAGCGATGGGCGATTACCTCGCAGGCCCTAACCACACGCTGCCGACCGGCGGAAGCGCACGATTTTTCTCGCCTCTGGGGGTTTATAACTTTATCAAACGAAGCTCGATCATAGCGCTAAATAAACGCGCCATAGACGAGTTAGGCGGCGCGTGCATGGCGCTAGCGGATGCCGAAGGGCTAGGCGCACACAAAAAATCGGTGCAGATTAGATTTGAAGAGAAGTGATTTTGCGGCGGTAGCGAAATTACGAAATGAAATTTTAAAAAAGCGGCTCAGGGCTTAAAATTTGCCCGCATGTAGCTTAAGGCGGTTCGCATGCAGTTTAAAAATTGCGAAGCGAAATTTTAAAAATCACCGGCGGCAGTTGCGAAACCGCGAGCCTAAATTTTAAAATTTAAAGACGAGTTAAATTTTAAAAAATGTAAGCGTCGCAGCGAGAGTAAAATTTTAAAATTTCAAAAGCGCTATAAATTTAAAAAAACGGCCGCATTTGATTAAAATTTAAGGCAAATTTACTAAGCGAAATGATATACTTTCGCTGATTTTTTACAAGGAGAGAAAAATGAAAAAATCACTTTTAGTTTTGGCTAGTTTTGGCTTTGCGCTAAGTCTTAGCGCCGCAGATCTTTCAGATAGCTGCAAAGAGTACTTCGCAGATCTTGATAAGATGGTTGATACCTACAAACAAGCCGGTCAAGAGCAGCAGGTCAAGATGTATGAGGATCAAAAAAAGCAGTCTATGGATCAGATCAGCGCACTTCCTAAGGAGCAGCAAGAGGCCACTTGCAAACAAGCTAAAGAGATATTTAAGCAGATGATGGATCAGATGAAACAACAAGGCGCTATGAAATAAATACCTTCGCGGGCACGATGATGCCCTCTTCAGTCGCGGCGATGCGATATCGTCGCGATTAATTCTTTTTAAACTCACATTTTTTTAAAAATTTTTAAATTTTAAAATTTGGATGTTTTATCCTCGCTGCTTTCGGGGCTTGCTAAGAATTTCAGATTTGATATTCAGCTTGTCGCAGGAAGTCAAAACCAATAAAGCGCTCGCGTCGTTAAAATACTCCGTAAGGCGACGCATCTTGGTGGGACGCTGCGGTGCACCAAAGATTTACGAGCCGTTTTGGCGCGGCTCGAAACAGCGCCTCATCAATATTACGAATTCGAGGCTCGGTTTAAGCGTTATTTTATCGCGATTTGAAATAGCCGGGGCTCATAGATAGAGCGAATTCACGTCTCAGTTTGCGGCTCTACTTATGAATTTACGGCTTTACGACCAAAAACATCTCGCAAAATCGCCTCGGATTTTAATCCTCGGTAACGATTGCGCCGTTTTTTATTTCGAGCACGCAGGCATTTCTGTGCAGCTCCTTACCGGCATCTAAAGTATAGTAGTGCGTTGTTACTGTGCAGCGTAAATCGGCGTCGATGACGAACTCCTGCTTGGCGCGCATCGGCGGCTTGCTTTTACCGCAGTGCACGTAATCGGCGTAAATTTCGCGACAATCGCTTATACGAAATGCGTCGTTTAAAAGGCACATAAAAATATATTCGTGCCCGTGCTTGCTATCTTGGAAATCCCCCAGATAAAGCCTTAGCAGAATTGTTTTGGCGCTCTTTTTTGACAAACGACAAGCCCTTATGTCTTTGATCCTCTCCCAATACGCGCTTAGATTGTCGATTAAAAAGCTCTCCTTTGCGAACGAAAACAGCTCATTTTTATCAAGTAAATTTTTATCGATAGCCGCTAAGGGCGAAATTTCTCCCGGATAGCGAATCGGCAGTTGCGCGATCGGTAGATCGTCGTAAATATCTTTCATACTATGATAAATCTCCGGTCGCGGCGCATCGTCTCCCTTAGCCGCAGCATTTTCCATACCGCATAGCGCAAGTAGGCACAGCAAAAATATCCACACCTGCTTCATAACATTTCCCCTCATTTCGGTCGCGATCTCTTTTCTCCTAATCATACTGAAAATTTTAAAGCCTTAATATGAAGAAAAAAGATCAAAAATCAAAGCGCCCTTTTTACAACCACTCTCGCGCTGTCTTTTTCTGCCCTTGCTTTTGGGTTAATTTAATCCGAGTCCTCTTCTTGTGTGAAACGGACGATGCGCGACTATTATTCGCCTTCCGTAGCCTTTTCGGTAAAGCTAACGATGCGCGGAGCTGCGATGCGCGCGTAATCCTGCGCGTTTAGAATGATCGAGTGATCGAGCAGGCCCGCGTTGAAAGCGATCTCTTCAAAGCGTCCGAATAGCGACGGATCGGCGATTAACAGCAGTTTGTCGTGGAAGCTAAAGGGTGGCACCGAGCCGATGACGCAGTCCGTGAGATCGCCCACTTCATCGGGGCTTACGAGCGACGCTTTAGTGCCGCCGAGCCCCTCTGCCAAGCGCTTTAGATCGGTTTTGTGATCTGCTGCGAAGACCGCTAGGACGTAGATCCTGCCATTTCTGCCCGCGGGTTTGTCGCTAGGAAGCTTCAGCTGCTGCGGCACGTTGGCGCAGATTTGATCCGCAGTTAAAGTTAAATTTCCCGCGCAGGCACCGTTTTCGCAGCCTTGAGCGCTCGCAAGGGCGGAAGCGTCGAGATTTTGCGCGTCATAGACGCTTGTTAAATTTAAATTTTGCGCGAAAGAAATTTGCCCGTCCTTAAAGCCCTTGATCGTGCAAACCAGCGCCTTTGCGCCTTGACCTAGCTGCGTGCCGCGGATTTTGGCGACTTCGGCGGAGGTGCCCGCGCTTTCGTGAGCTACGACGCGGAAGCGCGCCCCCTGCTGCGTCAAAAGCTCTTTTAGGCTTTCAAAAATTCTCTCTGACATGCTCTCTCCTTGTTTTTGCAAAATTATACTGAAATTTTAACCAAACGACCCATCGGTGCCGAAATTCCATTCTTCGCCGTAAAATTTATCTCGCCTACGCGCAAACCCATTGTGCGATGAAAAATCCATTGCGCGGCAGATGTGCCGTAGAATTCCGCCGCGCATAAGCTCGGTCTGCCCTGCTTCTTGCGAAATTATTTCATCTTGCGGATTTTAGGCTCTTTGCTCCCTACGAGTTCGTAAATTCTAAGCTCGACCTTGACGTCTTTGGGTGCTAAAATTCTAATTTCGCCGCCGTCGTAGGCGAATGGATGCGTGAGCTCGTAATAGATCCGCTTCTTTTGCTTCTTGCCGTCGCATAGCATCAGCGTTTGAGCAAGTTCGTTACCGCCGCTAAACTCGTAATAAAGCCCGTCCGAGCCCTCTTTTTGCTCTATTTTACCGCCGATCAGATACGCGTCGTTGCAGTCGGCTTCGATCTCCTTTGAAAAGACCGCTTCGACCTTAAACTGCTGCGGCGGCATCTTTGACGGCGTTAGCTCAAAGACGTTTAGCTGCTTTTGCGCCTCGCCGCCGAACAAAAACAGCGGCAATAGGAAAAATAAAACGCTTTTTCTCATACTTTACTCCTTGAAAAGATATTTTTATTTAAAATTTTAGCAAAATTTTCGCTCATTAAACTGAAATTTCAATCGACTTTGTTTTTACCTGTAGCAGATAATATTTTTTAGCGCCTCTGTCTCCGGTTTTAACGCCTCGCCCTCGGTTTTTTGCGCGGTGCTCTTTTTGCTCGCTAAATTTTCACTAGAGCCTTGCGGCGACGGCTTTTCCTGCGAGTTTAAAGCCTTGACGGCGTCGCGCGAAATTTCGCCCTGCGTTTGCGCGGTGGAAATTTCGCCGCTAGCCCCGTCAGTATTGCTCGTGCGGCGGCTTAGCACGCTTTTGACGCTTATCTTTTCGCCTGCGTAAAAGGCCTCGCAAAGCCCGCCTTGCGCCTCATAGTCCGTCACTTTGACGCCGCCTTCTTGAAATTTATAAAATTTCGCCCGTTTTGCTCTGCGTAGCTCCTGGGCTCCGCCCCATACGTCGCTCTGCGCGTCAAGATCCGCGAGCGCGAATGCGCCGTCTGCCGCCTTATACATATTGCCGAGCCTTATCGGTATGCGTTCGTCGCTCTTTTTGGTAAGCACGAAGCCGATCTTTTCGCCATCTTTTGGGCTCTGGCGGAACTGTTTGGAGAAAAACGCCGTGAAAAATGCGACCTCCTTGGTCTCGCCGTCGGTGCCTAGGTATCTCGTCCAGCCTTCTTCGGGCACGTCGATCTCAGCGACGTCTTGCCCGTCTTTTGCGCCGCATTTTAAGCCCGCGCAGCCGCTAAGCGCTAATGCTGCAAGCACGGCTAGAAATAGGTTTTTCATATTTTCCCTTCAAATAAATTTTGGCTCAAAACAGGGCGCTCAAGCACGTAATCCGTAGGGCATTATTTCAGGCTCGCGGGATAGCCGCTAAATTTTTCGATCCAG
>NZ_CALIBF010000207.1 GCF_938045465.1 uncultured Campylobacter sp.
GAGTCCGATTTTTGCAAATATCGCAGTCAGCGCCGCAAAGAGTGCTGATGCAAGCTAGCCAGGTAAAAGAAGCTAAAGTTCTGCCGCGTTTGATTTAGACGCGACTACCAAGTCTCGCTCGCGATTATTGCTAAATTCTACCCCGCATATATAGAAAAATCGCCAAAAGCGCATTCTCGCTTCGTCTAACGCTAAGAGAGATCTGTTTAAATTCAACTTCGACGCTCCTCGAAAACAAATGCCAGCGACGCAAGCGCATCCATCGTCGTTTAAATTCCACTCCGACGCCTCTCAAAAAAGCAAACTTTAAGCCCAAACCTACTACTCTAAAAATTCAAATTTTACAAATAAGGATACTGAATGAAAAATTTCATATTTTCCGCACTTTTGGCTCTTGGCATCGCAGGCTGCGCCGTAAGTACCGCTCCGACGCCTGCAGGCAACTTACGCTCGCTCAAATCCGAGATCGTAAACTACACTCGTCAAAGCTCCACAGCTTACGTCTATACGTTTAAAGACCTATCCAGCGGCGAGCTCTACACCGCTCGCGCAAGCAGATATTATGCGGCTGCGGGAGATACTGCCTATATAAGTACCGCTTCAGGCGCTATCACCGATATGCGAATCATCTCGCGCAAAGCGGGTTCCGTTACTCCGCGCACTTATGATATTGGTAAAATCGAGACCAAACAAATGCATAAAAATGACGCTATTGCTGTGCCAGAGAGCGAAAATATCAGCTTTTAATCCTATGCGATTTTTAGCCGCTATGCCCTTTAAGGTAAGCGAGCCTACTTTTACTTTGTGAAACGTTTTTGTGTTTGCTCTCTACTCTTATGAAGGCAATAGTTTCTGTTCTTAATCATGGTGGGCTGGCGCGATTTGCTTGCGCTTTAAAGTCCGCTGATTCTTTACGCAATTGCCTGCATAAATTTTATATTTTATAAGTTGTGGAATTTTATATTTCACAAAATTCTGCGTTGCACATCTTGCTTATATGGCTCGGTTAGCATTTCATATCCACTTGCTTTCGCGCTTAAATATTTTGCTGCATAGTGCCATTTTGTCCGCAAAATTCTATATTATAGAAATACAGCTGGCGCTAGAATTTTGATTGCGAAATTCTTATAAATTTTCTTTCTCGCGGTTTTTCGCGTACTGCTCGTTTTCAGTGCCGTATTCTCCGCTGATAAGATGTCGCGTAGATATTTTTAAAACCCACGCTTTGCGAATTTCGTATCTTGAAATTTCATTCATAAAATTTCACGTCGTAAAATTTTATCAAATTTCTCCCGCATGAAAGAGGTGTTGCCGTCTGTTTACCGCAGCCTGATATAATCCCCACATCGAAATTAGAACTCCTTTCAATAATCGGCGAGGCCTGTGTGGGTCTCGCTTTTTTTATGCCCGTTAAATTTGGATTTTCGGTAAATACTCGGTAACAATTTGGTAAAATTTTAGTATTTTTCAGCCTATTTTAAGCATATAATTTGTCATTTTGTGCTACTATTGCGCTTACAAACTTTTAAAGGAGTTCAAAATGAAACTAGTTAAACTTAGTTTAGCGGCAGCAGTCGCTGCAGGTGCTCTTGCTATGAGTGCAAGTGCTGTTCCGTTAGAGGAAGCTATCAAGGATGTGGATCTAAACGGATACGCTCGTATGCGATATACCCATGATCACCTTAAAAATGAAACAAATAGTAATAAGGGCGTTTGGGAATTTAAATCCGAAGTAGATTTCAAGGCTAAAATTGATGATAATTTCTTTGGTGTAGTTGGCGTTAGATTTCTAGATAGAGATAACGGAGAAACATTATCTTCTTCAAATAGCCAATATCATGGTGCACAAAATCCAAGCGACAAAGATTCTGATTTCGATATCGCTAAAGCTTATTTAGGATACACTATCGGCGGTACCACTATTGCAGTCGGTCGCCAGGGCATAGGTTCGTTCTTTACCGATGATATGTATGGAGATGGTGTTAAGATTACCAGCACCGATATCGAGGGCTTGACAATTAGCGGCTTTTGGATGGATTCTTTAGAGAATGATGGAGATATTTCAAGCCTTGATTGGGGCGCAGCGGTAGACAATAAACTAACTACTGATCATAATCTATACGGTATAGGATTTATGGGCTCATACGATCCAGTATCTTTCCAACTATGGTATAATGCTCTAGAGGACGTAGCACAGCTTTTCGCTGCAGAACTAGCTCTAAATTTTGATATCTCCGATGATTTTAATCTCGGCGTAAAAGGTCAATACGCATTCTCTGATTTCGACGGAGATTATAAAGATGCGGGTGCTAGTGATGCAGACTTCTGGGCAGCAGAGGCTAATGCTGGTTTCTTTGGTGTTGATTTAGCTGCAGGTTATTTAAAATTCGAACCTGATGATAAAGATAAAGTTTCTTTTGTATCTTTTGAAGATCAAGGCTCTTTCATTAGCCCAGGTGAAGAGTTATTAGACTATAGAAACTTTAGTGGCGAAAATCACTACTGGTATGTAGTAGCAGGCTATACCATCCCTGATACTGGTATCAGAATCGGTGCCGATTACCTAGATGGTAAAGCAGATGGTCATAACGCATATGAGGCAGTAGGTAGAATTTCTTATAAATATAATGAAAAGCTAAGTTTCAAAACTTGGTATTCTCACTATAAGATTGACGATGCTGCTGGCGGTCTTGATGAGAAAAAAGATCGCATCAGATTCGAGGCTAAATACAGCTTCTAATTATTTACCTTATACGGGTAAAATTAGGGCGAAGCTTTTGCTTCGCCCTTTTTAAATTCTAAATCAAGGTTTTCTATGAAAATTTTTAAAATTTCTTTTTTAGCATGTTTTTTTGCCTTTAGTTTAAATGCCGCGGATAAAGCAAATGATGACACGTATGTATTCGAAGCCAAAGGTGAGTTTGCCAAAGAGCTAAAATCCCTGATCGAAAAGCATTCTAAAGATGAAAATGTAACCGTAAATATCTATAAAAATACTCCTAACGCCAAAGGCAATATTGTCGGCGGTGGCACAACAATAAATCGTAACATCAACTATATCAAGGAAAAAGGCAAGGTAATCTACAATGCCAACTGTGCTTCTTGCCACGGCTCAGAAGGACAGAAGCGCGCCTATGGCAGCTCTCGTAAGCTAAAAGATCTAAGCGCGAAGGAGATTGCAATCGCGATCTCAAGCTACACCTCCGACGGGCAATATGGCAAAAAGATGAAGTATATTATGCAGCCTATCGCTGCCAAAACCACCGCTGAAGAAGTTGGCTATATCATCGGCTATCTAAAAGGCGACGATGAATTCTTATATGATAGTCCGTCTCGCGCTAGCGGCAATACCGATATTTCCACTGCCCC
>NZ_CALIBF010000208.1 GCF_938045465.1 uncultured Campylobacter sp.
CCGCTTCCTCGCACGGATATATTGCAGCCGGTTCCGCCACGATAGCTATCATATTTATGAAATTCGCTTATAGTTCCAACAAAAACAAAAGGATCTTCTATATTTTTTCTACTAGGTGCGCTTTGATATGCTATCAAAAGAAGTATCGGTGCGATAAATGAAACGCAAACAACGATTAGCGTTATAAAAGTATGCTTCCGATCGAAGCCGAATTTAATCAAATCATACCAATAATCTACGTAGTAAAGCGGGTTTTTCATTGTATTCCTTTAGTAGCTTTTGGCAAATCAGAATATTCTTGTAGCGATTTAAAACCACCTGTAATAAGTACACCTTTTATCAACACTTCCTCTACTCATCTATATCTCCTTTATTAAAATTAAGGCATTGGAATTTTGAGCATCAGAATTTTCCTGCAAGCCTTGCTCTAAATTCTGACGCCGCCCATCTAAAAGCCTCTTTAACTTTTCAAGCCTTGCTTCATTCATCCTTATCCCCGCTAAACCGCCTATTTAGAAGTCTAAATTTAACCCTCGGCTAAATTTCAGAGCTTTCCTTGCGCGTCTTTATAGACGTTTTTTACGTCGTAAACCAGCGAGCCCGCGTAATCAAGCTCAAAAAATTGCTTATGCGCTACGGCGATTACGACGCAGTCAAATTTGCGCAAATCGGGCTTTTGCAGCAGATCGATGTCGTAGTATCTCTTGGCGTCGGCGGCGCTAGCCCAAGGATCATAGACGCTTACCTCGCAGCCGAAATTTTTAAGCTCGTTTATCATATCTACGACGCGCGTATTGCGGGTGTCGGGGCAGTTTTCTTTAAACGTCAGCCCCAAGATCAAGACCTTCGCGCCCTTTACCTTTTCGTCGTATTTTATCATCATCTTAACGACCTCCGTAGCGACGTAGCTTCCCATATTATCGTTAATGCGGCGGCTTGAGAGGATGATTTCGGGGTGATAGCCCACCTCGGTCGCCTTCTGCGCCAGATAATACGGATCGATGCCGATGCAGTGCCCGCCCACGAGGCCCGGACGGAAGCTTAAGAAATTCCACTTCGTAGCCGCCGCGTCGATAACGTCGTTGGTGTTGATACCGAGCTTACCGAACAGGATCGCAAGCTCGTTGATAAAGCCGATATTGATGTCACGCTGGGTGTTTTCGATCACCTTTGCAGCCTCGGCAACCTTTATGCTGCTAGCGCGAAAGGTGCCGTTTTGCAGTATGCTAAGATAGACGCTATCTACGACGTCCAAAGCCTCCGCAGTGCTTGCTGAGACGATCTTTTTGATCTTAGTGACGGTGTGAACTTTATCGCCGGGATTGATCCGCTCGGGCGAATACCCGCAGAAAAAATCGCGGTTAAATTTCAGCCCGCTTACGCACTCTAAAACCGGCACGCAGTCCTCCTCCGTAGCGCCCGGATAGACGGTGCTTTCATACACGACGATGTCGCCCTTTTTAAGCACGGCTCCGACGCTTTCGCTGGCTTTGATTAGCGGCGTGAGATCTGGGCGATTTAGCCTATCTACGGGCGTGGGCACGCATACGATGTAAAAATTGCTCTGCCTCATATCATCTAGATTTGCGCTAAATTTAAGCCCGTTTTGAATCGCCGCGGCAAGCTCCTCGTCGCTAAGTTCCAGCGTGCGGTCGTGCCCGCCGCGCAGCTCATCTATGCGCTCTTGCGAGACGTCAAAGCCCACGACCTCGTGTTTTGCCGCAAACGCCGCCGCCAAAGGAAGCCCAACGTAGCCAAGCCCGATTATCGCTATTTTCATTTTTCCCTCATTTGCTTTCATATTTTCCTCTTTTCTTTGCGTTAAATTCCGCAGCCAAACCCGCTAAATTTCATGCTCGCGCAGATACATTGCGCGTCTTAAAATTTAACATTTCAAGCTCGCTCGCCGTTTTACTTGCGCTTATTTGCACGGCGAAATTTAAAATTTTGCCTTGATACGGAATTTTACGCCGCGCCGAAATTCTGTATTGCGATAAAACTCCACCACCTTAGCGCAGCGAGCGACACAGCACGAAATCCCGCGTCGCGATAAAATTCCATCGCCGTGCCGTTAAAATTTACGCCACGAAATTCTATCCCGCCAAAATTCCGCGTCGTAAAATTTAAACGCTGCCAAGCCTTACGAAGCCGCGCCGAATTCCGCGAATTTTCGTTGTCGCAAGCCGCAAAATTTTAAAAAACCTCGCGAAATTTAGCAAATTTAATCTTTAATTTCAACCGCCTCATCCTTGATCTCGACCTTTTGCGTGGCGTTTGCGTCGGCCGCGGGCTTTAGATAGCCCTCCTCTATCAAAATTCCTACCGCCCGCTTAAAGATCGGCAGCGCATTTTGAGCGGCGTAGTAGCTGCCCCTTTTAGGCTCGCGCACCAAAACGCCGATCGTGTAGTTGGTGTCCGCGTCATTGGCAAAGCCAAAAAACGAGCTGTTATAGGCGCTCGAATAGCCGCCTCCCTTGGCGATACGCGCAGTGCCCGTCTTGCCGCCGATTTGCAGCCCCGCTACCCGCCCTTTGCGCCCAGTGCCGCTCTCAACCGTTTTGATTAAAATTCCTTTAATCACGTCGGCGGTAGGTTTAGAGATTACCTGGCGGGTTTCGCTTTCGTTGACGGTGTAAGTTTTGCCGTTATTTTCTAAATTTTCGACTAGGCGCGGGCTAATCATGACGCCGCCGTTGTTAAAGACGGTATAGGCATTGAGCATCTGAAGGAAGGTCATCTGCGCGCCGTAGCCGTAGCTGATCGTGGCTTTGTAAATTTTATTATTCAGGCTTTTGATGCTTGGGATATTTCCGCTTTGCTCATACGGCAGATCAATGCCTGTTTTTTGCGACATACCAAAGTTCATAAGCCCATCATAAATAGCCTGCCCCTCCAGCCGCTCTGAAATTTTAATCATTCCAATATTTGAGCTGTGGATGATGATCTCCTCGCCGCTCATCTGCTTAGCCGGGTGCGTGTCGCGGATCGTGCGAGTACCAAGCTTATAGCTGCCGTTATAGGTATTGATGATCTCGCCCGGTTTGACGGCTTTGGCATCATAGGCGATTGCGAAAATTATCGGCTTCATAATCGAGCCCACCTCGTAGGCGTATTCGCTCGCGGTAAAATTTAAATTCTTAAGATCGTTTTTCGTGATGTTTGAGGGGTCATAGCGGGCATTGGTCGCAAGAGATAAAATTTTGCCCGTTTTAGAGTTCATAATGCCCACCACGATTTCTCGCGCATCGTAATTATCAGCGCCCTCATCGCTTAGGCGCTCTATCTTTCTTTGCAGCGTTAGCGGCACGCTTAGGCGGACATTGTAGCCGTCGATCCTGCCCGTTTTTTTGCTGCTGCGCTCTAGGATGATGTTGCCGCCGATATCGCGCGGACCCACGATAAACTCATCTCTAACCGGCGCTAGATAATACTCATAGTACTTCTCGATCCCTTTGATACCACTAACCTTTGTAATGCCATTAACCTCTTTTTTATTGATATAGCCGATTAACGGAGTGAGCGAATCACCGACATTGTAGCTGCGCTTCTCGCCGCTTTCGCTCACGCTCATGCGGATAGGCGGATTTAACCTGCCGTTTGAGCCTATGAAGCTGACAAAGACCTTTTTTAAATTTAACTTATACGCAAGCTCTTTTAGATGCACTGCGGTTTTGGCATCGATCTTATACGACAGCACGGTCGTGCCGCCAGAGCCCTCGATCGCGCTTTTGACGCGCTTTTCACTATCGCCCGTGTAGATGCAGTATAGCCGCACGAAAAGATCAAGCTTGTTTTTATCGATGCTGCGCGCATCGACGCTAACTTTGTAGAGTTTGACGGAATTTGCCGCGACGTAGTTATCTTTTGCGATTATCGCGCCGCGGATCGCGCTGTTGGTTTCATTGACATCCAGGCGCGGTAGCTTGCGCTCAGTGCTGCCCCAAAAATATAAAATCGCCAAAAATACAAAAAGCGCCGCCGGCACGAATATAAACATCACAATAATCATACCGACCGAGGAGCTTTTATCTCTTTGCCACATCTTATTTCTTTAAAATTCTAAATTCCGCGCATTTTTTACGCTGCTGCATCTCAAGCTTTGACTCAATGCTGCACTCCGCGCGGAACTTTAAGATCCGCAAAGCGCTCAAAGCCGCTATCTTGCGCACTAAGCTCAGCAAATAGAGCGAGGAATTCCGCTCGCGGCATCTCTTTAGCACCCATAAATTTCAGATGCTCGTTCATAATCTGACAATCGATTAGAAAGCCGAAATTTGCAAGCACCTCACAAAGCCTAATCAGCGCTACTTTCGAAGCATTGCTCTTTAGGCTCAGCATACTCTCGCCGCAAAACACACGCCCAAAAATTAGCCCGTATAGCCCACCCACAAGCTCGCCATCTTCGTATGCCTCGACGCTGTGAGCGTAGCCGTCTGCTGCCAAACGCGAGTAAGCCTGCACGATCTGCTCGCTGATCCACGTGCCGTCGCTCTCTTTTTTTCGTACGTCTTTACATCGCTCGATGAAGCCCTTAAAATTCGCGTCAAATTTAACGTCATATCTCTTAAGATAGGGCTTAATGGACTTTTGCACACGCACTTCGCGCGGATCAAGCACTGCGCGCGGATTGGGCGACCACCATAAAATCGGCTCATCCTCGCTAAACCACGGAAATATCCCTGCGCTATAAGCGCTAAGCAAACAATCCTCGCTCAGATCGCCGCCACTTGCAAGCGGCGCAAAATCGGGCGCATCCATAGGATCTGGAAAATCGTAAAACCGAGCCATTATTTAACGACACTGCTTTGAGCTAGTGCGGGTTGCTTTTTTTCTATCTGCGGCAAAGGCGTAGAAGCAAAGCTAAAGCTTAGCTCGCCATCTTTCACGCTCACGCTAACTAAGCCGCCCTCTTGCAGCGCACCAAAAAGCAGCTCGCCGCTTATATGATCGCTTATCTGCGAGCTGATTTCGCGCTTTAAATTTCGCGCGCCAAACTCGTCCGAATAGCCGCGCGAGATAATCAAATCTTTTGCTTCCTTGTTTAGACTAATCTTTACGTTTTTTAGCTGCGACTCCAGCTCGCCGATAGTTTTATCCACGATCTTTTCTAAAATTTCGCCGTTTAAGCGATTAAAATTTATGATTTTATCGATACGATTGCGAAATTCCGGCGCAAAAAAGCTTCTTATGGCGCTATCTACTTTATAGCTCTCATCTTTTGTAAATCCAACCTGCGGCGCTTCTTTCGTACCTAAATTCGACGTCATTATTATGATCGTATTTTTAAAATCAGTCGTAACGCCGTTGTTATCGGTAAGACTTGCGTTATCGAAAATTCCTAAAAAAATATTCGTCATGCTAGGATGAGCTTTTTCTACCTCATCAAATAAAATGACGCTGTAGGGGTGCTTTTTGATGTTATTCGTTAAAATTCCGCCGTTTTCAAAGCCCACGTATCCGGGAGGTGCTCCGATGAGCCTAGAGACGCTGTGAGCTTCCATATATTCGCTCATATCATAGCGCTCAAAATGCACTCCAAGCTGCGCGGCTAAGACCTTAGCTAGCTCACTTTTGCCCACGCCGCTGCTACCTGCGAACAAAAATACGCCGATTGGGGAGCTTGCGCCTCCAAGCCCGGCGTAAGAACGCAAAAGTGCCTTGCAAAGGCTGCTAACCGCTTCGTCTTGACCGAAAATTTCACGCTTGATATTGGCTTCTAGATTTTTTAGTACTTGTTTATTATCGACGCTACTGCTTAAATTTGCGATATTCGCGCTAATCGAAAGTGTATTTACTAAATCATCCTTACTGATTTCAAGCGGAGCTTCGTGCGGCTTAAACGCAAAGCTCGCGCCCACCTCGTCGATGAGATCAATGGCACTATCGGGAAGGAATTTATCGCTTTGATATTTTTTAGCAAGCGTTACGCTATCACGCAAAATTTCGTCGCTAAATTTCACGCCGTGAAATTCCTCATATTTTTTGGCTACGCCTTTTAAAATTTCAACGCTATCATCGATACTAGGCTCGCTCACGTCGATCTTGCAAAACCTGCGGCTAAGCGCTTTATCCTGCGAAAACGAGCGGTATTCACCGTATGTAGTAGCGCCGATGACCGATAGCTCGCCGCTTGCAAGCGAAGGTTTTAGGATGTTTGACATATCAAGTTCGTTGCGATTGCCCGTGCCTGCGCCAACGATCGTGTGAATTTCATCGATAAATAAAATCGCGTTTTGATTGGCGCTAAACTCGTCTATGAGATCCTTTAGCCTTTCCTCAAACTCCCCGCGCAGCGTAGTACCTGCGATTAGCGCGCCAGCATCAAGGGCGTAAATCACCTTATTTTTTAGCTTTTCTGGCACTTCGCCGCGGACGATTTTTAGCGCGATACCCTCGATGATCGCTGTTTTACCAACTCCTGCTTCGCCCACTAAGATCGGATTGTTTTTCTTGCGGCGACAGAGGGTTTGTAGCGTCTTTTCGATCTCTTTTTCGCGTCCGATGAGTGGATCGATCTTACCCTCAAGCGCAATTTTATTGAGATTCGCTGTATAAAGTGAGCTAGGCGAATCCTTTTTAATATCGCGCTCGTTTATGGCGTCCTTTTCGCCCTCAAACGCAGGCTCAAATTCCGTATTCTGCCACTGCCTGCGGCTTTCGTCATAATTCATCGCATGCGTGATATCATCGATATCGTATGAGTTTAGTTTAATCGCTGCGGCTTCGTCGCGAGAAACGACCTCATCGCGGTGATCGAAAGCGGATTTGTACTTTCGCACGATGAGCTCAAAAATCGCGGCATTGATACCGTAGTGATTTAAAATTTTAGTGCAGTCGTTTTCCTTATCATTTAAAATTTTAAGCATAAAATCAAGCTCGTTTTTAGGCTCTTTAGCGTTATTTAATTCAGTATAGAACTGCTTAAATTCTATCGTCTGCGCCGGATCCTTACCGCTTGATTTAGGCATCATATCCAAAAGCCCGCCCAGATTATCCAAGATATTTAGGTAGTTAATATCCGGAATTTCTTTGGCGATGAGCCCATGGAAGGGCTTATTGTATTTAAAAATCGCATAAACTACGTGCGAAGTGGTGATATATTCGTCCTCGCCGTCGTTTGCGACGCTGATTGCTTGTTCAAAATGTTTGTTTAAAAAAAATCCTATCATTGCTTTCCTTTAAATTTAATCCTCTTCAATCTCACATCTAAGAGGGAATCCTGCGGTCTTTGCCGCTTGTAAAACCGCTTGTTGCTTGCACTCGGCTATCTCTTTAGGATACGCGCCGCAAACCGCGCGACCCTGCCTATGAACTTTCATCATTAAATCTACGGCGTCGTTAAAGTTTTTGGCGAAAATCTCCATCAAAATATAAACCACGAAATCCATCGTCGTCACGTCGTCGTTTAGCAAAATTACTTTATACGGACGAGGCACGAAAGATTTTGTTTTGGCGCGAGTGTGAATCTGCACACCGGTTTTAGTTGCCATTTTTTATCCTGGCGATATCGCTTTTTATCACATCGGTATCGACCATGCCTAAGTAATAAGGCTTGCCCCGCTCATCACCCTCGTTAATGTCGGTAAGCCTTTGATATTTTCCATCTTTAAGTACTACTTTAAAAGGGATCGAAAGCGCATGGCGATAACCGATGTCGCTTAAAATTTGACCCACTATGCGCTCGTTCTGTTTTGAATTGGAGATGAAATAATACGCATTAAACTTTTTCGTAAAATTTTCGATCACTTGCGCGTCCGTAATGTCCTCGAAATAGATTAGCCCGACCATTAGAAAATCCGCGGAATTTTTTAACTGAAAGTCCATCAGATGCGGCGCTTCGATGCGGCATGGCTGACAGTAAGTACCGAAAATATCAAACATCAAAATTTTATCGCTGTCCGCGAGCTTAAAGCCCTTTTCTGTCCGCTCGATCGTTACCTCGCCGCCTACGACGCTTTTAAGCGTAAGGCGCTCGCCCGTTTTAAACGGCGTAAAAGCTACCTCCTCGCCACTTTCTCCGCCAATACGCTCGCCATTTTTATCTTGAGCGGAATTTTTTGCCATCTTATTCTCGCTCGCGGCAGGATTCTCGCCCGCAGAGCCCGTCTTTTTCTGCGAATCATCTCCGCAGCCACTTAAAACAAAAATCGCCAAACATGATAGTAAAAATTTCTTCATTGCATTTCCTTCGGGTTTAAATTTAAGCCCGCATTTTAACCAAAGTTTTGTGAATTTAAAATGAATGCTTGTCGTATCGCTTCATCGCGCTTTGCGCTTCGCGGTCGGCTTCTTTGCGCTTTAGCGATTCGCGTTTGTCGTGCAGATTTTTGCCACTAGCCAAAGCGATGCGCGCCTTTACGCGGTTTTTATCATTGAGATACAGCGACAAAACCACTATGGTAAGGCCCTCTTTGCTAACCGCGCCAAGCAGCTTGTCGATCTGCTTTCTGTGCATCAAAAGCTTTCGCACTGCCCCTTCGTCTGGACGAAAGTGGGCGTTGGTGCTTTCAAGATAGCTGATATGGGCGTTTAACAAAAATAGCTCGCCGCGGATAACGCGACAAAAACTATCTTTGAGATTGCCCCTGCCCGCGCGCAGAGCTTTGACCTCGCTGCCCTTTAGCACGATGCCTGCTTCAAAGCTTTCAAGTATCGTAAAATCGTGAAATGCCTTGCGATTTTTACTCAGTTCTTTCATCTTTTTCCTTCTAAATTTGGTCCTAAGCTTAGCCCGTTTTTGCTTAAATTTAAAAGCGGGCGAGCGAATTTTAAATTTTATCTTTAAATTTAGCTTTTAAATTTTAACCGCGCGCCTTGGAATTCTTATTTTAAGAAAAACACACTGCTGCCGCTACCGCTTAAAAACATATCGCGGTACCTATCCATCTGCGGATATAGCTTTATGCACGGCGCGAAAAGATCGTTTAGCTGAAAGCCGCCATATCGCGCTAGCAGCTGCTCGCTGCCTAAACGCAACATCTCTTGCGCCTGCGCGGCGTTTATGTTTTGCATAAAGCTTGCGCGAAACTCGTTATAAACTGCACCGGTGGAGCAAAAGATCGCTGGCGTTAAAATTTCGATCGCAGGCAGCCGGTCCTCGAAAGGCTCGATGATCTCGCCGATGCCGCGCACGTTTGCGGCCTCAAGTCCGCTAACAAAAAACGCGACGTCCGCGCCGATATTTTGCGCGATCGCTATAAGCCGCTCGCGCGAAATTTTTAAGCCTAATTCCTCGTTCGCAAGTCGCAAAAACGCCGCCGCATCGCTACTGCCGCCCCCAAGACCCGCGCCGATCGGAATATGTTTTTTAAGCACGATCTTGTGCGAGCTGAAAAATTCCGCAAACTCGCGCGCAAAGCCCGCCTGCTCAAGCGCCGCCTTGGCTTTTAAAATTATGTTATCCGCGATCTGCGCGGCGCCACATTCAAGCGCAAAGCCGCTCGCGCGCTCGAAGCTTATCTCATCAAACAGCTCCCTGCGCAGCACGAAGCGCGAGGCGATCTCGTGGTAGCCGCCGCGCGTGCCGACGACTTTTAAAAAAACATTGATCTTTGCATAGGCCTTCAAATTTTACTCCTTCTGCGCTTTGGTGCGCTTGCGTTAAATTTAGCCTGCAGCAAGCCCATCTGGCGCGATTAAAATTTTAATCCGTGCGCGAGTTAAATTTCAGTCTGCGGCACGCCCTGTCCAGTGCAATCAAAATTTAAAACCGCGTGCCGTGAAGTGCGCGCCGCGGAATTTAACCCACGATCGCGGCGCCCGATACGTAAATTTTATAAAGCGCGGAATTTTAAATCCGCAACGCGCGAGTTAAATTTCAACTCGCGGCGTAAATTTATCTCAGAGATTAAAATTCCAAGCCGGCAAAATTCTAGCCGCACTGCTACACGCCACACTAGATCATAAATTTAGTTTAGCGGTACGCCGCCCGCTGTAAAATCAAACCCATCGGCGCAAACTACGTATTAAAATTTCATTCGACAAAAGCTGCTTGCTGCGCCGCAATAAGCCCCAACCTGCGCGCTTTTTAAATCGTCAAATTTTAATCTCGCGGCGCTTCACCATCGCGCGGCACAAGTAAATTTAAACGCCGCTCCGCCGCATTTAAATTTGGGTTTCGAAATTTTATTCCTTTTTGCGAGCGGCTACCGTCCGCCGTGCGTTGAAATTTATACCGCTTAAGGCCGATTTACGATCCGTGCGCAACGAAAGAACGCAATCCCCGCCGCCGCTCGTGATAAAATTTAATTGCACATAGCGGCGCGCTATGCGAGCAAATTTAAAACGCGCCGTATTTATAACCGCTCAAATTTCAAGCCAGGGCCGCCCGATTAAAATTCCGTCGCAGGCTGGAGGCGCTGATTAAAACACGCCGCCCGCGATCGGGACGTCATTCCAAAGATACCTCACCTCTCCCGCGCTAATCTCGATGATCGAATAAAAATCGCCGCAGATAAGCAGGTAGCGCCCGTCCGCGCGGCTTGCCAGATCCTTTGCGGTAAGCTTCTTACCCGAGATCACGTCGCGCGCGTCGCCGTCGTAAAAGTTCGGCGCGAGGTCCAAAAACTCGAGCGGATTTAGCGCCGCCTCATCCGCAAAACGCGGATCTTTCAAATGAAAAGCCCCCTCGCTCTGCCGCCTAAGCGCGCTTAGCGTACCGCAAACGCCTAGCTTTGCTGCTAAAATTTGCGCGAAAGAGCGCACGTAGCCGCCCTCGCTGAGTGCGACGCGAAAGCTCACGAAGGGATGAGCGTAGCTTAAAATTTCGGCATCAAAAACCCGCATCGAGCTCTCTTTCAAGCTCACCTCTTCGCCCGCGCGAGCGAGCTTGTATGCGCGCACGCCGCTAATTTTTTTGGCACTGAAAGCGGGCGGGATAAATTTTATCTCGCCGCGCATTTGCGCCATCGCAGCGTCTAAAACCTCGCGCGAAAGCGGCGGAATTTGCTCTACGCTCCCTATGTTTTCGTTATCGCCGCTTGGGCTCTGCGCGCCCAGCCACAGCGTCGCGGCGTAAACTTTTGGCTCCTTTTTCAAAAACCTAAAAAAGCGCGCGTATTGCCCGAATGCTATGATCAGCGCGCCGCTTGCGAAGGGATCGAGCGTACCGCTAAAGCCCGCCTTTTTCACGCCGTATTTGCGCTTAAGAGCGCTTAAAAATTTATTGCTGCCGATGCCCGCGGGCTTGTCCGCCAAAAACAATCTATTCATAAGAGCCGATCTTTTCTACGAAATTTGACATTATCACGCGCGAAATTCCGCCGAAATTTATAGTGAGTCGGTCGCCATTTACCGCCGTGATCTGTCCGATGCCAAAGAGTTTGTGCTTAATCAGCTCGCCCTTGCTAAAGCCGCTACTTTGCTCGCGCGGCGGCTCTTTAGCCACCAAACCCGCCTCGGCTATAAACCTGCTAGCGTCCAGCCTCTCGCGCTTGCCGCGATAAAAGCGACTGGCGGCAAAGCTAAGCGTAAGCGTGCGCTTAGCGCGCGTTATCGCTACGTATGCGAGCCTGCGCTCCTCCTCGATGTCGCTACTATCGCCCAAAAGCGGGAAAAACCCCTCCTCCAGCCCGATTACGAAAAGATGCTCGAACTCAAGCCCCTTGCTTGCGTGCACGCTCATTATATTTATCGCATCGCCCATAATGGCGTCCTGATCGCTAAGAAGGCTTAGCTCGTTTAAAAATTCCGCCAGATCAAAATCGGGCTTATTGCTCGCTTCGTCCTTCAGCATAGCCAAAAACTCGTCGATGTTTGCAACGCGATCGGCGCCGTCGGGTAGCGAGGCGTAGTAAGCCTTTAGCCCGAAAGCAGGCTCCAGCGCGTCTATTTTTTTGATCGTATCCGCTAGCGCGGAGATAGAGGCAATGCCGCTTTTAAGCTCCGCTAGAGCCTGCGCCGCCTTGGCGCTAAGCCCCGCATCAGGCTCGCTAAACGCATCAAATAAACTGATGAGCCGCAGGCGCGAAAGCTCCTCGAGCTTCGCCAGCGAGACCTTGCCGATGCCGCGCTTGGGCACGTTTATGATCCGCCTCATCGAAAAATCGTCGTGCTCGTCGTTTACTAAGCGCAGATAGGCGATCGTATCCTTGATCTCGGCGCGCTCGTAAAATTTCACGCCGCCTACCATTTTGTACGGGATTTTGGCGCGATTCAGCCCCTCTTCCAGTGCGCGCGAAAGAGCGTTTACGCGGTAAAGCACGGCGATTTGAGAGGGCGCTACGCCGCTTGAAAGCAGCTTTTTGATGGCTTCTGCGATCTTTGCCGCCTCGATACTCTCCTCGTCTGAACGCAAAATTTCGATCTTTTCGCCGCCGCCGTTCATACTAGTAAGGCTCTTGCCGAGGCGGTTTTTGTTATGCGAGATGAGCTCGTTGGCGGCATTTAAAATTTCATCCGTAGAGCGGTAATTTTGCTCGAGTTTGATAAATTTTACGTTTGAGAACTGATCTTTAAAATTTAGAATATTTTCTATCCGCGCGCCGCGCCAGCCGTAGATACTCTGATCGTCATCGCCCACTACTACGAGGTTTTCGTGCGCGGTGCAGAGCTTTTGCAGCAGTTTGAATTGAATGTCGTTGGTGTCCTGATACTCATCCACCGTGATATAAGCGTAACGGCGCGAAATTTCATCGCATAGCCGCTCATTCGCGCTTAAAATTTTATACGGCAAGATCAGCAGATCATCGAAATCCACCAGATTATTCGTCGCCAAATACGCCTCGTAGCGCTTATATGCATCAGCGCAATGCGCGTAAAATCCGCTATACATCCTACTTAGCTCGTCATCTTCGCCCTTTAGAAGCTCGTCGATATCTTTGGGGCCGATCAGAGAATTTTTGTAGGTTGAAATTTTGGCTGCTAATAGCGACGTGGGCAAATTTATCTCAAAGCCCTTGATGATCTTTTTCTTATCGTCGGTATCGATTACTTGGAAGTTTGCGCTGCATCCAAGCTCGTTAATATGAAATTTCAAAAACAAAAGCCCGAATTTATGAAAGGTGCACAGAAGCGGCACGCTGCTTAAATTTAGCCCGCTTATCAGATTAAGCGCTCGCGAGCGCATCTCGGCGGCGGCTTTGTTCGTAAACGTAAGTGTGAGAGTATTTTCCGCAGGCACGCCGTTTGAGAGCAAGTAGGCAAGGCGCGCGGTGATCGTTTTAGTTTTGCCGCTACCCGCACCCGCTAGGATTAGCATCGCTCCGTCCACATGACTCGCAGCCTCGCGCTGAGCGGGATTAAGACCTTCTAAAATATCGCTCATTTTGAAAAAATTTTACGCGATTTTTCGCGCTTAAGCCACTCGGATTCGGGCTGGGAGAAATTTACCGCGATAGGCTTGCCGTCCACGACGATCTGTAAAACCGCGTAAAACGGCACGCTAAGCGTGCTTGCAAAATCCTGCGGTCCAAATCCCGCCTCGAAAACCAGCTCATCCTTGCTAAGATGCGCGCTAGAAAGCGTGTATTCCTCCAGCTGCAAAAAGATCGCGGGCATTTTGAAGCTTTTTAAAATTTCCTCCGGTAGCGGCGGGTCAAATTTTATCTGATCCGTCCTCACAACGATGCCAAATCCGCATCCAAGAGCCAAAACGTAGTCCAAAACCGCGCCTATATTCGCGCTGCTCGCAGCGATAAATTTATCGTCTTTTAAAATTTTATCTATCATCCTAACCCCTCACAAACTCATCTACAAGCGCCGCGACCTGCTCTATGCCGATGCGCCAAAACTCGCTTTTATTGATGTCAAAGCCGAATTTTGCCACTAGCTTTTGCGGCGCGTCGCTGCCGCCCGAGCTTAAAAACTCGGTGTAAATTTGAACGAAATTTTCGAGCCTGCCGCTCTTATACAGCCCGTAAAGCGCGAGCACCAAAAGCTGCGCGTAGGCGTAGGAGTAGCAGTAAAACGGCGAGTGAACGAAGTGCGGGATGTAGCTCCACCAGCTTTTGTAATGATCCTGCAAGATTAGCTCGCCAGCAAACATCTTGCGCGATTCCTCCATCCAAAGCTCGTCGATCTGCCCCGTGCTTAGCTCATCCGCGCTCGCATGCACGCGCCGTTCAAAGGTCGTAAATCCGATCTGGCGGTAAAGCGTAGCGAAGATATCTTCGATCTTTGCCGCAAGCATCGCTCTTAGCGCGGTCTTATCGCTTGCGGTCTGCGATGGCGTATCCGTATCGCGTGCTGCAAGCTCGCACGAACCCGCAGAGCCTTGCGAAGCGGAGTTTTTTACGGCGCGCTCGTTTGGAATTTCACCGCCCTGAGCCTCTTGCGAAGCGTCGCGCTTTAAATTTTGCGAGCTGTCCGAGGCGGCGGCGCTTTTTAAATTTTGCGAGCCGTTTAAATTTGAAAAATTTTCGCGCATATAATCAAACACCAGCATCTCGCAGAAAACCGACGCAGTCTCCGCCGTCGTTAGCGGCGTGAAGGAGTTAAAATAGCCCACGCCGTAGCTTAGATACTGATGTATCGCGTGCCCCAGCTCGTGCGCGAGGGTAAATACGTCGCGGCGCTTGCGCGTGAAATTTAAAAGCACGAAAGGGTGCGTGTCGCGCGAGCCCGAATGCGAAAACGCGCCGCTTTGCTTATTTTGCGCGGGCATCGCGTCGATCCAGTTTCGCTCAAACGCGATTAGCGCAATCTGCTTAAATTTCGGGCTGAATTTTTCAAACGCCGCTAGCACGATCTGCTTAGCCTGCTCGAAGCTAAACTCGCTCTCATCGCCGCTAAGCGGCGCGTATCTGTCGTAATCATACAGCGCGTCGTAGCCTAAAATTTCGCGCTTTTTGGCGTAAAATTTGCCGACCAGAGCGAAGCTTCGCTCCGCCTCTGCGATTAGCGCATCGACGCTTGCGATGTTTATCTGATTTTCTTCGTGCATCACCGACTCAGCTTTATCGTAGCCGCGCAGCTCGCAGCGAATTTTAAGATCGGTTTTGATCATATTGTAGATGTAGCCAAGCAGGTGGGAATTCTGCTCTAGCACCGCGCTTAGCGAGGCTGCGGCGTCCTTTCGCACTTCGCGATCAGAGCTATGAAGCAGACTTAAAATTTCCTCCTCGCCAAGCTTGCGCCCGCGAAAATCAAAGCTCATCCGCGCCATACTCTCGTCAAAAAGCCGCGAAAACGCCTCGCCGCTTACGGGCGATGTTTTTAAAAGCACGCTTTCTTGCAGAAGGCTTAACTGGTGGGCCTTGCGCTGCTTAAGCAGGCTCAAATAGTATCTAAATCTCCCGCCCCCTGCGATAAATTCGTCCTGTTTTGCGGCGTCAAGCTCGTTAAACTCGAGCTCAAAAAATAGCAGGCTTTGCGAAATGTCGTTGCAAGACTGCTCCGTCTTGGCTTGCTGCGCCCCAAGGCTCGTATCTCGCGCGAATCTTAGATGCGCGAAGCTCATTATCTTGCCGATCTGCTCGCTGATGCTCTCATAAAGCTCAAGCGCGCCTAAAAATTCCTCCGCGCTAAGAGCGTGCAACCTGTCTTTAAATTTAGCTTCAAAATCCAGAGCCTGCGCAGCCGCGCTATCTATCGCGCCGCTGAATTCCGCTTCGTTTGCAAACAGCTCGCCTAAATTCCAATTCATCGATTTCCTTTTAAAATTTTTGGATAATTTTATCAAAAAAGAATAAGTAAAATTTTAAAAACCGCGAGATCCGCCGCCTCAGCGGAATTCGCGGTAAAATTTTAAGGTGAGTTATTTTTGCATACTTTGCGACGCGATCGCCGTAAAAATCACGTCGGTGGAGCTATTGATCGCGGTTTCTACCGAGTCTTGGATCACGCCGATGATAAAGCCGATCGCTACGACCTGCATTGCGATATCATTTGAGATATTAAAGAGCGAACACGCAAGCGGTATCAGCATCAATGAGCCGCCTGGCACGCCGCTAGCGCCGCACGCACCGACTGCCGAGACCACGCAAAGCAGTAGCGCCGTCCAAAAATCGGGGCGCACGCCAAGCGTATGAGCCGCAGCAAGCGCCAAGATCGCGATTACCACCGCAGCGCCCGCCATATTTATCGTAGCTCCCAAAGGGATCGAGATCGAGCTTAGCTCGTCGCTGATGCCGAGCTTTTTACATAAATTTAAATTTACGGGGATATTCGCCGCCGAGCTGCGAGTGAAAAACGCCGTGAGACCGCTTTCGCGCAGGCAGGTAAATACGAGCGGATATGGATTTTTCTTAATCACCGCAAAGACGATGAGCGGATTTACCACGAGGGCTACGAACGCCATCGCGCCTACGAGTACGACTACGATTCGCGCATATCCAAGCAGCGCATCGACGCCGGTTTGATACACAGTAGAAGCTACTAGACCGAAAATTCCAAACGGCGCGAGCTGGATTACGAACTGCACGATTTTGGTTACCGCTTCGCTCAGATCGGTAAAAATTTTCTTTGTTTCATTAGTGCAAAATTTAAGCGCGACTCCAAGACCTATCGCCCAGGTTAAAATTCCTACGTAATTCCCGTGTGCGATAGCGTTTAGCGGATTATCTACGACCTTAAAAAGCAGATCTTTTAGCACGATCCAAACGCTCGCAGGAGCGGTATTTTCCGCCGCGCCGACATTACTTAGAGCAAGCTGAGTCGGAAATAAAAAGCTAGCTGCTACCCCCACGCACGAGGCTAAAAAGGTGCCTACAATATATAGAACAACCACGCGTTTTAAGCCGCTTGCGCTGCCGTATTGTTTATTTACGATCGAGCTTAAGATCAAGATAAAAACTAAAATCGGAGCTACCGCTTTAAGGGCGCCTACGAATAAATTTCCTAAAATTTCCGCAAAAGCTACTACGTTTATTAAAAACGAAGTGTGCTCTGCCGCAATATCGCCTGCCGCTGAACGTGCGGCAAAGCCCAAAATGGCGCCTATTATCAAGCCTGTAACTATGCGCAGAACTAGATTTTTATCTTTGTAGCTAGCTACTAATTTTTGAATCGAACTCATTTTTTACCTTTCAATCAAAACGTCGTTTGAAATATATCGAAATTTTATTTAAGCACATTTAAATTTGAGCAGAATTTCGTAATTTTTAGTTAATCTTAAAACCTCGTTAGATAAAATGCCCCGAAATTTTAATCAGGAGCAGATATGTATCTTTTCACAAGCGAAGTAGTAAGCCCAGGGCATCCGGATAAATGCGCCGATATCATCGCAGACAGCATCGTGGATGAAATTTTAAAACAAGACCCCAACGGGCGCGTCGCGGCGGAGGTTTTCATCGCAGGAAAACACGTAGTAATCGGCGGCGAAGTAAACGCCAAAATCGATTTTACCCATGACGATTACCGCCACATCGTAAAGGGCGCGCTTAGCGAGATCGGCTACAACGACAACCCCTATTTCACGCGCGCGCAGTGCCTGCATCCGCAAGATCTGCAAGTGGACGTATTTTTAAACCAGCAAAGCCCCGACATCAACCAAGGCGTCGATCAAGAGGGCGGCGAGATCGGAGCGGGAGATCAGGGCATAATGTTCGGCTTCGCAAGCTGCGAGACGAAAAATTTTATGCCGGCGGCGATCACCTACGCGAGGCTTCTTTGCGATCACGTCTATGCCTACGCAAAATCTCATCCTAACGAGCTTGGCGTCGATATTAAGACGCAGGTTAGCGTCGATTACGGCACGAAGAGCAATTTTGAGGAGTGTAAGCCGCAAAGCATCCATACGATCGTGGTTTCAGCGCCATGCGTCGAGAGTATGAGTATCGAGCGCGTCCGAGATCTGATCGGAAATTTAATCGATTCGGCGGGGCTTCCAAAGGAGCTTTATGACAAAAGCAAAACGATCATCTACATCAATCCGACCGGCCGCTACGTAAATCACAGCTCGCTTCACGACAGCGGCCTAACGGGGCGCAAACTGATCGTAGATAGCTTCGGCGGCTACAGCCCGATAGGCGGCGGCGCTCAAAGTAGCAAAGACTATACTAAGGTCGATCGCAGCGGGCTTTATGCGGCGCGCTATATCGCCAAAAACATCGTTGCAGCGGGGCTTGCGAAAAAATGCATCGTCCAGCTCAGCTACGCAATCGGCGTCGCAAAGCCCGTCAGCGTCAGCGTCGATTGCATGGGGACGAATTTAGGCGCGGCAAGCGACGATGAGTTGTCCGCTTTCGTGCTTGAAAAATTCCCGCTCACGCCGCGCTGGATCATCGATAAATTCGGTCTTGATCGCCCCGGCAAAGGAAGCTTTCTCTACGCCGACGTCGCCGCACGCGGACAGGTCGGAAACGACGAGTACCCGTGGGAGCAGCTCGATAGCGTGGAGCTTTTTAAGGTTTTAAAATAAAATTTTGCGCTTTGCAATAGCACCTTTTTAGCTTACGACATTCGCTAGGCTTGCAGCAGCGAGCCTAGCTCAATATTCTACGCGGCTTTTGCATGCCGCGTAGTTTTATCGCATCCCAAGAAATAGCGTTGCAGCAAAATTCTGTATCAAAATTCTAAGCCGTGGAATTTAAGAGTTTTCGCAGGTAGAATTGAATTTCAAAATTTTAAGCCCAACTCTCGCTAAATTTTAAAATTGGCGCGGTGAAATCCCAAGGCTGAGCCCGTCTAGTTTAGTGATAAATTCTAACTAGAGCAGGCTTTAAAAGTATTTGCATACAAGCTTTAAATCTGCAATCGCTTAAAATGAAATTTGACCTACAAAATTTTTTCTAACGCGCTTTTTACTTAATCTCCGAAGGAAAAAATTTTAAATTCTCCTTACTTATGATATTTAAGCGTGTAAATTTTAAAATTTTGCATTTTATTTGAAGTTTGCCGCTTTTATATAGAAAGAGAACCCGAAGCAAATTTCATTTAAAAGCGGCATTTGCAAGATAAAAGCGCTGAAATTTTAAAATATGGAATTTATGAACGCTACTAATTTAAAATCTCAGATTGGCGCGCTTTGCCAAAGCTCCTCCGCTAACTACGCGAAATGAAAAAGCAAGATTAAATTCTCTCTCGCTCAATGTCACCCGCAAGCAAGCACGGCAAAATATCAAGATTAAATAACATAAGAGATAAAAGAATAAGACAAAAGGAGGAAGCTCAAAGCTTTCTAAAATTCTAGCCTTGTGCGGCGGCGACCGAGCGGCTTTTAAATTTGGCTTTAAACGCAGCGATGCGAATTCTGTGCCTTAACTTAAATGCTAAAGCAGCGATAAAATTTCATCGCTACTTTCGTAAATTAAAATTTTAAAGATACTCCGAGCTACACAGCTGCAATAAATAAATCGCCCGCATTTTAATTACCCGCACTTCGCCCAAATCTCTTAAATCGCCGATCAAATTTAAACCGGATGCACCTTTATCTGGCGCTTAGTTTAGCCGCGCGGCATAAAAACGCAGCTAAAAAATGAAGCACTATTTCGTCTGATTATCCTCGTTTTTTGGTGCGGCAGTGCTTGCATTTATCTCGCTGGCTGCGCTATTTACGGGCTCAGGAACAGAGATTTTTTTCACCGAAGCGGTAAAATTCTGCTCGGCTTCAACGTCGCCCGTTTTTTCGATATATGTAAAATCGCCCATCTTCGTCCACGTTCTAGCTTTAGCTAAAAACGCCTTTTGGCTCTCCCAAATCTCTTTGAAATCGGGATTTTTCTCGCTTTCTTCGGCTAAAATTTCATCCGTCGCCTTGCGAAGCGCACGCATAATTTCAGGCGAAAAAGAGCGAATCTGAACGTTTGGATATTTCTTTTTGATCTCGTCCCAAATTATTACATTTTTATAAAACGTCTCGTTTTCTGCGTATTCGCGCGCCTTTGCGATCGAAGCCTCTAGGATATTTTGCAAGTCTTTAGGAAGCTTCTGCCAAGTTTGTAGATTTATCACGATCTGCTGCTCGCTAGCGGGTTCTTGCCATCCCGTATAATAGTAATTTGCGACCTTGTGAAAGCCTAGAGGTATATCAAAGCTAGGACTTGCCCACTCGACCGCATCGATAGTGCCCATCTCTAGCGCCATATATAGCTCACCTACCGGTATCGTAGCGACTGCGACGCCAAGGCGGCTCATAACCTCCCCGCCAAAGCTTGGAATTCTAAATTTAAGCCCTTTTAAATCGTCTAGCGTATTAATCTCTTTTTTAAACCAGCCACCCATCTGCATGCCACTATTTAGGATATTAAAGACCTTTAGATTGCTTTTAGCATAGAATTTATCCGCTAGCTCCTTGCCTCCACCGAAGTAATACCAAGCGTGTTGCTCATCTTTCGTCATACCAAAAGGCACGGTCGTAAACAGTATATTCGCGCTATTTTTGCCTTTATAATAGTAGCTCGCAGTATAGCCTAAATCGTATTGTCCGTTTTTGACCATATCATAGATCGCAAAAGGCGCTTTATGTTTGCTAGGCGCGTCGATGCTGATTTTCAGCCTGCCATCAGACATACTATCTGCAAGATCTGCCATCCGCTTGGCGACATCGCCTACGATAGGCATACTAAGCTCGTAAGTCTGAGCTAGCTTAAGGCGATAAATTTTCTTATCTGTGCCCCACAGCGACGTGGCTATAATCAAACTTAATCCGACAAGAATCGATTTTTTCATATACTACTCCCAAAATGAAATGGTGCGAATTTTATATAAAATCATCTAAATTCACGCTTTTATAACTAGCTTTTAAGCGAAATTTTCGCACAATTGTAGCCAAATTCGATAAGGAAAGGGCATGCAAGAAAAACATTACGAAGTAATCATCATAGGCGGCGGTATCACGGGCAGCGCGCTAGCATATGTACTGGCGGAATTTAGCGGGATCAAAAATATCGCTCTACTTGAAAAATACGAAGGGCTTGCGACGCTAAATTCTAAAGCCAGCGCAAACTCTCAGACGATTCATTGCGGCGACATCGAGACCAACTACGATCTGCAAAAAGCGACCGAAGTCAAGCGCAAGGCGGATATGATCGTGAAGTATTGCCAAAAGCACGGATATGAGAATAAATTTTTATTTCAGGGACAGAAAATGGCTCTTGGCGTGGGCGAAAGCGAGGTAGAGCTAATTAAAGACCGCTTTGAGAAATTTAAAGAGCTTTATCCGTATCTGCAGCTTTTTGACAAGGAAGAGCTCAAAAAAATCGAGCCCAAGCTAGTTTTTGACGGGCGCGGCGAGGAGCGAGCGGAGGATATCATCGCGATAGGCGTGCAATCGGGAGTTTACACGACGATCGATTACGGCGCGATGGCGAATTCCTTCGTGCAAAACGCTAAAAACGTGGAGGGTAAAACCTGCGATCTGTACCTAAACACCGAAGTGCAAAACATCACTAAAGTAGGCGATAAGTTCTATATCCGCACCGCAAATAGACTCTCACTAAGCGCTGATTTCGTAGTCGTAGATGCAGGCGCTCATTCGCTGTGGCTCGCGCACAAAATGGGGCTTGGGCAGGATCTTAGCACGATTTGCATCGCGGGCAGCTTCTATCTAACCAAGCAAAAGCTTCTAAACGGCAAGGTTTACATGGTGCAAAACCCAAAGCTTCCATTTGCCGCGCTTCACGGCGATCCGGATTTGCTCGCAGGCGGCTGCACGAGATTCGGTCCTACCGCACTTACGCTACCGAAGCTCGAGCGCTACAAGGGCTGTCGTTCGGTGCCGGAATTTTTTCAATCATTAAATTTTGACATGGACGTAGCCAAGGTCATTTGGCAAAATTTTGGCGATAGCGAGGTAAGGGACTTCTTAATCCGCAATATAGGCTTTGAGATACCGATTTTAGGCAAAAAGCTTTTCGTCAAAAATGCGCGCAAGATCATACCTAGCATCCGCGAGGAGGATATTTACTACGCCAAGGGCTTTGGCGGCGTGCGCCCACAAGTAATCTCACACTCGCAAAAAAAGCTGCTTTTAGGCGAAGCAAGAATAGGCGAAAATCCGGGGATTATCTTTAATATGACCCCAAGCCCCGGTGCTACGAGCTGCTTAGGCAACGCGCTTCGCGACGCAAAAAGTGCCTGCGAATATTTGGGAGTGAGCTTTGATGATGCAAAATTTGACGCGGAAATGATGCGATAAAGAGGAATTTTTAAATTTCGCTCGGGCAAGAATTTTAAAATTTTACTTCGGCGAGGATTTTAGAATTTTGCTCGCGCTTCACGTATATAGAGAGTTTTAAAATTTCATTCAAACGCGAATTTTTAGAATTTAACCTGCACTGCAAGCTATGAAATTTTAAAATTTCACCATGCCGTAGAATTCTAAAATTCCTTCGTCTAACGAATTTTAAAATTTAGAAATTTCAAAATTTTGCGCAAAATTTCGCCAATGCGGCGATAAATTTTAAATTTAAAGGAGAAAAGATGCTTAAAAAAACCAAAATCCTAGCGACCATCGGGCCCGCAAGCGACAGCGAAGAGATGATGAGCGCGATGGTAAAGGCGGGCTGCAACGCCTTTAGGATGAACTTCAGTCACGGCACGCACGAGTATCACGAGGCAAATTTAAACAAAATTCGCGCCGTAGAAAAGAGCCTGGGCGTGCGCGTAGGCGTCTTTCAGGACATCAGCGGCCCAAAGATCCGCGTCGGCAAGCTCGAGGAAAATTTTAAACTAAAAACGGGCGATAAAATCACCTTCCTTCCTCACGAAATGATCGGCAAAAAGACCGCGGAAGGCGAATACGAGCTGTGTATCAACCACCCCGAAATTTTGCCTCTGATGAAGGCGGGCGAGTTTATCTACCTCTACGACGGCTCGATCCGCGCCAAGGTAGTCGCGGTAAGCGAGCAAGGCGTGCAAGCGGTGCTCGAAAACGACGGCTTTTTAAGCTCGAATAAGGGGGTGAACTTTCCAAACACCCGCCTAAATATCGACGTCATCACGCAAAAAGACCTCGAGGATCTGCGCTGGGGCGCGGCGCACGGCGTAAATTTCGTAGGTATCTCCTTCGTGCAGTCGCAAAACGACATCCTGCGCGTGCGCGAAATTTTAAACTCTCTGGGCTCAAAAGCTAAAATTTACGCCAAGATCGAGAAATTCGACGCGGTCGAAAATATAGAGCAGATCATCGAAGCAAGCGACGGTATAATGGTCGCGCGCGGAGATCTGGGCATCGAGATGCCGTTTTATGAGATCCCGCGTATCCAAAAGCGCATCATCGCGTTAGCCAACGCCCGCTCAAAGCCCGTCATCACCGCCACGCAGATGATGCTTAGCATGACCGAGCACGAGCGCGCCACCAGAGCCGAGATCAGCGACGTCGCAAACGCCGTGCTCGACGGCACCGACGCCGTGATGCTAAGCGAGGAAAGCGCCATCGGCAAAAACCCCGCAGCCGTGGTCGCCGCGATGAGCGAGACAATCCGCGAGACCGAAAAGATCTATCCTTACGACAAATTTAACGATTACGATTTCTACGACGAGACCGATATGATCACCTCAAGCACCGCAGCGCTCGCCGCAAGACTGAGCGCGGGCGCGATACTTTCGATCACGGGCTCGGGGCGCTCGGCGATCAAACTCGCACGCAACCGCGCCAAAATCGATATCATCGCAATCGCACACGACGAGCAGACCGCGCATGCGCTAAGTCTCGTGTGGGGCGTAAATCCGGCGATGGTCAGGGAAAAAACGAGCATCAACTCGCTGCTCGCACGTATCATAAGCGAGGCTCTGCAGCGCGGGCTCATCGAAGAAGGCGGCACCTACGTGATGACGGCGGGCTTTCAAAGCGGCCATCCCGGCAGCACCGACTACATCCGCATCATCAAAAAAGATCAGATAGATTTCTACCGCGACGCGGCGAAAACGGGCTTTGAAAGTAAAATTTAAAGCGCAGCTAAAGGTCATAATGTCAGAGGCTGCAGCTAAATTTAATTTCGCTACGAGATTACAAGCAGCAACGTCGCGTTTATGTCGTGATAGAATTTGCTAAATTTAATTCCATTGCGAGATAACGGTGCAGTATTTTTTAGCAACTAAAACTTTGGTGGCGCTTCGGTGGCTTTATTTCGCGCAGATCAAGAACAAGCGTGTGAACAGTTACGCCTGTGATTTCATGGCTCACCGCGGACTGGCAAATTTATTTTATGCGATACCGCGCAATGCCGCGGTCGGTTTATAGCCGCATTCAGCGATAAATGACTAGCATACGATGCTTAAAAGGGCGAAATTTTAAAATTTTAGTAAGCACTTTGAACGATTTCATGCGATCTAAATTATGAGCTAAATTTTACGACTAGCGGTGTTAAATTTAGCCGCGTAAAGCGTCGCGCTGAAGCCGAATAAAAAGAAAATAGAGCCGCACCGCAAAAATTAAAATTCCGCAAAAATATATTCGTTAAAAATCAAGCTCGCGCTCTTAAATTTCAGGGTATAATTACGAAGAGAATTTATAAAATTTAACCGAAGGAGAGACCATGAAAAAATTTCGTTCACTGCTGCTGTGTGCGGCGGCGGCTGCGACTTTGAGCGCCCAAAGCGAGAGTAGTGAGGACAAGGTGGAAAAAATCACTTCGATCGACATCTATGTTTCGCCGTTTTATTCGGCCAAGGAGGGCAAGCCCGAATACGTGCACGTTTACGAGCCTATCGACGATCTGTTGATGAAAAACGACGTGCCGAGCCTGAAAAAAGCGATCAAAATCATCGAGGACGCCCCGGACATGGTCGCTCCGACCACGCTGATGACGGTCGCGGCGCGCGCTTATGATCTGGGGCTTAAGGACGACGCGGTGTTTTGGTTCTACGCGGGCAAAAATCGCTTCCTAACCTTCGCTCGCGTCATCGATATCAAGGACGAGATGTTTCGCGAGACTGAGTCCGCGAATGCGGCATTTTTGCAGCTAGTCGGCAACGTGGTAAATCCATATGCATTCTGCGATCTTGCTAAACAGCGCGATGCGGCGGCACGCGCCAGGGACTGGGTCAAGGCGCACCCGTATAAAGCGATATTTGATGAGAAATTTCCATCGCACTTCGTAGATCGCGCCGCTGCGCTCAAGGCAGCCGAGGACAAAATGGACGCCGCGCTACTTAGGCAGGACGAGTTTTTCGCAGACCCCGCTAAAAAGGCGGACTTTCTAGCCAAGCGCAAAGCAAATAACGCAGATGAGCGCTTCTGCGATTAGTGCCGCTTAACCAGCGGCACTTTTGAAAAATCGGCATTATTTGAAATTTTTAGCTACCAAAAATTTAGTGTTGCATTTTTATCTCCTCAAACGGATCTGCGCGTGAATTTAAAATTTTATGACGTAGAATTTTATCGCTAACGGCACGCAGTGAAGCTTTGATATAAATTAGCCTAGATCTGTTTAAAATTTAGCAGAAGCTCGCACGCAATTCTATTTCGCATAAATTCTATCAACAACTAACACAAAATCAGATCAAATATTACTAAAATTCCAGCCGTTTGGCGACGTAAAATTTCACCGCTACCGCCTAAAAATCGAAGTTTTTAAATTTAGCCGCGCGGCGAAATTTTATCCGTTTTTATATACGAACATTATATAATTATCAAAATTTTTTACAAGGAGAGAGGATGAAAAAGCTCGCTACGATACTTGCGCTGCTCTGTGCGGCGGCGTTTGCCAAGGAGTATGAGTATATGGTGCAAAGCATGAGCTACAGCTCACTCGGGCAGCGCAAGGAGAGCACGTATCTAAGCTACGATGCGGCGGCGCGCAAGCTGGAGCAGATAAGAGATACGAACTCCTCGGACGGCCTAGGCTCTAGCTACAAAGAGATCAGCTACTTTGACGAAAAGGGGGATATGGTTAAATTTGAAGTATTTAACCTCGATCTTAAAAGCGGCAAGTGGAAAAAAATAGAAGACTACACGGAAAGCGTAAAAGACGGCATCACGACGCGCGAGAGCAATTCGGTAGCGGATGACGGCACGCGCAATGCGAGCAAAACCGTCTCTAGCTACGACGGTAACGCGACGCAGGACGTGAGATATAAGTTTGTAAAGGGCAAATGGCAGAAAGAGAGCATGAACAGATCCGTAAAAAACGCGTGGGATAAGGAGGAGCTTACGATAAGCTTCAAATGGGACGGCAAGAGCTGGCAGCCCAAAGATAAGATCGAAATTTTCTACGACGCCGCAGGAGAGATGAGCGGATACGTGAGCTACGAGTTTGTAAACGGCGCGTGGCAAAACAGCGAGCGAGAGATGCTTAACGGCGATCGAAACGGCAGCTACGAGCAGATCCGCAGCACCTTTAAGGACGGCGCGTGGCAAAACGCGACGATGAGCAAGCACGAGCTTGATGCCGCGAAAGGCGAGGGGATCGTTACGAGCTTCATCTGGAACGACGAGAAGGGCGCGTGGGATAATATGAGCAAACAGACCGCTATCAAGAAGGGCGCGGATCTTAATATGACCTCTTATCTGTGGGACGAGCGACTTAAAGATTGGGTCAAAAGCTACTCAAACGGCGAAATTTACGATAAATCGGGCGAGCGACTACTAGAGCAAAGCTACGAATCAAATTCCAGTAGCGGCAAATACGTCTATAGCTACGACGAGCGCGGCAGCAATACCGCGATGGATATCTACAAGCTTGATGCGAGCGGCAAATGGGTGCAAACCGGGCGCTCGGAGGCCACTTACGATACTGCAATCTCAGCCGATAGCGTGGGGCACGGAGCCGCGCTGATGATGTTTGAGATGCCTAGCATCTACGCGATAACGAGCTTTAAGGAATTTAAGCTTAAAGACGGCAAGTCCGAGCTCATAACGGAGCAGACGTGGAAATATAAAAAGATAAAGTAGCGTTTGAAGATGCGCAGGTAAAATTTCGCGGCTAAATTTTACCTGCGCGGCCTTACGCGAACGTCGCGGTTAAATTTAGCAGGCGCGGCGCTATTTTATGCGGATGTGGCGTCGCGCAAGCTATGCGTTTAAATTTAGCGGACGAGCAATATTCGTGTGAGTGCCGCGGTTAAAATTTAGCAGGTGCCGTCACACGAGCTTTACAGTTAAATTTAACGGCGCGGATGTTTCGTGCGCTGCGTAAATTTTAAAATTTAAATCCTACGCCGCGACAGGTCCGCACGCAGCGACGACAAAAGAAAAGGTTGAAAAATGGTTTTAATCAGAGTGGCAAGAGCGGCTATTTCGGCTTTAATTTCGGCGAGTATCTGTTTCGGCGCCGTAGCAGCGCAAGATCATGGCGCGGCAAGCGAGCAAAAACAAACGGTGCAAGGCGTCCAAGGAGAGGATCTGGCGCCCGCAGACAAGCAGAGTGGCGAAATAAACGCAACAAAGCGCGCAGACGAGCAAGGCGACGAGGCGCAAAATTTTAAAATCAAAAGGCGCTATTTTCGTAGCTGTTCGTGCCTGCATAAACAAAAATCAAAGGAGCCCGTCTATCTCTACGATGAAATTTCGCAAGAGCAGGCCGAAAGATCGGCGGCCTATTTCATCGGCTATTTCAAAGAGGGCAAGCTAAGCCGCTATGAGAAAATTTACGAAGGCGAGAGAGCTTTTTCGAGCGAGGATATAAAGCGGTAGACGCAATTTAAAATTTAGATAAAAGGAGCGGTCATGAGAGGTGTTTTTAAAATTTTGCCCGAGGATGCGGCGGTAAACTCGAGGGCGCGGACGGCGGTTTTCGCAGGCTCCATTTTGGCGGCGACATTAACGCTAGCGATGCCTGCGGGCGCGACCGAGGCGAGCGAAGCGGCGACGAAATACATAGCGCGGGATAAAATTTGCCTGCAAAAGACGAGCTACAAAACAGAGAGCGGCGCCGTGCCGCGCTACGAATATGAAGTGAGCCAAAACTACGACGCCAAAACCCGCCGCCTAGAAAAAATCTACAAAAAGAGCGGCGAAGAGGGATCGTCCGTATCTAAAAGCTTTAGCAAATTTGACGAAAGCGGCGAGCGCGAGATCGAAAATGTCGAATACGACTGGGACGCGAATACAAACAAATTTCGCGAAACGGCGATGAGCAAGCAGGAGATCGCAAAGGACGGCTCGAAAATTTATTTCAGCCTGCAAAGCAAGGACGGCAAGCCATACGAGGGAGAAAAAGTCGTCGAAAAGCGCGAGGGCAAAACGGAAATTTTACAAAATTTAACGCTAAAAAAGGGCAGATGGACGCCGACGCACCTTACTAAAAGGATTGTCGATGAAAGCGACAGAAACAATTTCGTAGCGACCTATGAATGGAACGCCAAAGCGAAAAAATGGATGCCGTACGAAAAATCGATATACCATTACAACGGCGACGTTTACGCGGGCTCCGAAGGCTACGCGTGGCACGGCAAATGGGTGCCGCTTACAAAGCACACGGTCTTTGCGGCCGCGGACGGGACGCGCAGCGAGATAAATTTTATATGGAAGGACGGCACATGGCAGCGCGATGAAAAGATCTTGCGCAAGATCGAGCCTAAGTATAGGCGCTTTACCGAGCTAAGATCGCGCTGGGACGCCGCAAAAAACGAGTGGAGGGAGTACTACAAAAACGTGCACGAGGAGACCGAGGAAAGCAGGCCTCTACGCGAGCAAACCGCGCTTTGGCGCGAGGAGCTGCAGCGCTGGGAGGTCGTGTTTGAAAACGAGTTTAGCTACAACGCGTGCGGCAACGTGATAAAAAATCGCGCGGCCTCCGATGGCAAGCAGTACGAGTATATCTACGACTACGACGAAGCGAGCAATAACATCTCGATCATCCTGCGCGAGCCCGATGAGAGCGGCAAATGGCGCGAGACGCAAAGGACGCAAAACGTCTTTGAGCGGGATATTTTAGCGCACGACGTCCTGGATCGCGGCTTCATCGGCGACTACATAGCCGCGGGCGAAAACGCGATCAAAAGCAGCAAGCAGTATTTTCTAAAAGACGGCGAGTTTAAGCTAAACGAAACTCGCGAGTGGTTTTACGGCAAATGCGAGCCGCAATAAAATTTAGAAAAGCCTCATGAACGAGCCTTATATCGTTAAAATTTCAGATAGCGACGCGATGATGTTCGGCTGCGAAGCGGACGAGCGGGTGCGCGAATTTACCGCCAAATTTGACGGCCGGGAGTACGAAAGCGAGTTTGAGCGGACCAGCTATCTGCTCGGCACGGATGTTTTTATCGAGGTCGCGAGCGAGGAGAGCTTAAATGAAGGCACCTTACGCGCTCAAATTTTAAACGAAAAGGCTTTGGACGCTGACGGCAGCACGACGTTTTTGAGCCTGCGAGAGTGGGACGGCAAGGGGCATTCGCGCGAGCGATGAAATTTTACGCGCCATCAGCGAGGATGAGGACGGCGGCG
>NZ_CALIBF010000209.1 GCF_938045465.1 uncultured Campylobacter sp.
CGCCGACGAGGACGTGGCGCAGATCATGAATAAGATCGTCTCAAAGCTCTCGACGCTTTTCGTGACGATTTTCATCCTTTACAACTACGAGACGCTGCACGGGATTTTAACCGCGGGTGCGGGAGGGTATCGCACGGGCAGCGACGAGCTAAACGCGCTTGATCTGGTGTTTATGACGATTAGATTTTTCACACTGCCTTCGATTTTTACGTTGATGATTTTTGAGATCAAGGATTATCTTTTTATCAGATATGACGCATTCGTGCAGGCGCAGCAGGAGCGCATGGGGGATTTGGAAAATTCCAAGGGCTCGGAGTAAAATTTTAAAGCTTAGCTCGATCTAGCTTTGCGCGCCGTAAACGGTCGCAAATACTAAAGATTGCGACCGCCGTGTGCACGCCGGGCTTCGGCGCGGCGGCGGGACTAATAAAATTTGAAATGAAATTTTAGGACAAAATTTTGAGATGGAATTTTAATGACGCACCGGTTATGCGCGGGTTAGAATTTAAAGCCGCGAAGCTTCAAATCCCGACCCCGCAATCAAAATTTAAAATTTTAAAAGAAGCTGTATATGTCGTCTAAAAGGAAGTATTTTTTATCGACGGTGCCTTTGTAGAAAGGCTCGAAAGTATCGTTATACGCTTTTTTGAAAAAGCCCTCTTTGCTAAGCGAAATGAGCGCTTGATTAACGGCTTCTGCGAGATCTGCGTTGCCTTTTTGCATCGCGATGCCTAAAAATACGTTCTCGCCAAGACTTTTGATATTAACCTCGACGCTAGGATCTGCGACCGGATAGACCATCACAAATAGATTATCGTCGCACGCGCCGTCGATCTCGCCGCTCTTTAACCGCTTGTAGCAATCGGAGGAATTTTTGCAATACACTAGATTGTAGCCGCCGTCCTTTTGCATAAACGCTTCGCCCGTCGAGCCGCGGATGACGCCTACTTTTTTACCTCGTAGATCGCTCATTTTTTTGATGTTGTCGCTTTTTCTAGTTAAAACTCCGGAATTTACCGAAAGATATGGCATCGAAAACTCATAATTTTTCTTTCTCTCCTCAGTAACGCTCGCAGCCGCGATAAGCATATCCGCCTGATTATTTTGAATGGACGGAAAGCGCGCTTGCGCCGATACCGGTATGAGCTCGATCCTGCCGCCGGTATCGCCTAAAATTTTACCTCCGATTGCATTAGCAAGCTCTACGTCAAAGCCCTCAAAGCCGTTATCCGTAACTCTACTAAATGGAGGTTCATTTTCATAAACGGCGATACGAATGACTTTACTCTGCTTTATTTGGCTTAAAGAATTCGCAAGCGCAAAGATGCAAGATAAAAGAATTAAAAACAGTGATTTTTTCATTTCAAATTCCTTTTTTATTAAAAAAAGCTGTAAAGATCGTCGAGTAAGAAATATTTTTTATCGACGGTGCCTTTATAGAAGGATTCGAAAGTATCCTCGTAAGCCTTTTTGAAAAAGCCCTCTTTGCTAAGCGCGATCAAGCCTTTATTGATCGCTTCTAGCAGCTCCGCGTTACCCTTTTGCACCGCGACGCCCAAAAATACGTTCTCGCCTAAATTTTTGATATTGACTTCGACTGCGGGATCTACGATCGGATAGACCATAACAAAAAGGTTGTTGTTACAATATCCGTCAATCTCGCCACTTTTTAATCTCCTGTAGCAATCGACCGAATCGTTGCAGTAGGAAACATTATAACCGCCGTCCTTTTTGATATACGCCTCGCCGGTAGTCTTGCGGATGATGCCGATCTTTTTGCCCATCAGATCGCCTATTTTGTGAATATTTGAGTCTTTTTTCGTTAAAATTCCCAAATTGACCGTAAAATACGGCATCGAAAAATCTACGCTGCCTTTACGCTCTTCAGTGATACTTGCAGCCGCGATTATCATATCTGCCTGATTGTTTTGCAGCATCGGAAAACGCACTTCGTTTGTTACCGGTATGAGCTCGATACGACCGCCGCTATTGCCGAAAATTTTACCAGCTAGCGCGTTGGCAAGCTCAACTTCGAAGCCTTCAAAGCCTTTCTCGCTTGACTTGCTAAAAGGCGGCTCATTTTCATAAACGCCTACTCTGATAACCTTGCTTTGCTTTATTTCGCTTAAGGAATTCGCAAAAACAAAGATCGCCGACAATAGAATAAGAAAAAATGACTTTTTCATAATTTCCTCCTTGAATTTTAAATTTTTCGTAATTGTAATGTAAATTTTCTTAAAATTTCATTTTACTAGAACCGAAACTATTCCCTAAATTGCGAGCTTAGCGATAAAATTTCGCAACTAAAATTTCTAAGCATAATGATAGAAGCTTTTTAAATTTTGCTACCTTGCGCCAAACCCTGCCTGCTCTCATTAAATTTTAGCGCTTCGCTATAAAATTCTGTGCGTCTATTAGTGCCGCAAAAATAGCACGCCGCTGCGAAATTCTACGGAATTTTATAAATTCTGCAACGGCGTGTTAGTAAAATTTACAATCTAAACCAAGCTCGCAAATTCTTCAACGGCGCGTTAGTAGAATTTTATAATCCAAACCCAAGCTCGCAAAGTCGGGCAAAATAGCAAGACTATGCGAGCCTTTTAAATTTTACCTAGCGAGAGCACACAGCTATGCTTACTGCAAGCAAATGCAGGCGAGCCGTACCGCTATGCCCGCCTAAAATAGGCTATAAAGATCATCCAGCAAGAAATATTTTTTCTCCGCAGTACCCTTGTAATACGGCTCAATCGTCTCGTCATAGGTCTTTTTTATAAAGCCGTTCTTACTTAGTTTGACTAGCTCACCATTTAAGAACTCAAGCAGATCCTTATTGCCCTTAGAAACCGCGATGCCTAAGAAATCCGAAACGCCTAAATTCTTTATATTTACCTCAGTGTCGCTGTCGATTACAGCATAAGCTAAAACTATCAGATTATCAGTCGCATATCCGATGCCCTTACCATCCTTTAGCATTTTATAGCATTCGTTTGCGGTAGCGCAATTTACAATTTCAAAGCCCTCTTTTCTAAAATACGCCTCACCCGTAGTTCCGCTTTCTGCGATGATCGGCTTACCATGTAAATCAGACATAGTTTTGATCTTATCGCCCTTGCGGGTTAGCACGCCGATATTTACTGCGAAATACGGCGTCGTAAAATCGACCACCTGCTTACGCTCATTTGTGATCGTAAAGGTCGCAAGCACCATATCTACTTTATTCTCTTCCAACACTTTTAAACGCTCACTAGCCTTTACGGGCACGAATTCCACCTTGCCCGCCTTGCCGCCGAATATATCTTTTGATAGCGCCTCGGCTAAAGTCACCTCAAATCCTTGAAATTTGCCGTCTTCAAATTTACTAAAAGGCGGTTGCGCCTCAAATACGCCTACGCGCACACTGCCCGATTGCCTAATCTCAGATAGGGTATTTGCCACTACACTACTTGTAAATAGCAATAAAATTCCCAAAATTATCTTTTTCATATCGTTCCTTTAATTACAATGATTAGCCTAGCCACGCATCTGCGTCGCTTCGGCAAGCCCTCTTAAGCCGGTCGTATATTATTCGCTCACTTCTCCTTTCGACATTTTTTAAAATTTCTTTGCCTTTGAAATTTTGCGGCGCATTTTACGCAAATTTCATTTAAAATACATTTAATCTGCGCCGTGATTTAGATCCCAATCGATCTCTCCCATGCCGTGCGCGCGCAGATATTCGTTGCATCTGCTAAAATGCTTGCAGCCAAAAAACGCTCCCCCCGCAAGCGGACTAGGATGCGCGGCGGTTAAAATGAGATGCCTCTGCGCATCGATCAGCGCCGATTTTGCTTTGGCAAAATTTCCCCACAACATAAAGACCAAATTTTGCCGCCTCGCGCTTAAAATTTTAATCACGGCGTCGGTGAAAATTTGCCAGCCGAAGCCGCTGTGCGAATTCGCGCGGTTCGCGCCCACGCTAAGGCTCGCATTAAGTAGCAGCACGCCCTGCTTCGCCCAGTAGCTCAGATCGCCGCTTTCAGGCTCGCTGATACCCAGATCGCTTTTAATCTCTTTGTAGATATTTACGAGGCTGGGCGGAATTCGTACGCCGTGCGGCACCGAAAAGCTAAGCCCCATCGCCTGATGCGCGCCATGGTAGGGATCCTGCCCCAAAATCACCGCGCGCACCCGCTCAAACGGAGTTAGATTGAAGGCATTAAAGATCAAATTTCCAGGCGGATAAACGATCTCGCGCGCCTTTGCGGCGAGCAGGTTTTCTTTGATCTTTGCAAAATACTCGCTTAAAAATTCCTCCCTAAGCGCCTCTTTCCAGCCGCTCTCGATCCTCACGTCGTCTAAATTTATCTGCATGCTAGCCCTTTAAGCTTTAATGAATTAACGCCATAATTTTACAATAAATTTTAAAAATAGTCTCGCTCGCACGCGCCGCTGCAATCAAAGGCGGATCGCATCGCCGCTGCAACCGATCCCACCGATTTGTAGGCGCCGCTACACAATCACGATCAAAAGCGCCATAAATAGCAGCAGGGCAATCGTCTTTTTATTGTCATTAAGCAGAGTCTGCGGATAAAAAGCAAACAAAATCGCGTAGGCAAAAAGCGCGATTGCGAACTTCCACGGGTTGTTTTCTCTGAATTTTAACCTATAAGCGACCCGAAAGCTATATGCGAAAGCAGCGATAAAGCTTTATCTCGCCCCACCGACCGTCCTTACGTAAAATTCCTAACCGAGCAAGCCTTCGGTCTTGACGCTGCAGTATTTCGGCTCCGAGCCAAACGCCCTCTCCTACGGATTTTTTGATTATACAAAATTTTGCCTTCATCGCTCGTAAGCTCACGCGCTTTTGCGTTTTAAATTTTACAAAACGTTTGCAAGCCTGCGCAGAGTATAAAATTTAAGCGATCGAAATTTTAATCGCGTAGCACAAAAAGCTAGAATTTGCCGCTATGACGCAATTCAGATCATCGCGCGCCGGATCCGGTATGCAAAAGCCCAAATTGCTGCTATAATAAGGCTTTAGACAGGCCCGTAAACGAAGCCTACAGGAGAGATGAATGTTGAGTTCAAAGCTAGCATCCGCGGCAAATGCGTTGCGGTGCTTTTGCCGCAATCTCTGGCGCGCCCGCAAAAACCCCGTCGCATTCGCAAAAAGACGCGGCATGGATAAAATTTTACCGCATATTTTAAAAATATCTATCATGATCGCGCTGATATATTTATCGTATCCGCGATCGCAGGACGGCATCTACGACATGACGGACATCCGTGCTTTCATCGTCTCGATCGCGTTTTGTATATGCTTGATACTAGATATTTAGTTTCGTTTAAGTTTGGCCAGCGCAGCAGTCGCTTGTCTTACGCTCGCTCGGCAAAACGGCGCCTGCTCGCGATCCGATCAAACCTCCGCTTCATGACCCGATTGAGCAGGGAGCGCAAGCGAACGCAAAATTTGCGGTCGCGCACATTTTGATGCCCGCCCATAAACGCCGCTCGTTATGATCTATACGCGCTTATTAAACGCTCCGCACGTCCCTTCGCGCGAACACGCACAGAGATGCGACGCAAGGCCCTCGCTCGTAGCGCCTAGTACGAAAATAAAATTTCTCGCCGTTTGCAAAAAGCTCCGCAGCGGTCGCCGTTATCGCGCGCTAAGGATCACGCGTTAAAATTTCAAACTCGGTCTTATCGTTTTCGTCTCCCCTTTAAAATTTAATCAAATACTCCCACTGCCCGCACCGTAATACGGATAATCCATTGCCGCGGCGGCGGTCTCTCGCGCAGAGGCGCCTGCAAATTTCTCGATCACGCAAAGTCCAAGTTCTATGGAGCTGCTCACGCCGCCTGCGGTGATGATCTCGCCCCCTTCGGGCAGGCTATCGCGCACGAGCCGTTCATACACCACGTCCGCGCAGTAAGGCGCCAGCAGATCGTAGCAAAACGGGTGCGTGGTCGCGCGCCTACCTCGCAAAAACCCCGCCGCGCCCAGAAGCAGCGAACCGGTGCAAACGCTAAACTTATACTTCGCATCGCGCGCGGTTGCGAGCCACGAGATGAAACCCGCATCGTCCCTCAGGCGGCGCGTCACCATACCGCCTGGCACAAAAACCGCATCAAATCCGCCTAGATCCGTCATGATCTCGCCCACGTCGATCGTAAGGCCGCCGCTATCCGAAATCTGCCGCTCGCGCGAGCAAAACCTCATCTCAAGCTGCGGGCGGACGGCTTTGAGCCTTAGCATACAATCGTAAAATCCCATAAAATCGAGGTGCGTCTGTCCGCTAAACATCACAAGTGCTAGATTTTTCATAATCCGTCCTTTAAATTTATCGCTCACCCAAGCTTTCGTTTTGCCGCCGTTGCAATTCTCGCCGCCGCAAGTCGTAAAATGCGCGGCGGCTAAATTTTATACCGCAGGCTACCAAAAACCCGTTCAAGCGAATTTTAAATTTTACCCGCATTAGAACTCGCAGAATTTTTACCGCCCGCGAATGAAATTTCAAAAGCAAATTTGAAATTTCGCGCGCTTTTTATTCTGCATTACTCAGACCCATAAAAGCCCGCAAGCCCGCATAGTGCAGCCTTTTTGAAATATTTTCGAATTCCAAATTCCAAATCCCCTCGTCGTATTTCCATTCAAACGGCGTTTTGTAATTCGTCCAAATTTCATACGCGCGTTCGTTTAGCCGCTCAATCAACGCAGAAATCCCTAAATCGCCGCCCGCTATCTCCATCATCAAATGCCAGTTGTCCAAATCGGCGGGGTCGCCGGTATGGATGGACTTCTCTCGCGGCAGATAATACACAAAATCGCCCGTATCAAAGGGAAATAAAGTATGGCACAGCGCAATGCCGTAAATTTTTTGAGCGAATACGGTCGGAAGCTGCTCGTCCGAATAGCCGAAGGTAGAAACGTATAAAAAGCTGCGCAAGATGCTCGCTAAATTTCTGCAAACGGGCGCAAAGGCGTATCTGCATGCCCGCTGCGTTAAGGCGCCGTTTCTAATAAAACTTATGGCGCTATCGATCTCTTTTCTTCTTGCTTGCACGTATTTTATCTTTTTAAATCGCCAAGCTTGCAAAAGCTGCAAAGAATTGTCGATTGAGCGCAGATGCTTGTCTCTTTTTTCATCCGCCGTGTCGCTTAGCTCCGCGATCCTCGCAGCGGCCTGCCTCCAAAACGGAACTAAGGTTTTTACCCATCCCAAGTAGCTCAGATAAAGCGCGTCCGGCTCCTCCTTTTCAAAAGCCGCTCTCATCTGCGTAAGTTTTATCATCGCAGCCCTTTTGCATCTAAATTTATCCCGCGCGCTACTTTTCGCCTTACGTCTTCTCGCCCGCCATGTAGCTTTGGAATATAAATTTATGCTCCTGCGGCAGCGCATCGTAAATTTTACCGGCAAGCTCGCGGATCTCCCAAAGCGCAGCTTTGCTAGAGCGCAGAGCGAGGAAGTTTTGCAAGCTGCGCGCGTTTATGCTCCAGCTAAGCTCGCTCTTGTAGCACTCTGGCAGGCAGTATTTAGCGATATCAAGGCTGATCGAGGTTTGTAAGATTACGCGCAGATTTTCAAGCGCCGCTATGCTTGCGTTATCGACCGCTTCATTGCCCGTAAGCACAATGTATCGCGCGGCGTTTTCGAAATCGCCTTGCGCGAAGCTGCCCTCGCCGCGCAATTCTTTAAGAGTGTAGCGAGTGGATTTTACGCTAAGGCTTGCAAGGCGGTGGCGCGCCAGCTCCTGAAGCAGCGCGCGAGAGATGCTGCTGATGTAGAAATTGTAATAGAGGTGCTCGAGCGTGCTTGAGTGCTTGAGCTGATTGCCGACGCGGTCTATTAGCGCCAGGTCTTTGACGCCGCCGCAATCGCCACGCTCAAAGCTCTGCCAGCAGGTGCGGATCGCATTTGAGCAGACCCAAAGCGGAGTGAAATTTAGAAGTTTGACTTGCATGATTATCCTTTGAAATTTTAAGCGCATTTTAACGCTATCGCACTTTTAAACCGATAAAATTTCGCAAAACGACGCTTTTAATAAACGAAGCTTGCGCCTAGCTTTGCGAGCAGAACTGCTTCATTTTATCTTTTTTCGCTGCCGCCGCGAGAGATTAAAATTTCATCCAGCCTGTAGCGCGTGTGCGGGTATTTGCTAGGTTCACCACGTCCCAAAGCCACGACGATCGCGGGACGAAATTTCGCCTCTAAAGCGCAGAATCTTTCCAGAGCCGCGGCGTCAAAGCCGGTCATTATGCACGAGCGCACGTCAAAGCTCTCGGCGATATTAGCGATATTTGCCGCTAAGATATAAAGCTGCTTGGTCGCGTAGTTCATCAGCGCTTCGTCGTCTAAGCCCGCAAATTTCGCGCAGAAATAATTCATCGCAGCTTCATATTTTTGCGGAGTGTTTGCGCGACGGCGAACGGTTCGTTCTAAATACTCCTCGCCCACGCTCAGATCGTTACGCGCGATTAAAATCACGGCGTGCGAGCACTCGGCTATTTGTGGCTGGCTGTTGCAGGCTACAGAAAGCTCTTTTAGCTCGCAAAGATCCGAGACTATCATCATATTCCACGGTTCCAATCCGCATGAGCTGGGACTTAAGCGCGCAAGATCAAGTATCTCGCGCACGAGTTCATTATTTAGCTTGTCACTGCAAAATTTACGGCAGCTGTGGCGAGAGAGCATCACTTCTTTTATCGATTTCATTTTATCTCCTTTAAAATTCGCGGCATTATAACGGGTTTGCCTAAATTCCACCCGGTTAGCTTGGCGAGTTAAGCTAGATTTTGCTAATATTGCCCTTTTAAATTCCGCTACAAGGCATAATATGAACGATAAATTTAGCAAAATCGGCTTCATCCTCGCAGTCGCAGGCAGTGCCGTGGGGCTCGGTAATGCGTGGAAATTCCCCACTTTAGTAGGCACCAACGGCGGCAGCGCATTTATCTTGCTATATCTTTTGCTGACGCTTTTGGTTAGCTTCGTGATTTTTTTAGCCGAGATCGTCATCGGCAGGCTAAGCGAAAGTGATCCGGTGCGCGCATTTGAAAAGCTCGCACCCTCATACAAAGGCGCATGGAAATACGCGGGATTTTTTATGATTAGTGCGCTTTTGATCTATGCTTTTTACAGCGTCGTAATGGGCTGGATCCTAAAATACGTAGTCTCAAGCGCCTTGTATCTGCCAAAAAGCATAGATGAAAGCGGCGCAGCGTTTAACGCACTTTTAGGTAGCGACTTTTTAAGCGTGGCTGTGTGCTTTACCATAGCGTCGGCGTTTTGCTTTTTCATCGTATCTAAAGGTGTCAAAAGTGGCATCGAGCGGCTGAATGTCTGGATGATGCCCGCGCTATTTATTTTGCTGGTTTTGATGCTAATTTACGCCGCGAGTTTCGATGGATTCGGACGTAGCGCGAAATTCTTACTGGTGCCAGATTTTTCCAAGCTTAATAAAGATAGCGTTCTTTCGGCGCTAGGACTTGCGTTTTTTACGCTTTCGCTTGGCGTTACTACGATTATGACCTATGCCGCGAGCCTGCCTGCGCGCACCAACATCCTAACCTCAAGCATAAATATCGTCTGCATTAATGTCCTAATCGGCGTGATGATGGGACTTATCGTCTTTACTTTCATCTTTGAATTCGGCGGCGATCCCAAAGCGCAAGGTCCGGGGCTTGTGTTCGTCTCGCTGGTGGTGCTTTTTTCAAAGCTCGGTGCGATCGGAAATATCCTAGCCTTTTTATTTTTCACCTCGCTATTATTTGCGGCGATTACTTCTGCAATTTCGATGCTGGAGCCTGCGATTTATTATCTCGTAAACTCCCGCAAGCTAAGCCGCAAGCGCGCTTCGCTTTTAGTTTTTGCCGTGACGTATGTTTTAGGGATATGCTGCATTTTGGGTTATTACGGGGGCACGAGCGAGTATTTTAGCCTAGGTGGCAAGAGCTTTTTTGACGTGCTTGATTACCTAACCTCGAATATCTTAATGCCTCTTAGTGGTATAATCGTGGCGATTTTCGTAGGGTTCGTGATCAAAAAACGAGCCGTCGAAATTCTACTGCGCCCATATATGGGACGAATGGGCTTTAAGCTGTGGTATTTTGTGCTATTGCGCTTCGTGGCGCCAGTCGCGATCGTAGTGATAGCACTCAATCAGTTAAAAATTTTAAATTTTTAAATTTTGTAAAGCAGGTGGATAACATGGAAGTTAAAATTTGGCGCTAAAGCAGTCCAAAAGCAACGCGCCAAATTTCATAGCGAACTTGCGGCAATCCGTTAGCCTTGCAGCGATAGTTTAAAATTTTATGTTTAGATAGAGGAAGGTCAAAGTATGCGACGGCAATCAGCTTTCGGCGCGATCGTGCTAACCCGCATGGCGATCGGTGCGCGCGACAAAGGCGTCGTAGCGCAGCCGCATCTGATCACGCTACGGAATTTTAAAATTCTAAACCGAGACGGTCGGTGCACAGCCGCCACGATAGTTTATGACGCGACCTACGCAATGTGCCGCAGAAGCGGCGCGTAAAATTTTGTGGTGACCCGCGCGAAATTGCGCTTGGAATTTTAAAATTTGTCGCCGAAACGGCGCACAAGACCGCAATCCGTCTAATAGACGGCCGATCCGTCAGAACAGCGCAGGGATCGCATATTGCGGCTTGAAATTTTAAAATTTTACGCTCTGACGGCTTGGAGCGATAGGCAAAATTCCATAGTGAGCCTCACGGCGATCCGTGCGCGGCTATGGCGGCTGTCAAAAATCGCGCTTGGAATTTTATGTCTAGATAGGAGCATGCAGCGACCGCAATCAGCCTTCGGCGTGACTGCGCTAATCCGCGCGGCAACCTGCGCAAGACCACGGCAAAGACGCCGTAGCCAGTCGTGTCTGATCACGCTGCGGAATTTTAAAATTTAGCGCTAAAGCGGTCTAAAAACAATGCGCTAAATTTCATAGCAAGGTTGCGGCGATAGTTTGGAATTTTAAAATTCCGCGGCTTTAAAATTTAAAAATCATCGGAGAGAAAATGAACGATAAATTTAGCAAAATCGGCTTCATACTTGCCGTCGCAGGCGGCGCAGTGGGGCTTGGCAACGCATGGAAATTCCCCACCCTCGTGGGTCAAAACGGCGGCAGCGCCTTCGTGCTTTTATACCTCGCGCTCACGCTGGGCGTGGGCTTTAGCATATTCCTAGCCGAGATGGCGCTAGGCAGGCTAAGCGGGCGGGATCTGCCGAGCGCATACGAGACGCTGGCGCCGCTCGGCGGACGCAAATGGCGCGCAGGAGGCGTTTTCATCGCGGGCGGCATGCTGGTGCTGTCCTTTTACCTCGTGATCCTCGGCTGGGTGATCCGCTACATATTTTTGGGCTTTTCTCCGCTGCCCGCAACCGCCGAGGAAGCGGGCGCCGTCTTTGACGATCTCATCTCGCATTCGCTAGCCACGAGCCTGGGCTTTTACGCGCTTGCGCTCGTGCTGACGTTATCCGTCGTCGCGCGCGGCATCAAAAGCGGTATCGAGCGACTAAACGTCGTGATGATGCCGCTTCTTTTCGTGCTGCTGCTCGCGATGCTTGCGTATGCGTGCACGATGCAGGGCTTCGGCGCGGCGGCGAAATTTCTTTTCTACCCAGACTTCGGCAAAATCACCGTTAACTCCGTCCTCTCCGCACTCGGGCTCGCGCTCTTTACCCTATGCGTGGGCGTCGGCTGTATCGCAGCATACGCGGCGTCGCTTAGCGAGGGGGTGCGGCTCGTGCGAAGCTCGGTAAACATCGTATTTATCAACATCGCGATCGGACTGATGATGGGGCTCATCGTCTTTACCTTCATCTTCGAATTTCGCGCCGATCCCGCGCAGGGTGCGGGGCTTGTGTTCGTCTCGCTCACTACGATGTTTGCAAAAATGGGGCTAGCGGGACAGGTGCTTGAAGTCGCGTTTTTCGTCTCGCTCTTTTTCGCGGGGATCACGAGCGCGGTTTCGATGATCGAGCCTTTCGTCTTCTATCTCATCGGCAGATTTAAAATTTCGCGCCTGCGCGCAGTCTGTATTTCAGGGTGCGTCATAGCGGTGCTAGGCGCATGCTCGCTACTATCGATGCACGCGGATTATGCGAGCAGGTTTAAGCTTTTCGGCGCGAGCTTTTTTGACTGCTTGGACTTCGTAAGCTCAAACGTCATGCTGCCTCTAGGCGCGCTAACCTCGGCGATCTTCGTGGGCTTTGTTATGGATACGCAGCGCCTGCGCGGGCTTTTTGGCGCCGATATGGGCGAGCTGGGATTTAAAATTTGGTACTTTTCGCTGCGCTTCGTAGCGCCCGTCGCGATCGTGATCATAATGGCAAATCTACTATTTTTTGGCGGAAAGTAGAAAGCGAAATTAATAGAAATAAGCGGTAAAATTTTACGCGATAAATCCTGCGACAGATTTACGCGGCGAAGCGATTTACCGGGATCACGAGGTAATTTGCAACGTTTAAACTCGGCTAAATGCGCGCTGCGATCCGCGAAGTGTCCGAGCAAAGGGCTTTAACGCAATGAAATTTCATACGGTAATCGTGTGCGGTAAAATTTAAGCGTAAATTTTGTGCCTCGTTTCATACCGAAAAGAGCCCAAACGCGCCTCTAGATTTAAAATTTACGCGTTGAAATTTCGCAATCCTCTCGGCAAGGCTTAAAAGCATTAAAATTTTATTACCCACCAGCATACAAGCGCCGAAATGCGCCGTAGAAGCAGCGGGCTTGCTTTTCAGACGCGATGAATATTTTGCGGGTGCGGCCTAAACAGCTAGTGGCGTGCGCATTTGGGCTGAATGAACCTGTTTTAAAGCCGCGCGGTTTAAGCCGTCCTTAGCGCGCTAGCACTTACCTGCTTTTTTAAGCAAAGCGTTGCAGTTACCACTTTTGGAACCTCCAGTACCGCCTGCGCCAACAATTTTTGTGCAAAGCACGTCAGAATCAACTACTATAACGGATGAAAAATAGCAACGATATAAATCCCCGTTTTTGCTCCTGACCTTATAATGTACTGAGTCGATCTC
>NZ_CALIBF010000210.1 GCF_938045465.1 uncultured Campylobacter sp.
AACAAGAGAGTGAGGAAAGCAGCAACGGAATTTTATGCAATTGGTATGAAAACGGATATATAAAAATGGCATCAAAAAAGCATAGTAATGGAAGTGAAGAGATGGAATGTAATGAAAATGGAACATTAAAGCGCATGCTTATACTAAATGATAATAACGAATATATCAATATATACAGCAGGCAAGATATCCAAGAGCTTATAAAAGCAATTGGAATTAGTGAAAACGATTTATGTAAAATAAATCCTTTTAGGCAGTAAAGTCGCGAAGCGTTACGCTTCTAAAGATTTTACGTGCGGCGCGCATCTTGCATCGCACCCGTATGGCCTTGCTAAGAGGCGTCGCTCTTGCGGTGACGGAGCGCTTTCGGTGTAGTGATCTGCGTTGCGCCCGTTTTGTTAAATTTTGTAGACTTACTTCTGTTGCCCGCTGCTTTATAGCGAGCAAATCTACTTTTGCTATCCTCGACACCGACCAGAATAGCTATAATGCATGTTCTATTCTAGAGCTAGGCGCTTTTTACGAGCGCGCGGTTTTCTTTTTATTGGCGCGCTTTTTGCCGAGATGCTTTTGTCGTCCGATAAATTTTCTAGGGCTAAATTCGCTTCGGATCTCTTCCTGCCCCGGCCCTTTGCTTTTCTATTTTGCAAAAACTCGCTGTATGGCGAGCCGTAAAGGCTAGCGTGCCAGATCGCGCATCCCAGCATCACTAGCCCGGAAATTTTATGCAGCTGCGACATGCGCGAGTTCATATTTAGCGCGGTTAGAGCCGTGATGCCCATACTCACTCCGAGCGTCACTTTAGCCGCTTTGCGCTGAAAATTTAGATCCAAAATTTTATCTTCAATGCTCAAATTTTACCCCTTTGATAGAATTCAGTAGTAGTCCTATCGTCGTGCCATTATGCAGCAGCGCCGTAGCTACGGGACTTAACGCGCCAAAGGTCGCCAAAAATAAAATGATCGAATTTATCCCCACGGTGGCGTTGAAATTTCGATTTACGAGCCGCAGCGTGTCATTAGCCAGCGCCTTTACCTGCGCGACGCCCTCGATATCGTTTTTCAAAAGCCCGATCTGCGCGGAAGCCTTGGCGATCTCGGCGCCGTTTAGCATGCTGATGCCGATATCCGCCTTCATCAGGCTCGGCGCATCGTTTATGCCGTCGCCCACGAAGACCACCTTCCGCCCCTCGGCTTTTAATTGCTCTAAAATTTCAGTCTTTTGCGTAGGCAGCAGCTCGCCATAATAGCGATCTACGCCGAGCTTTTTGGCTACGGCACGGGCTTTTGATTTTACGTCGCCGCTGAGCATGACGATCTGTTTAGCGCCCAACTCGCGGAGCCTAGCGATAACGGCGCGGGCATTTGCGCGCACCTCGTCTCTAAGCCCGATGAGCCCCAAAAGTCTGCCGTCAAATGCGATGTAAAGCAGCGCGAGCCCCTTTTGCATCGCAAGATCGATGGTCTGCTCATGCGCCGCAAACGAGATCATCTCGTCGTCTTCCAGGAAGTGGCGCGAGCCGATGATGAGCTTTTTACCCTCGATGCTGGTCTTAACGCCGTGAGCAACGACGAATTCCACCTCGTCGTGGTGTTTGTGAATAAAGCCGTGCTTTTTAGCCGCATCCACGATCGCCTCGGCTACGGGGTGAAAGTAATGCTCCTCGGCGCTCGCGGTTAAATTTAAAATATCGTTTTTACTGAAGCGCTCGTCAAACGATATGATCTCGGAGACTTCCAGGTTGCCGTACGTAAGCGTGCCCGTCTTATCAAATACGAAGGTGTCGGCGCTCGCAAGCGACTCAAGAGCCTTGGCGCCTTTGATCAAAATCCCGTTCTTGCCCGCTTTTGAAATGCTCGACTTAAAAGCAACCGGCGTAGGCAACTTAAGCGCGCACGAGTAGTCCGCCTGCAGCACCGAAGCTACGCTCATAAAATTTCGATTTATCAGATAGGACACGCCCGCAAGCCCGAAGGTTACTGGCACGAGCTTGTCGGCTAAGTGAGTCGTATGCATGCCGATGCTGGAGCGCTCGTTAAGGGATGCCGTGATGTAGTGTTTGATGCGCTGCGTGGAAGTGTTTTCGCCGACGTTTTCCGCCCAGATACGGATCCTGCCCTCCTCCACTATCGTGCCGCTTAGCACGCTATCGCCGCGAGATTTTTTCACCGCGACCGACTCGCCCGTCATATTGGCTTGATTTATCATCGCTTCGCCGCTTACGACGTGTCCGTCCACGGCTATAACGTCGCCCGCCCCTACGACCACGATATCGCCTACCTTTAGCTTAGAAGTTGCGATTTTGACCTCGGTCTTTTTGCCGTTTTGATCTATCTCGACCCACGCCTCGGCGATGTCCGGACGGGCGAGCTCGCGGATCAGATCGTCGCTTTTATAAACGGTGCTTTCCTCCATGTATTCGCCCAGAGCAAGCATCGTATTGGTGCTGTTTGCGGCAAATACATCGCCGCGAGCGAGCGAAATCCCCACAGCAGCAGCCTCTAAGCCCTTTGAAGTAAGCCCGTGACGAAAGCTTTCTTTAATCCCCTCTTTTAAGATAGGCACGCACGCTACGATGCTAAATGCGCGCGCTAAAGGCGAAGTGCGAAAGATTAAATTTCCCCCCAACGCAAGAAGCGCTAAGATAAATTCGTTTTTGCTCGGTAAATTTTTATGGCTAGTGGGGATAATTGATTTTAGCTCGCTTAAATTTAAAGCCGCAAGCTGCTTTAGAATTCCCGCCCTATTCGCACCCGCGTCAAGCTTAAGGATCAAAGAGCCGATTTTAGCGTTAAATCTAGCTTCCGTTACGCCTTCAAGCCTCGCAGCGACTCTTTGCAGTGCGCTTGTATCGAGCCCTTTAAAGCCCGCGACCTTTATGCGCAGCCTAGATTTAGTCTCATGTAAAATTTTAAAATTTTGCATCGACTACTCTTGCATCTCTGCCTTGGCGTCTTCGAATCGCTCCTTCATCTCTTCAACGCCCATCTGAAACATCTCGGTACCCTTTGCGATGAGCTTAAAAAGCTTTTTTTGCGCGTTTTCGTCGGTTAGAAAATAGGTCGCTACAGCACCCAGAGCGATGCCTGTGATAAATGAGTTGCTACCGAATAAGCCGCTCGCGTTTTGCCTGCTACCCAGGGAATTAAAAATTCCACCGAAAGCGGAGCCCTGAGTAGAATTTACATCACTTGAGCTTTGGGCGACGGAATCTTTATTATCCGAGCCATTGTCAGAAACTGAGCCGTTAAAAGGTGCGGAATTTACCCGCTCATTTATCCATTTAGCCCAACCGCCGAGCTTTTCGTCACCGGCAAAGCTACCCGCAGAGCCGCCAGCATATTTGTTGTCACCAAAATCGTAATCGTCTAGAATTTCTTTCAAATCTTTTTTTGTGATATACGGATTACTCATTGCCTACCTTAAGAATAAAATTTCTACCCGCAATGAGCGCGCCTACGCATACTGCGACGCCTGCCGCTGCGCGTAGATACTCGCCTTGTACGAGCTTATTTGCGCTGTAAATCGCGCCGCCGCCGATGATACCGCCGCTTAGCGCAATATCCAGCGCATCTCGAATCGCTTTAGATTTGCTTTTGCCTTCTTTTGCTTTAACGAGCTCTACGGCGCAACCGCCGATCGCCCCCGCTATAGCGCCGCTTAAAACGTGATCCAGCGGAGAACGCTGTGTCGTAAGTGATCTATTCATTTAGGCCTCTATTTTTCTGATTTATCGTCTGCGGACGTAAATTTAGCCGAAGAATTATCGTCCATTTTTACGATCTGCGGGATATTAAGTGGAGTAGTAGATGCTGCGGATGTCTCACCTGCTGGTGTTTCGCCCGTCTTAGCGCTCGCAGTGGATTTTTTAGTTCTTTTAAATCCCGGTTTTGGTCCCGGTTTTTTTCTAGTTTTTTTTGCAGTGCTAGTTTCAGTGCTGGCGCTACTTGTCGTAGCTTTTTTACCGCCAGACTTTCTTTTACCTTTTACCGCCTCAGCAACATCGTCTAAGCCTTCTTTGGCTTCCGCAAAAATTTCTTTTGATTTTTTGCTTAATTTTTCCGCTCCGCCTTTGACGCTATTTTTTAACTCCTCGACGCTTTTGCTACTTACGATTTTATTCGCACCTTCTTTGATTTTATCTCGATTGTTATAAGCGTAAACCGCCGCGCAACCAAGCGCAAAACCTGCTAGAAATGGGATCGGCATTTCATTCTCCTTGTGTTAAGATTATAAAGTCATTTTATCAACTTTACATAGATTTTGATATTATAGCGACTTTTTTAGATTTTTGCAATCCTAATTTAATTTTTCTGCAAAATTCCTTTAATTAAATTGGAAAATGCGCTATTTAAAATATTTTGCAAATCGTATTTTTGAAATATCCGCTCTAATTCCTGCGGATTTTTTAAAATTTCATTTAATAAATCAGCGAAATTCAAAGAATTTAAATCAGCCCCATATTTAGAATTTAATTCCTTTAAAATCGGCAAAATTTCATTATATGAAACCGCCTGCGCCTTATACAGTAGCTCTTTAAATTCCGCGTTCTTGCATGAATTAATTAGATCGTCATAAAACATCATAGAGCTTTTTTCTATCAAAAGCGCCGAAGCCAAAAACTCATTCATACCTTTTGCAACCAGCGCCTCACTGCTATTTTCAGGAGGCATAGCACCAAGCCCACAAGAATTTGCAAAATCTAGCATCCGCTCAAGTAATCCAGCTCGTAAAGATAGAATTTCTCCTAGCTTTTTATCTTGAAATTTAACTGCGCCCAGCGAATAAAACTGTAAAATTTGTGCCTCTTTTTCGAGCAAAAGAGCGATATCTGCAATTTGTGCCTCATTTAAATTCCGAGATTTATTAGAAATTTTGCGTGATTTTTTGGTACTACGCAATGCTTCTTCGCTCAAGAAATCGCCTCTATATTGGAATTTACAAGCGCTACTAGCTCAGGCGAACTGATGCCGCTTAAAAACTGCTCCCAAAGGTGCATCGGAAAAACGCTTTCATCATAATGAATCGTCAGCGAGCCGATTAGAGAGTTAAATTTATACTCTTTTATCCCGCGAATTGCAGCTATTTTAGCCTTTAGGCTCTCTTCGCTCACACTATCTCGCAACTCCCTAATTTTGGGACTTACGCGGATACGGATACGACCTTTGCTGTGGCTGATTTTGCTAAAATACTTATGAAATTCCAAAATATCGTTGTGATTTATTTTCATATTTTTCCTTAAATTTGCGCCCAAATAATATCATAAATCATTTAATTCCTGCTAAATTTTGCGAATTATTTGCGTTTAGGGCGAAATATTTTTATCTTATTTCCATCCACTGTTATGTAATTTCCTCCCATTAAATCAATACAATACGGCACGGCAGGAAACACTGGTAGAAGGCACTCTTTAATCGCTTTTGGATTGCCAGGTAAGTTTATAATCAGAGATTTTTTGCGGATCGCTGCTATCTGACGCGATAAAATTGCCGTAGGCACGATCTTTTGGCTTTCTGCGCGCATTAGTTCGCCAAAGCCTGGCATTAATTTCTCACTTACCGCTTCGGTCGCTTCAGGCGTTACATCGCGCGGAGCAGGACCCGTACCGCCCGTGGTTAGCACCAAATCACAACCCGCTTCATCGCAAAGATAAATCAGCTTATCTTTGATCAGCTCTAGCTCATCTGGAACTATTTCATAAAAATACTCTTTCTCGCAAGTTAACCAATCATCCATCACGGCAATTATTTCTTTGCCTCCTAAATCCTCGTAAACGCCACCGCTAGCGCGATCACTGATCGTTAAAACACCTATTTTTACCATTTTCCTCTCCTTTATTAGAATTTTAAAATTTAAAATTTAATCGAAATTTAGCGTGCCGTCTTGCGGCTTTTCTTCAGAGCTTTCGCTATCTTTTTCCAGCTTTTGCAAATCTTGCTCTTGCGCGGAGACGCCTTCTTGCTCCACACCATCAGATTCGCAGATCTTTTGAACATCCTCGAAAGTTATGAACTCATAAACGAAAATTTGCTTTGAAATTTGATTTAGCTTATCCTGCATCGTGCGGATTATCTCGCTTACCTCGTCGTAGCAATCTTGCAAAATTTTATTCACGCTCTGCGCGCTAGGGGTGAAACTATCGCCCATCGCGAGCTCAAAAACCATCTTTTGCGCCAGCGCGATAGCCTGCTTTACGTCGCTAGCGGAATTTGAAAAAGCGTCGTTTTTATGGATCTGTAGCGCCGCCATGCCGCTTAAAAGCACTTTGATTTGATTTAAAATTTGCGTTTTGGATTCGATCTCGAAATCCTCGTTTAAAAATTTATCGTTTAAAAGCTCGATCTTTTCGAAATCAAACGAATACCAATACGCGCTAAGCGCCTTTGCACCCTGATAGAACGCCTGGATCTCCTTTTCGTATTCGGTGAGAATTCTACTTTTTTGCACGCCGTAAAAGACCCTCATTCGCACGTTTTCAAAATCGCTAAGCTCGATCGTATCACTGCCACGTTTAAGAGCGTTGATCGCGGCTTCATTTACCAGTGTCGCTACTCCTGCGCCGCTAAAGCCCACGCAGAGGCGGCTTACTTTGTTGATATTCGCGCTGCATCTTTTGCCCTCGAGGTAAATTTTTAAAATTTCGATGCGGTCTTTATAATTCGGAAGCCCGATAAAAACGCGCCTATCAAAGCGCCCCGAGCGCAGCAGCGCATCGTCGATCAAATTTATTTTGTTGGTCGCGCCGATTACCATCACGCCGCTATTTTCCTCAAATCCGTCCATCTCGGTCAGCAGCTGATTTAGCGTCGCTTCCCGCTCGTCGTTGCGCCCTATACCGCGCTTGCCGCCGACCGCGTCGATCTCGTCGATAAAAATAATCGCGGGCGCACAGGATTTGGCTTTCGCAAACAGCTCGCGAACCCGCCTGGCACCGACGCCCACAAAGACCTCGGCGAAGCTTGCGCCGCTTTGGTAAAAAAACGGCACGTCCGCCTCGCCGGCTACCGCTTTTGCAATTAGCGTTTTACCGACGCCGGGCTCGCCGATCATTAAAATTCCTTTCGGCAGCTTTATACCGAAATTTCGATATTTTGCGGGATTTTTTAAAAAATCCACGATCTCTATGAGCTCGTCCTTGACCTCGCTGATGCCCGCGACGTCGCTAAATCTCACGTCGCTAACGCTCGGCGAAAGATCACCGAGCTCTGCGTTTGCGCCGCCGCCTTGACGCGCAGCGCCTACGCCGTCCAGCCTGCGGCGACGCGCCAAAACGGTTTCAAAATAATATACGAAGAGAAAAAACGCGAACGTAAAAATTACCAAGATCGCGCTGATACCGCCGCTTCCGCTATCCTCTTCCTTCGTAATTAAAGCGTGATTGGAGAGCTCTTTTAAATTAACGATATCGGTTAAAATTTTATAGCGTTTGCCGTCGTAGGTAAAATTTAAATTGCCGTCCTCGATATGCGCGCGTTTGATCTGATCCGCGCGGACTAGCTCGCTAAATTCGCGCTCGGTGATGTATCGCGAATCGTCTTTAAAATAAACGATCGAGAGTAAAACGATAAGTAGCACTAAAAAAATCAGAATTATATTTAGCTTGCTTTTTTTGATTTTATGCAAAATTTCCATCAAATTTAACCTCATAATCTCTTATCTCCATCCATTTTTTCGACAAATCCTCATCGCTTTTGATCCAAATTTTATCATAAAATTGATCATATCCTTCATAAAACTCTCCGTTTTTCCGCTCGATCAGCACATTTAAGGGCACCTTGTGCGAAAGGCGAAATTTATAATTATTCAGCGCCGTTATGTTTTGCAGCATCTTTAGCCGCGCCTTTGCCGTTTTGCCGTCTATGCGGCCTTTTAGTGAGGCCGAAGCGGTTCCTTGCCGCGGCGAAAAGATAAAGGCGTGCAGATGCGTGAGCGGAAATTTTTTGAAATTTTCCACCGCTTCGAGCCAAATTTCTTCGCTCTCGCCCGGATGCGCGACGATAAAGTCCGTCCCCAGCGCAAATCCGCGCTCCGCAAGCTCGCAAAAAAGCTCCAAATCCCTTAGCGCGGAATTTCGGCGGCGCATTATGCTAAGCATCTTTTGCGAAGTGTGCTGAAGCGCGATGTGCAGATGCCGCTCCAGCCACGGCTCGGATAAAATTTCGCGAAAGCTCGCATCTATCTGCGAGGGCTCGATGCTGCCTAAGCGGATACGGCGAATTCCGCGGATCGCGCCCAGCTTTTGAAGCAGCGCGCCCAGGCTCGTACCTGCGGCTTTGCCGTAGCTGCCGATGTTGGTGCCGGTTAGCACGATCTCGTTAAAGCCGTTTGCGGCAAGGCTCGCCGCCTCTTTTAAGATCGCGTCTTCAGAGCTGCTTCGCGAGCGACCGCGCACCGAGGGGATTATGCAATAGCTGCAGTTAAAATCGCACCCCTCTTGAATTTTAATAAAAGCCTTGGTGTGATCCTCGTAGTCGCTTACCAGATTTTTTTCGACGCCATCAAGACCTCCGATATCGTAAAATTTCGACTCTGAGCTCAAAAACTCGTCGATCTTTTCCTTTTGCGACATCCCGAATACGCCGAAGACCGCGCCGTTTTTATACAGCTCCTCGCCGCGCGAAACCGCGCCGCAGCCGGTTAGCAATATCTTTTTGCCGAGGCGATTCATCTTATTGACGTAGTTTCGCACGTCTGCGTCGGCGCCATTCGTAACGGTGCAGGAGTTTATAACGACGACGTCGGCGCCCTGCTCGTCGTGCGTGATCTCGCCCGATTTGAGGTTGCTTTTGATAAGCTGCGTGTCGTAGATATTTGTGCGGCATCCAAACGTTTTAAAATAAATTTTCAAATTTCGCTCCCGGATCCGCTTCCTGCGGCAAAACCCCCGCCCTGCGCCGCTGCGTTTAAATTTTGTGAGCCTTGTTGCTCGAAGCCGAGATCTTGCGCCATGAAATTTCCGCCCGCAGCCGCATAATTTTTGCCGTTAAAAAGCGTGTATGCAGGATAGGCGATCTTGATGTCGGGCTCGCTTCTTAGGGCGTCTAAAATTTCAGCCGAGATGTTGCTGCGAAGCCCGAGCGTCGCGTAAGAGTTCGTCATATACCAAACCGAAATTTCAATGCCGTATGGCTCAAAAAAGCTGAAAATTCTAGGCTCGACGTTTGGATTTTTGATACTGTATTGCGAGCGAAGCTTGCCCATCTGCTTTTTGGCGATGTCGGTGTAGCCTTTGGAATACTTCCGCACGATGTTTTTTATAAGATACATCGCCTTTTTATGGTTGCTATCAAAGGTTAAAAGTATGCTGATGCCGTCCCAGACGGTCTTAAGCCCGCTATGGGTGTAGTTTGAGATAAGATCGGTAAAAATATAATTATTCGGTATGAAAATCACCCTGCCCGCGCGTTTATTTTCTCTCCACGTAGTCATAGTAACGTCCTCGAAAATCGTCATCCTAAGCACCGAAATATCGATGATATCGCCTACGTAGGTCTCGCCGTTTTTATGCACCCTGATGCGATCGCCCACGCGAAAGCTGCCGCCAAGCACGATCGTAAGCCAGCCTAAGGAGCTCATAAACATATCTTTCATCGCAATCGCAAGACCTGCCGAGGCAAAGCCAAGAACCGTCACGAAGTGTGTCATATTCTCGATGTAAGAAAAGAGCAGTATCAGCGCGATCAGCGTGAAATTTAAAACGTTGATAGCTTTATTTACGATATAAAAATTCTCGTCGTTTTTGATATATTTTTTCGCCACTACCTTGCATAAAAACGACAGCGCGATGACTACGAGTATCCATACGGCGATATTTCCCGCGCGCTTGATCTGCGCTTTTATATCGGCGGTCTGCACGGCGATTTGGGAGTTGATCTTCTTTTCATAAACGTCGTACGTAGTCTGTGCGATCTCATATGCGGAGCTAAACTCGCTAAGCTCGTAATCTAAGCTTTTAAGCTCCGCCGCAGCGCTTGCGTCCGCATCGATCTGCATCAAACGCTCATATAGCGCCCTTTTTGCTTCAAGTTTATCGATTAAAGCTTTAATATTTTCGATGGCGTTTTTCTGCTCCATCTTTTGAGCTTGTAAATTTCTAATCGTAGAAAAACCGGAAATTATCGAAAAAGGATTTGTAATGCGCGCAGGCTCGGGAGTTTCGGGCATCGCGATGATATCTAAAAACGGAGATTTTTCATACTCTTTTAGCAGTATAAGCTGCTCTTTTACGGCGCGAAGTCTTTTTTGAATCTCTGCGATCTTATCGGTGCCGGCGCTCTTTTTTAGCTCCGCTTCAAGCTGGCTGGATTGCTTTTGTAAATTTTGATAGCCGATGAAATTTGAAAAGCGCGAGATCCAGATATTGTTTTTGATCTCATCGTCTATCGCTTTTATTTGAGCTTTTAGCGATGAAGCGAGCTCCGCGCTTTGCGTCTGATTTTTGTCGTTTTGAGGCGCGCCGGAGCCGATCTGTGCACTCGGATTTGCAGCCGTGAAATTTCCCTCGCAAAAACCAAGGCTAAAAATCAAAAAAACGGCTAGGATTATTTTCATGCAAACTCTCTTAACGTGGCTATTACCGCGGCTTTGTCTATATCATCGGCAATACTAAATTTACCGATGCCGTCGGGCAGGATAAATTTTATCTTGCCGTTTTCGCTTTTTTTATCAAGAAAAAATAGCTCGTAAAATTCCGCCGCATCCTCTACGTGAAATTTTATCGGAAGCGCGAATTTTTGAAGCACTTTACGGATCTGCTCCTCCTGTTCGCCGCTTAGTTTACCGAGGCGACGCGCTAGCGCATTTGCCATCACCATGCCGATCGCCACAGCCTCGCCGTGCAAAAATTTTTTATAATTAGTAATTTTTTCGATAGCGTGAGCAAAGGTGTGTCCGTAGTTTAACACCGCACGCACGCCGCTTTCGCGCTCGTCGCGAGCTACGACATCTGCCTTGATAGCCACGCAGCGCGCGATTATATGCGAAATTTCATCGGCGCTTTTCAGATCGTGCGTCTCGAAAAATTTAAATAGTTCGTTATCGAAGCATACAGCCATCTTTACAGCCTCCGCGACGCCTGCGGCAAACTCTCGTGCAGGAAGCGTCGATAAAAATTTGCTCTCGCAATAAACCGCGCGCGGCTGATAAAATGAGCCGATTAAATTTTTGCCGAAGCGATTATTCACGCCCGTCTTACCGCCGACGCTTGCATCTACTTGCGCTAGCAGGGTCGTAGGTATATTGATAAAATCGATACCGCGCTCATAAATGCTCGCGCAAAAGCCCGTTATATCGCTAATAACACCGCCACCAAGAGCGATGAGCGTGCTTTTGCGATCAAGCTTGGAGCTGAAAAGTTGCTCTAAGATTTGCTCCACGCTCGCGGTATTTTTATACTCCTCGCCGTCTGGGATCGTGATGATAAATTTTTGCTCGCAATCTAGCCGCTGCAGTAAGAAATCAAGCCACAGCCCCCCTACTTTGGGATTTGTGATGATCGCTACCTTGCCTTTGAGTTTGATCTCTTGCAATTCGTCGATAAAAACGCTGTATTTTTTACCTAAATTAAGATCGATTTTCATACGCTACCTTTGATTTTTGGGTAATTGTAACATAAATTTCGATTACTTTTCATACCCGTAATCGCTCGGAACGAAAATTTGATGATTTTTGCCGAGTTTAAAATACATTTGATCCAAATCCTGATTAAAAATCGACGTGAGCTTGCGCGCCAAAATTCTATCATTAAATGGCACGAACTGCAGCAGATCTCGCTCGCTGCCTAACGCTAAAATCGGATTTTGTCGCTCGCAAGGAATCACGAATAAACTCTGCTTAAAAAGCTTCGATAAGCTCACGTAGCTTTGCGCAAACTCGCCCTTTTCGCTCTCGCCGAAAAGATACAAATACACGTCTAGCCCTAGCTGCGAGCTAATGTCAAAGACGATACTTGATTCCTCGCGCAGCCGCTCGCCGGCACTTAGCACGACACTTTTACGCACATCTTTTAGCTCGTCCTCTCCAAGGCTTAGCACCGGAATTTCAAGCGCTTTAAGCGCTGCTTTTTTCGCCTCGAAAACTCCGCTTGAGCAAACTACCAAGCCTGCTTTATTTTCGCTCACGTCGCGCTTTAAATTTAGCTCGCCCGAGTAATCGATGAGAATTTCAAATTTATCCCGCTCACACAGCGCTTTAAGCTCGCTAAAAGCGTCGTTTAGCAGAGGATTTAAAATTCTTAAATAAATTTTATGATTTCTAATATGCAAATCCAAAAACTCAAGCGCCCTAACCGTCCTAGCTATCTCGTCACCGCTCATTTTTTTCATATCGATGAGCGCGAAAATATTTAGCCCAAACGGCGATGGAAATTGCCCGCTTTGCTTTTTTACTTCAGCAAACACCGCTCGCAGCGCACTAGGCTCACCAACGACTAAGATCGTATCATTCGGATATATCCGCGAGCCGGGCGTCGTTACGATGTAATTATTGTGGCGGTAGATCATCGGAATTTGATATTTAGCATTAGAAAGCGTACTGATTTTTTTATACGCAAACGAGCTTCCTACGGGCACTTTTACCTCCATTATCTCTCCGCGTCCAAGCCCGATATTATCAGCAAAAACGGGGCTGTCAGGCAAAAAACCGATGAAGCGCGAGGAATTTAGCGCGAGGGTATTTACGATTTTTACGTGAGCTTCGTTTTTATTCTCGCGCAAAAGCCCCCAAAAATCGGCTGCATAAAGCTCTAAATCCGGAGCGAGCGTCTTTAAATTTTCAAGCGTTACTTTAGTGTCAAATTCATCCTCCATTATCATTATGCAGCGGTCAAATTCATCCCCTACTAGCACCACGCGCAACCGCTCAATGCTAGTAGGATCAAAAATTTCGACCGAAAAATTTGACTCGTTTTCAAGCTCCGAGGGCACGGCATCCGTATTTTTAGCTATGACGCGATATGATCTGATGACATCTTTGATTTTACAAACTTTGGATAAAAAATGGCGTGCAAACTTTCCGCTTGCGATGATTAAAACTTGTTTCATTGCTCTCCGTTTCGTGGTTTTGCAAAGATTATAACCAAAAACGGCTAAATTTTAAACCGCGCGATAAAATTTGCGGGCAAGCTGAGGCGCGGCGACTTAAAATTTTAAGATCGAAATTTTAAAATCAAGGTTTAAAATTCCAAAAGCGAGGCTTAAATTTAAAATGAATTAAAACTAAGCCTCGTTAAATTTAATCTCGCCGCTTAGAGCGATAAAATTTCATAAATTTAAAAGCGGCGCCATAATCATTCGCGCCGCTCAATTAGAAATTTTAAACCAGCTAGCCTTTAAAATTTTACCTCCGCAGAGAGCATGAAGCTTCTGCTCTCGCCTAGCGTTACGCCGTTTGCCGAACCTAGCACGCTAGTTACGTTAAGACCGCCCGCGCCGTCGGCGCTCGCAGGATACATTCCCGCCCAATATTTTTTGTTAAATACGTTATTTACGTTGAAGCGTAGCGTGGTCTTATCGCCCAAAAGATGCTCGCTCGTGTATCTGATACCAAGATCGGTAACGAAAAAGCTAGGCGTGTGCTGGGTGTTTAGATCGTCTAGATACATCTTGCCGGTGTAGTGGAAATTCGTACTGATCGCAAGTTTATCGGTGCCGGGGATCACGTAATCAAGCATTAAATTCGCATTGATCTTAGGGATGCCGTTTGCGACCTTGCGGTTAGCGCCCGCAATGCTTACGTTATGCATCTTTGGATCAATATAGGTAAAGCCGCCCAGTACGCTTAAATTTTGCGTAATTCGTCCGCCGCTCATAAACTCAAATCCGCGGTTGCGCTGCTCGCCGTTTATGCCGTAGATTCCGGTAGAGCTGTTTAGATACGCAATAGGTCTGCGGATATCAAAATATGCCACGCTAAAATCGATCATATCGGCTACGCGGATCTTAGCGCCGATCTCGTGCTGCTTGGAGCGATACGGAGATGTAGAGGCGACCTCGCCCGCATATGGGCTGCTCGCCGGATAAACATAGGTAGAGCCCTGCTGCAAGCTATCTGCATAGGTGTAGTAGATGCTAGCGTCCTCTACCGGATGAAAGATCAAACTGCCCGCCCAGCTATATCCCGAATCGCTATAGGCTTTGACAAGTCTTTGCTGGGTAGTATTGTAGGATTCCTGCCTCATCCACGCCTTAGATGCGCTTAACATCACGTCAAATTTATCGTTTATCGTAATATCGTCTAGCACCGAGACGTTATACATATCTATGACTGCGAAATGATATAACCCGCTTCCGCGCCTAGCGCCGGTGTAATTTAGAATTTTAGGATCGTAGATATTGCCGATGGTAGGCGAGATGTAGTTGGTGCTTGCGATCTTATATCTATCCTGCGTCCAGTGATAGCCATTGGTCTGCACGCTAAAATCATGCTCGATATCGCCCGTATTAAACTGCGTGTTTGCCTTAAGATAGCCGCTTGGCAGATCGAATCTATATGCTGCCGTAGCACCGCCGCTGTGTTGAGTATAATAATCACCCGGCTGCGTCCATTTCGCGTTTGGATTAGCTACACATATAGGAGGCTTTTTATTATTCGGTAAAGCAGCATAATTCGCGCAATCAAATCCTTCGGGAAGCAAATAGTTTACGACGCTGTGAATGTCGCGATCGGTGCGCTGAAACTGAAAGCCGCCCTCTAAATACCATTTATCGGTAGGCGTAAATTTAAATTTAGCGCTTGCGGTCGTGGTTTTCAGACGCATACCTCCGAAACTCTGCCCAAGACCGCGCTCTGAGGAATCCACTGCCCTTGGAAGCGTAATTCCGTCCGTGATCTTGCCGTCTTTTACGCCTAAGGCAAACTGCCCCGCAAAGCCCTTAGTATTGTGCTCGTAATAGCTCGCCGCGGTTTCAAAAGTAAGATCGCCCGTCGGATAAAATTCCATCGTGACGCTGGCTAAGCGGCGCTGCAAATTTGAACCCTTTGGCTGTCTGTCGCCGTTTGATCCGTAAAATACCGCGCGGTAGCCGAATTTTTCAAATTTATCGGATAGATCAAGACCAAGACCTAGGTTGCTTCGCGACATATAATCGCTCCAAATTATGTATTGATCTTTTACCGGGCGCTTGCGCGTGTAGCTGAAAATGCCAACCGGGTTTTGTGCGCCGTAGAGCGAGCCTGCGACGCCGTTTTGCACCTGAAAGCTCTCAAACATCGCCATCGGAATCGCCGTCGTCGAAATCGTATAAAAGCCGTCCCAGAAGCTGTTGCCTACGACGCTACCCTCAAAGCCGCGTGTCTGCGGGCGTCCGACCGTAGCGCCGCCGCGCATCTGAATCTGCGCGGAGGGGAAGTATTTGACCGCCTCCTCGTAGCCGGTAACGCCTTGGTGATTTATGATCTCCTTACTGATCGTGTTGATCTGATAGGGAAGATCAAGTGCGCGCTTGCCCGCAAGCAGGCCTTGTTGCACGTTTTTGCTCAAAAAGCCCTCGTCGATACCGCTCTCGCTGATATTATCGCCGACGGAATTTACCTCGATTACGCCCATATTCTGCGACTTTTCAGGCGCAGAATTACCGCCACTTTGCGCTGCAGCCAAACTACCGCATAGTAGGCACATACATGCCGCTAATGAAATTTTAAATTTCATCGTTTTCCTTCTTTCCATTATTTTCCCTTCGTTATGGATATATTTAATATTATTTTTTAGCATATTAGAAAAATTTTCCTAAATTTAGACTAAATTCGAGATATAAATTTATATATTTGTAGTCGCATTTTTTAGCTTTAAATTTCATAGACGATATACCGCGATACAAAAGAAAAATTGCGCAAATTTATATGAAATTCTAAAATTTTAATGTAAAATCGCCCGTATGAAAAAACTAATACCGGCGCTTAAGCAAGCGCAAAACCGACTCAAAAATTTCTTCCGCCTCTACGATACCGAGCTCATGCACCATGCATCAAGCCTTAGCTTTCACACGATTCTGGCGCTATTGCCGGTGCTGATGGTCTCGCTTAGCGTTTTTATGCAGCTGCCAAGCTTCAAAGGCTACTACGACAAGATTATGGGCTTTATCTTTTCAAACTTCCTGCCTGCAAATCAAGCGAGCATGGCACACTATATCGAGGAATTTATGGCAAACGGACTAAGCCTTGGCGTAACGGGTTTTTGCGCAGTGTTAGTTACGTCGGTGCTGTTTTTCGGGGACTTTGAAGCGATTATCGCGCGCATTTCGCATTCGCCCGAGCGAAGCTTTTTTAAGAGCCTAAGCACCTACTGGACGCTGATGACGCTCGCTCCTGTGGGGCTTGGAGCGTCGTTTTATATCAGCGGCGAGCTTCAGGAGCTACTAAATAAAACCGAGTTTACAAGCTGGATAAATTTGCTTAAAATTCTACCCTACTTAATCGTTTGGGGGATCTTTGCGATTACTTATGCTACGGCGATCAACCGCGAGATCCGCGCAAAAGCGGTGCTTGCCTCATCGCTCGTAGCATCGATTTTATGGTGGCTTTCAAGACTGGTTTTTGCGCAATACGTCTTTTATAACAAAACCTATCTTAGCATCTACGGCTCGTTTTCGGTCGCGCTATTTTTCTTTCTGTGGATCTACATAAGCTGGATTTTCTACCTATACGGCGTGAAATTCTGCGTATTTTTGGACGCTAAATTTAAAAGAGATGGCGAGCACCAAAGCGCTTGAATTTCTGTGCAAGGCTGCGTTTTTCTATGCTTTTTGGATTAAAGCGCGTTTTCTGCATGGGTCGGTAACTTGGGCGTTGATACCATACAATGAGCAAGACGTAAATATATGGATCAAAGATATAAAAAATAGGAGAAAGAGAATGGTTAGATATTTGGTAAGTCCAATATTCTTTTTAATCACCATGCTACATCATTTCATTTTCTTGGCGCTCAATGGATTTAGATTTAAAAAGTATAATTGTATAGGTTTAAATCGGGCATTATTGCGGTGCCGAATAATAAAATGTTGAGCGACAAAGACGTTAAATTTGAGCTCTCATCTTTGTTCGGTCTGTATACGAGCGATCTACTTTAAATTATAGAATTTCTCAAGGAGGGCTAGATGGCGTTTGTTGCGGAGCATATTTCTAAAGTTGATTTGGAAAGATACAATGTTGCAAATATTATAAATAATTGTTGCCTAAAATATGGCTCAATAGTCTATGATGATTACTACCTAGATAAGCCGGATTGGGTTATAGATAGACAAAGAGATGCCTGGTTTATGTTTGTTTGCAGAGTGCCTTTGCCAGACCCAAGAGATGGCCTTACGGGAGAAGTTATTTGGCTACTGCATTATAGAGGTAAAAATATCGAGCTTGATATAAGGCGAATTTATGATAAGACTACGAGTAAATATTTCACGGAAAATCCATTTAAAATCAAATATATATTCCAAAGCGTAAATTCTGACATTGGAGATATTTCAATGGATGAAATTTATGAAATTTTAAATGAAGCATTATTGGAATACGGAGATGATGGTATCGATGGTAGAAAATTTCTGCCAAAAGAGCATGAAATCGTAACTTTTCTACACGATTAAAATTCAAAGAATCGATGAGCTGCGTTTAAATACATCTGATATTTCAGTATCAAATTTAATTTTTCTATGCGCTATAAAACGCCCCACTCTTTTTTATATTCGTTTATTATCTCATCGGATGTTTTTTCTCCCTTATCGACCTTGATAAGATCGATTATATCTTGCTCGTTTGCAAACATACCCTCTATCGCGTGGTTACAGATGATAGATCTGTTTTGCTCGTATTGTTCTGCGCTCAGCTCGTCTTTATATTTTTCAAGTATAGCCAAACTCTTTTCTAGACTATAAACTTCCGGATATTTTTGCATGCTTTATCCCCTAGCAATATAAAATTTTATCAGCTGCGGCGTCCTATTAAAAAACAAAGCTCAAGCGGGCAGGCGCATTTTTTGCTACGAATAGCTTGCAAGTAGTTCGCACTTCGCCGCAGCTAAAGCAGATAACTATTAGATGACGAGAAATTTTACTGCAAGTAGCTCACAAATAAATTTAACAAAACCCTTATCAAGCAAAAAACGAAGGTAAAAGCCGTCAAATAAAACTGCTACTCCCTTACGATGAAAGCTCCAGTAAACTTGCCATTATGCGCGAAATCTCTCGCCTCATCCTCGCTTTTAAATCCGCTTAAAAAGACGCGATAAATTGGCGCGCCATCTATGCTAAATTCTTTGATGATCGCAGGATATCCCGCTGTGCCGTGGTAATCGCGCTGATAAATTTGTGCGCCGCTTCTATTTCTAAACGCACCGATTTGCACCATAAAATTTCCGCCAACGATGGTTGCTTTCGGCGAACCTTTAGCAATAGTGCGCCCATAAAAGCCCACTACTTCGAGTTTTACCGGCGCCGTACCTTTGGCAAATACGCCCACTAGATTGGCAGCTGTTTTGCTAAGATCGATGATGCGACCATCCACGAATGGACCGCGATCGTTGATGCGCACGGTTGCGGTAGCGCCAGTGTCGCGATTCGTGACTTTTACCATAGTATTCATTGGATAGGTTTTGTGCGCGGCGGTCATGCCATTCATATCGTAAATTTCGCCGTTTGAGGTGTATTTGCCGTGAAAATTTGGCCCATACCAGCTGGCGATGCCGATTTGAGTGTCACCGACGCTTACTTGTTCGGGATAGTAGGTTTTGCCGTTAATTTTATAAGGGCGCATGGTGGCGGGAGAGTTTTTGCCGATCTTGCCCGTACCGCCCGCAGACGATCTAGACGACGGTGCGGTGCGAAACGAGCAACCGGCAAGAATCAGCGCAAAAAGCGCACTAAAAAGAGCGATTTTCTGGTACGACACCTACGATCCGATCTTATTTGTTGAATTTTATATTATTTAGCGCTATTTCGTTTTTGTCTTTGAGGCTAAGCTCGTTCGCCAAACCTGCTAACACGCGTCCTGGCTTGCGCTGTTTCAGACGTGGTTCATACGCTTGAAACGCGCCTTGATTTACGACAAATTCTGCATATTTGCTTTGTGGGATATAAAAGAAGTACTTGCCGTTAAGCGGCGAAATTCCGTTTTTAATATGCGCGTTGTAATCCTGCATCTGCGACGGCGAAATTCCGATCTGTTTTGCAACCGCGCTTAGCTTTGTGCCTGGAGCTACTGCGATACGCTTTAACCCCCACGGCTCGCTTTCAAAAAGCAGAATTTTACGCATATTTTCATTTTGAGCAATGTAAGCGTATTTAATAATGCGCTTGATAAAATTCTTAGTCTCATTAGGAAGTGCGGGACTTTTTAGCAAGCGATCCAGATCATCGCTGCCAGTAGCTGCAATCGCATTTTTAAGCTTTTGATCGCCACAATTATACGCCATTAGTGCTAAATACCACTTGCCAAAATTTTGCTTCAGATGCAAAATATACGAAAACGCAGCATCCGTAGAGGCTGCGGGATCGCGACGCTCATCCACGGCGCTATCTACTCTAAGACCGAAATTTTTTGCGGTCGCCGGCATCAGCTGCCACATACCACCCGCGCTAGCGCCGGAAGTTACGGTGTTTTTAAGATGAGATTCGACCATTGCCAAATACAGCAAGAATTCCGGAGCTTCGATGTTATCGACCTCGGATTTGACTAAGTAGGCATTGTGCGACTGCGAAGTCACGATATGCTTAAACTGCTTGCGATCGCTTGCATTGATCGCACGGAATATGCCCGCGACTACGTTTTTGCTCGATTCGTTATTTTCGATGCCGAATTGATTTAAAATATAGTCGTGATTTGCGCGCATCAGACCGGGCTGGCTCGCAAATGCTTCGCCCACTAAAAGCAGGGCTAGCAGTATAAATTTTATGGCTTTCATATCTCTCCTTTGATTTTATCGCCAAAAAGCCTACAGGCGTTTTGAGTCGTTATTGCTTCAACCTCTTCTACGCTTAGGCTTAAAATTTCCGCGACTTTTTCTACCACGAGTCTCGTAAATGCAGGCTCATTGCGCTCGCCGCGATGCGGATGTGGGGTCAGATAGGGTGCATCCGTCTCGATTAAAAGGCGCTCTTGCGGAATTTGCGGTAAGATCTCAGCTAAGTTTTTTGCATTTTTGAATGTCAAAACTCCGCCGATACCGAAGTAAAATCCGTATTCGCTAAGACCTAGCAAAAGCTTGCTGGCATTGAAGCAGTGCAAAACACCGCCGCATAAATCGCCGGCACGATCTTTTAGAATTCCAAAGCTATCTTCGTTTGCTTCTCGGATATGGACTATAAGTGGTTTTTGAAGTTGTGTTGCTAGATCGATTTGTGAGATGAAGGCGTCTTTTTGGCGGGAGATTTCTAAGGCTTTGGTTTCCTTGCTCTCTTGCTGCTTAAGTCTGAAGTAATCAAGACCGCATTCGCCAACGCCCACGCATTTGGGATCGTCAGCATACCGCTTCAGCACCTCCATATCGAAAGAATCTATCTCGTATGGGTGTACCCCTACGGCAAAATACACATTATTCCGCGCGTGCGAAATTTTACATGCCTTATCTAGGTCTGCTACATCGGCACCGGGAATGATGATGCTACGCACGCCTGCAATCGTGGCGCGCTCAATCACCGCGTCTAAATCAGCATCGAAACTAGCATCGTCTAAATGGCAATGTGTATCTATAATCATAAAACTCACTTGATAAAATTTTTCGAAGCGGATTTTACGTCGTTTTGCAAAATCACACTTAAATTTAAATTAAACGCGGTATTGTAGCAAAAAATTTCAGATTTAAACTTAAGCTTAAAATTCCTTCAGCTTTGCCTTAGTTTTTTAGCGAATTCCAGGGCTTCTGCAGTAATAGTCTCGCCGCTTATCATACGAGCTAGCTCTGTTATTTTCTCATTTTCGCTTAATAATCTCACGCTAGATTTGCCGTTCGTTTTACTTACTAAAAAGTGTGACGCAGCCTTTGAGCTAAGCTGCGGCTGGTGCGAGATCGCAAAAATTTGATAAAATTTTGAAATTTTTACCAGCACGTTAGCGATACTCATCGCCTCTTTTCCGCTTAAATTTGAATCAATCTCGTCTAAGATCAAAATTCCCTCGCCGTTATTTGTAAGCTCTAAGCTTGCCGCGATGAAAGCAAGGCGCAGGCGGTTCGTCTCGCCTGAGCTTAAATTTTTAAATTCCGTCTTGCACAAGCTGACGCAAATTTCGTCTGTGCCGCACTCACTAAGCGCCGTAGGCTTAAAACTAAGCTCCACTCCGTCCATATAAAGCTGCTTTAGATAGGAATTTATCAGATCCTCGAGCCGTTTTTTAGCGCCCTTGCGAGCATCGCTAATTTTTTCGGCAAGGGTAGCGGTGCTTTCGCTAAGGCGTTTAAATTCCACTTGCAACTTGGTTTTTTCAAAGCTTAACTGCTCGTAATGCTCAAGCTCTTTCTTGCGCGCTTCAAGCGTAGCCAAAGCCTCTTCTATGCTTCCGTAGCGCCTATTTAGCGCGCTAAGAGCTTCGATGCGATCTAAAATTTTCTCTATGTCGATATTTTCGAGCTCGTCTAAATTCAAGCTTTCTCGCTTTAGCCGCAGCTCGTTCATCGCATCCTCAAAAAACGCGCTATCCAGCCCGCTAAGACTTAGCGCTTCGATGACGCTGCGCTCCAGCTCAAAAACGCCCTGCGCCCTAGCCCAAAGTTCCTCGATCTTATCTTTTTTACTAAGCTTTTTTTTGATCTGCAAAAGCTCCTCATATTCACCGATCTTAGGCGATACGCGCTCGATTTTTTCAATCTCGAAGCGAGCGAATTCCTTTAACTCCTCGATCTTGCGCTCTTGATCCAAAATTTCATCCAGCTGCTTTTTTGTGCGGCTAAATTCCACAAAAGCGCTTTGAAGCTCCGATAGGCTTTGAGCGTGCGCCGCATCTTTTTTCGCGGCGATAAAATCAAGTAATTTTAGCAAGCTGCCGCTACTCATTTCGCCGGCGTTTTTCGCGCCTAAAAATTTCACGTATTCGCCGGCGATCGTGCTTAGATTTTTTTTTGAGACCGATTGAGAATTTATAAAGTATCGCAAGCTACGCTCTTTTAGGACGCGAAAAGTATTTGGCGTATCGTTTATCAAGCCGAAATTTTCCATATCAAATTTATGCTCTACGTCCGCTTCTATGAGCTCAGCCTCGCATTCGTTAAGACCGAACACCGCTAAAATCGCGCCTATTAATACCGATTTGCCTGCGCCGCTGATACCTGTAAATACGCTAAGCCCCGGACCAAAACTAAGCTCGCTCTCGCAAAAACCTAGATTATTTTTAATATAAATTCTTTCTAGCATCCGCCGTGCCCCCATCTGAGTTTGGCTTTTAAAACGTCGAAATAATCGTAACTTTTGCGTTTTATTAAATTTGCCTTTGCGTGCGAAATTTTAACGCTTACGCTGTGAAATTCCGCCATATCAAAAACGTCTTGTCCATCGATGACGACGCTAACTTCGGAGCTTCCGGCGTTTTTGAAGCTTGCGAGATATTCTTTTGGAAGAATCAAAGGCCGCTGCGTCAGGCTGTGCGAGCAGATCGGCGTGACGCAAAACACGTCGCACAGCGGATAGACGATAGATCCGTTCGCGCTCATATTATACGCGGTCGAGCCCACGGCGGAGCTTACGATCACACCGTCGCCGTAGTAAGTATTGAAATATTTTCTATTTAAAAACGCGTCGATCTTCGCCATCGAAGAGATGTGGCTGCGGGTAATTACGACGTCGTTAAATGCGGTCTTGCGGACGATTTTACCGCCGCCGTTTTCCAGTATAACTTCGAGCAAAAACGGGCGTTCGATCTCGTATTCGCCGCGCAAAAATTCCTTTAAAAATTTTGCAAATTCGCTCGGCTGCACGTCCGTTAAAAACCCGAGAGTGCCTGCATTGATACCCAAAATAAAGGCGTTTTTGTCGCTTAGCAGCCTCGCAAGCCCGATGAGCGTGCCGTCGCCGCCGAGGCTGATTAAAAAATTGGTCTTTTTTAAAATTTCTGCAAGCGTATGCGGCTTAAGGCCGAAAAATTCCGCTCCGTTCTCTTCAAGCAAAAGCTCAATACCTTGCGCTTTTAAAATTTCGCAAATTTGCTCCACGACGGGGCGAATCTCATCCGATTTTTTGGCTATCAGCCCCGCGAATTTAAGGTTTTTATGAATTTTGTTTTCCATAGTTTTATTTTATAAAAAATTAGCTTTGTAAAAGCAAAATTTAACTATACTTGCGTTTTACAAATAATTTTAAAGGAGTAAATTTGCGAAGTCATTATTGCGCCGATTTGAGTAAAAACGATATCGGCAAAAGTGTAACCGTGTGCGGCTGGGTAAATTCTTACCGCGACCACGGCGGCGTTATTTTTATAGATTTGCGCGACCGAAGCGGCTTGCTTCAGCTCGTGTGCGATCCCAAAGATGGCAAAAAAGCGTATGAAATTGCAAACGAAGTACGAAACGAATTTGTCCTAAAAGCCGTCGGCAAGATCCGCGCTCGCGGCGAAGGGCTTGAAAATCCAAATTTAAAAACCGGCGACATCGAAGTCGTGGTAGAAAGCTTAGAGATCGAAAATCCAAGCAAGCCGCTTCCTTTCGTAATCGGCGATAAAAGCGTCAACGAAGAAACGAAGCTAAAATACCGCTTTTTAGATCTGCGCGCCGAGGGAAGCTTCGATAAATTTAAGATGCGCTCCAAGGCTGCGATCGCCGCGCGAAATGCTCTTGATAGGCTAGGCTTTGTGGAGGTCGAAACGCCGATCTTAACGCGCGCGACGCCCGAGGGCGCTAGGGATTATCTGGTGCCTAGCCGCGTCTATCCGGGCAGCTTCTACGCGCTTCCGCAAAGTCCGCAGCTTTTCAAGCAGCTTTTGATGTGCTCGGGCTTTGATAAATACTTCCAGATCGCGCGTTGCTTCCGCGATGAGGACCTACGCGCCGACCGCCAGCCGGAATTTACGCAGATCGATATCGAGATGAGCTTCAACACCCAGTACGACGTAATGAGCGTAGCTGAGGAGGTTTTA
>NZ_CALIBF010000211.1 GCF_938045465.1 uncultured Campylobacter sp.
ATCATATTCTCGCTTCTAACTAGCGAAAGCCCGCTTCTAATAGCAGCGATGTCTCCGCGCATCTTAGCGATCGTAGCATCATCGCGCGTAGCGGCTAATCTAGGCACCGCAATGCCCGCCAAAATACCTAAAACGACGATGACGAAAACAAGCTCTATCATCGTAAAAGCTTTTAAATTTTTCATGTTAAATCCTTTGATTTAAAGTGAGATGATTATAGCCAAATTTAAATAAAATTAATTTTAGTTAAAGAAAAAATCCTGCATTTTAAATGGAATTTTGTGAAATTTCATTAAATTCTGCGATTTTCTGCCCGAATTTTACGGACGTATCAGCCGGGATTTCAAATTTTAAAAACTCGCTTTGCGCTACGAGCACGATCGTCGAACCCAGCTCAAAATTTCCCAAATGATCGCCCTTTTTAAAGTTTAAATTTTCATATTCGTAAAGCGCCTCAGCTCTACTTGCGCATGCATTCGTCTGTATTCGCGTATCGAAATCAAATCTCATCTTGCCGACGTTTAAAGCACCCACGAAACCCATCCATAAAATCCCGCCGTTTCGCATTTTGCACTTCAAAATCACGCGCTCGTTTTTAGCGTAGAGGTTTGGAATCTTAAGTAAAAGCTTCTTCGCCACGCTGTAGAGATCGGCAGGGATATAAAGCGCCTGCAGCACGCCCAGATCGCACGGCGCGTGATAATGATGATAATCTCGCGGGCTTAGATAGATGTTTGCGTAGCTTAAATTTACGCCGCTTGTATTTTCGCCGTCTTGGGCGTCCTCTGCGCTCGTTTCGCGGCTCGCACCGCTTTTATTGCTATAAATTTCAGCTCGCACACCGCTTGCAGCATAAGTTGCGCCGCTTTCGCCGTCCATGATTTTTGCTTGCGCGGCATCTGCGGCGTCATTTAAATTTTTAATGTCGTGGCGGGTATCCGCTCCGCTGCTTCCGCTTGCCGTAAACGTGCGCCCCAGCAGCTCGCTAAGGCTATATTCGCAGCCTTTTACGCTAAAAGCTCGCAGATCGGCGCAGGTCCCGCTCTCAAAGATCACGCCGTCGCTAGGGCTTATAAAAGCCGTCTCGTCCGTCGCTATCTCGCGCGGACGCAGCAAGCGGCGAGTAAAAAGCGCGTTTAGGCTCGCGTAGCTTTGCGGCGGATCAAATTCGCTCATATCGATTTTGAAAAATTCCACATATTTTAGGTTGATAAAATTTTGTATAAATTTAGGGAATTTCACCGCGACAATAACCCCAAAAATCCTCGAAATAAAACTTCTCATCTATGCCTTTCTAAGCTTAAGCAGCGCGATCTCGGCATCCGCAAAGACCCTTATCGGCGGGCCCCAAAACCCTACGCCGCTGCTTACGTAGATTTGCTTCAGCCCGTCGTTATACAGCCCGTAAAGATACTTCTGGCTAAGCAGCACCAAAAGCGTCCACGGAAAAATTTGCCCCGCGTGCGTGTGTCCGCAGATACACAGATCGACCTCGTCGCGCACGAAATCCACGACGTATTTGGGCTGATGCGCGAGTAAAATTTTTGGTTTATCGGGGTCTGCCTGCGCTAGCGCGGCACTTAGATCGGGCTGCATATATCCGAAGCGAAAGCCGCTAAGATCGTGCACGCCCATTAAATTTAGCCCTTCAAATTCCACGCTTTCGTTTTGCAGCACCCGCACACCCGCTTTTTGCATCGCCGCTATAAGCCCGCTTGCGTCGCCGCGGTAATACTCGTGGTTGCCCGTGACGAAAAAGATAGGCTTTTTGATCGCCTCAAGAGGCTGCAAAATATCCCCGAGCTCATCCGAGCGCAGATCAAACATATCGCCCACGATCAGCAACACATCGTAATTTAGCGAGTTTATCTGCGCTACGACGCCTTGCAAAAATTCCTTTTTCAAAAACTCGCCCAGATGCACGTCCGAGATGACAGCGAAATTTAGCTCGCGATCTAAATTTTTGATTTTTATTTCGCGCTCGGTGATTTTTGGAATTTTTAGTGCATTATAAAGCCCTTTAAAAATATAGCTAAACGCCATTATTACGAAGGCTACGTCGATGAAGGTTTTTAAAAATTTTCGCCTGTTTTGGCTAAATTTAACTACATGCGCGGCGGCGCTTAGCACATCGTAAGCAAGGCAGATAAAAAAGAGCGAAAAGGACGCTGCCATGCAAAATACGCAAGCTTTATAGAGCAGCTCATTTTTAAAGCTTCCATTAAGCCCAAAACCCGCAAAAAATATTGCATCTAAAATTGCTAAAGCTACGCAAAGTAAGCTCAAGACAGGGCGGAAGATCACGAAATTTTTATATGGCGTAAAGCGCGCGCTGATCGATCTGTAGATGTAAAGATTAAAAAATAGGAATAAAACTGTGCCGACGATTGGGAAAATATAGGCGCTTTTCAAACTCTAGCCTTGGATATACTCGTCTAGCTTATCTTTATCAAAGCCCGTGATTTCTTGCTTATCGTCTAAAATTAGCGCGCCGCTCTTTTTAAATTTAGTGATGGTGCGCGAAAATGTTTCGGGGGTGACATTTAGAATTTTGGCTATTCTAGTGTATTTTGTGCTCATAAAAATATCGAAATTCTCGCTGATAAACTTAGCAATCTTGCCGTCGCAGTTAAGCACGACTTGATTATCAAAGACCGCATTTAGCGCGCGGATCTTCTCAGACATCGATTTTAAAAGCTCCAGGCAAATCTTTGGATCGCTCATAAACTCGTTTTTAAATTTTTCATAATCGATCTTTAGCACCTCGCCGTTTGTTGAAAACACGCCGCTTGCAGGATAGCTCGTCTCTTCGAAATTTACCATCTCCGCCACGAGCGAGATGGGGCGGATCTCGCGCATATGGATCTCACGCCCCTTTGCGGAGGTTTTATAGATTTTTAAAATTCCTTTTAGCAGGATCAATAGATACTGCGAGCGCTCGCCCTCGAAAAATAAAATTTCGCCCTTTTTGTAGCTTTTATGGATGCTAATCTGCTCCAAACGATCGATTTGCGCTGCGCTTAGAGCTTTGAAATAAGGAATTCTCTCAAGCATCGCCGCGACCTATTTTTTAAGCAGGTCTCTTATCTCGGTAAGAAGTTTAATCTCTTCGCTAGGCTCGACAGGTGCGGCAGGTTCCGGCGCAGGAGCGGGCTTTTTAAGCTTATTGATCGCCTTGATCGCGCAGAATATACAAAATGCGATGATGATAAAATCGACCGTTACCTGGATAAACGAGCCGTAGTTTATCGTAACGGCCGGGGTCTGCCCCACTGCTTCTTTTAGCACTATTTTAAGATCTGTAAAATTCATACCTCCTGTAAGAAGTCCTAAAACCGGCATCATAATGTCGCTTACGAGCGAGGTTACGATCTTGCCGAAAGCCCCGCCGATGACGACACCCACCGCCATATCGATAACGTTGCCTTTCATCGCAAATTCTTTGAATTCCTGAATGAAACTCATATTGTCTCCTTAAATAAAATGCGCCGATATTAGCCTATTTTTGCTTTGTTTTTGCTTTTTATTAGGAAGTAAAAAGTATAATCCCAGCTTAAATTTAAACCCAAAGGACCTAAATTGTATCGCTTCGCTCCGTCGCCCACCGGCGATATGCATATCGGAAATTTACGCGCGGCTATTTTTAACTATATCTGCTCGCTGCAGGATAAAAGCGGCTTTATTTTACGCATTGAGGATACCGACACTGCGCGCAATATTGAAGGCAAAGATCAAGAGATAATCGAAATTTTAAAGCGCTTCGGCATCTCGTGGCAGAGCCTGTATTATCAAAGCAAAAATTTAAAATTTCATCAGCAGTTCGCTGCTAAGCTGCTCTCCGAGAAAAAGGCGTTTTGCTGTTTTTGCAGCGAGGAGGAGCTTGAAGCGAAAAAACAAGCCGCCAAGGACGCGGGCGAGGCTTATCGCTACGACGGGCACTGCGAGCATTTAAGCGATGAAGAGGTGCTTGGCTGCGAAAAGCCCTTTACTATCCGCCTTAAAAAACCTGATCACGCGCTGGAATTTACCGACGCAATCAAAGGCCGTATCGCATTTGAGCCGCAGAATATCGATAGCTTCGTTATCATGCGCGCGGACAAGACGCCCACCTATAACTTCGCCTGCGCCTGCGACGATATGATGCAGGGCGTGAGCTTCGTAATCCGCGGCGAGGATCACGTCTCAAACACGCCGAAGCAAAACTGGATCCGCCAAAGCCTCGGCTACGAGGGCGAGATTAAATACGCGCACCTTCCGATCATATTAAATTCCCAAGGCAAAAAGATGAGCAAGCGCGAGGATAGCTCCTCGGTAAAATGGCTGCTTCAAAGCGGCTACCTACCCGAGGCGATCGCGAATTATCTAATCCTACTGGGTAACAAAACGCCGCGCGAGGTCTTTAGTATGGATGAGGCGGTGGAGTTTTTCGACATCGCTAAAATTTCAAAAAGCCCGGCGAAATTTGACGAGGATAAACTCGCCTTTATAAACCGCGAGCATATCAAAAGAGCGAGCGAGCAGCGCCTGGCGGAGCTTTTTGAGCTTGAGCCGAAATTTGCGCCTTTGATAAAATTTTACACTCAAGAAGCGAGCCTAATCCCGCAGATTAAAGAAAAGATCGCAGCGATCTACGGCGCGAAAGATATCCCGCAGGAGTGGGTGGCGCAGGCGCAGGCGCTGCGAGAGGCGATCTTAAATTTATTAAGCTCAAACGATGCACCAGCAGAATTTAATGATTTCAAAGCGGCGCTTTCGCAGGCTACAAGCTTAAAGGGCAAGAGCCTGTTTATGCCGCTTAGGTTTTTACTGACCGGCGCGCCGCACGGACCGGAGCTTAGCGAGCTGTATACGCTGATCCGCGCCGATTTGAAGGAGATACTCGATGCTACTAAATAGCGTATTTTACGGCATTTTAGTGAGTATTCACTACGTGATTCAAGCTTATATGATGCTAATTTTCGTCGCCTGCGTTTTGAGTTTCATCCGTCCAAATCCGTTCGGTAAATTTTATAAAATCGTCCGCGTCATCTCTGCGCTTACCGAGCCTGCGTTTGCATTGGTGCGTCGCTATCTGCCTACGACTTTCGGCGGCTTCGATCTTTCGCCGCTTCTTATCCTACTCGTGCTTAACTTCTTTGACAGCGCGATAATCTATATCATCAATAGGACGGTCATTTGAAAATATTTCTGAAATTTAGCCTTGTTTTGGGACTGCTGTGCGCCGCAAGTAGCGGTAAAATTTTAAGCTACGAGGAGATCAAAAACGAACCCAAATCCCTAGCTAAGGATTATTATATCTATCGCTTGATCGATGAGACAAAATACAACAAAGCGGAGATTAAAATTTTAAAACAAAGTATCTTTCGCTACAAAGGCAAACTAAAAGAGAAGCTAGATAGAATTTTTGGCGCCATTCGCCCTCCTAAGCGTCCGGATCGCTGCGCAGGCGTTACCTCCGCTAACATTTTAGATGCAAATTTAACCTGCAAAAAGGCGCGCTCCTATCCAAATTTTATCGCTAAGCTAAGCCCGTCGGTGCGCGAGACGCTCGCTTCGCAGCTTGAAAAGCACCAAGACGTGGCTTCGCGAAACGCCGTAAATTTACTGCGCGGATTTAACGACGAAAATCCGAGCGAGTATTTTATGCAGAGCCGCAACGCGCAAAACTACTTTTTATATTACGACTACTTAAAAGGTGCGGGCAAGGACGCTCTGATCGATATCGACGCCGACGCAGCCTTCGTAAGCGAACTAGCTTCGCAAAAAGGCTTCAAAGCGGTTCTTAACGATGCGCTAATCAACCGCAAATACCCGCACTTGCGCCGCTCGCTCACGGGCGTCGATCCGCTAACCGCGGAGAAGGACGTAGCGTTTATGCTGGGCGTAAATGCCGTCATGCAGGGCGACGAAGGGGCGGCACTTGCGTTTTTTAGCCGCGCAGCAGCGAGCTTTGAGAAGCCTCACGATGTACACAATGCGAAATTTTGGATCTACCTGCTAAATGGAGATCAAAATGTCTTGCGCCAGCTTGCTAGCAGCGATTATTACAGCCTCTACGCGCTTTATGCCAAGGAGGTCTTAGGGGATAGGAATTTAAACATAATCATCCCAAATCCTGCTAAAAATTCCATCGAAGGCTACGATATTACCGATCCTTTCGCTTGGGTTCGCACGAAAAATAGCGCTGATCGGATGTCGCGCCCGCAGCTTTTGGAATTTGCTAAAAAATTCGACACCAAGCAAAGCATCGGCGAGTACTCATACATCATGAATAAAGCTGGCGGCGGCAAGGACAACTTCTATCCGACGCCGTTTATGGAGTATATCGGCGACGGCGATAACCGCCGCAAAGCGCTAATTTTAGCGCTCGCTCGCCAAGAGAGCCGCTTCGTGCCCGCATCGGTATCTACGTCATATGCACTTGGAATGATGCAGTTTATGCCATTTTTGGCTAACGAGATTGGAAAAAAACAACTCAAAATCGACGGCTTCGATCAAGACGATATGTTCCGCCCGGAGGTCGCTTACCGCTTCGCCAACATCCATATCGACTGGTTGGAGCGCAAAATTTATAGTCCGGTTTTCATCGCATACGCTTACAACGGCGGGCTCGGGCTCGTCAAAAAGATGCTTCAGCGCGGCGATATGTTTAATAAGGGCAAATTTGAGCCGTGGCTTAGCATGGAGCTCGTGCCGTATGCCGAGAGTAGGGACTACGGTAAAAAGGTGCTCGCAAACTTCATCATCTACTCGCAAATCCTCGATCCGCGCGCGAAAATCTCAGTACAACAGGAGCTGCAAGATCTGCTGATACCGAGCAGAAGCGACGATTTTAGATAAATTTACGAGGCGGCGAAATGAAAGCAAAGCGAAATCTTATAGTTAAAATTTTAGCCGCTTCGGTTTTTATCTGCGAAATTTGCGCGGCGACTCAAAATTTTTCGGCTGCCAAAGATGCCGTGAAATCGCTTAAGGAGGATGAAATTTTAATCCTTAAAAGCGATCTTGCCACCGCGAAAAAACATGGCGGCGCGCTGCAAGAGCTAAATTTAGAGGAGAGGGAGCTTGCAAAAAACGCGCTTAAGCTTCCGTTTGAAATTTACGAGCTGCGTCTTTCTGAGGATCAAAATACCCTCTTCGGTTTGGGCGACGACAAGGGCGGTATCGTCCTGATCGATGTTACCGAGCCACGCAGTCTAAGGCTTGCGGGCATATTTTCCTTTCCGCAGGACAAGCTTGATCCCACCTACATAGATATCGCGCAGAGCAAAGACGGCAAAAGTCTATTCGTCGCCGATCCGAATTTCGGAATTTATAAGCTGGATCTTAGCGACCGAAGAGATATTAAAATTTCGGCTCGGCTTGAGGCGCGATTTGTAAATAAAATAGAGCTTTCCAGCGACGGACGCACTCTCTTTGCGAAGGATTTTTTTAGCACCCTTACCGCCTATGACGTAAAAGATGATAAATTTACGCAGCTTGCTTATTTTATCGCCCCTTCCAAAGTCACTAAGCGGGAATACGATTACGCTTGCGCGCCGCATAGACTATCCGAAATAAAAGAGCTCGGCGATCTGAAACTGCTCTCTGAGAATGAGCTTTTGCTGGCAAGCTGGGTGGGATTTTATGTTTTAGACATATCGGATATGGATAGGTACCGCGCAAATGCCGCGCAAAACTCCAACATCTTAAAACAGATCCGCTATATCGTTCATCCTCATTTAGAAATCGATAAAATGACGCTATCCAAAGACGGCAAGCGGGTATTTTCATCAAATTGGAACGAATTTGGGCTATATGATTTAGGCGAAAATAACACGGCCCAATCAAGCGCGTATTACAGCGGCGCACATTTAAATAATTTTAAAGTCATAGAGGATCTAAATTTAGCCTACTTGGGCAAAAAAATATCCGAAAAGGGGGAGTTTCCAAGCGTAGATCTAATCGATTTTAGCAACAAACTCGACCCCGCCCCGATAAAAAGATATCTCTTTCCGCAGAGCCTAAAAGGCGTAAGCGTCGAGTCTCGCGGCAAATATCTATTTTTTTCCTATTTTACGAGAAACGGAGCGTTCATAAGCGGGCTTGATCTCGCCTCGTTAAACTCCGCCGAGAGATCCGCACGATCTGTGCAAACGACGCTTCGGAGGATCAAACGATATTTTAGAGCTTGACTTGGACGGCAATATATTGCGCGAAAACAAAGCAAAATTGCAAGACTTTTGGCTCAAAAGCGCCGTAAGCACGGATGATGGAGGCGTTTTAATAGGCGGAGATGCTCATAAAGACGATACAGTCATAATAAAAATTCGCTCCGACCTACCGCTGGATCAACAAAAAATCAAAAATTTAAACAGATAAACTATCCGCAGATTACCCGCCGCAAAGGCTACAGCGGGTTTAAATTTAACCTCTTCGCGGCCTGTTTGCGATGCTTTAAAATTTCGTAACTTCGGATATGCAAGCCGCCGTTTTAAAATTTCGGCAAGTTTTAAAATTTTAAATTTGCGCTTGCCGACTGCGCCGTTTTAGCTAAATTTAACGGCGCGACGCAGAGCTCGCGAGCGCAAGATGATTTAATTTTACAATCTTAACTCCGCACTCCGCGCGCGCTTCGGCGGAATAAAGCGATCAAATTGCTATTTAAAAAGCCCTTTAATCTTGCCGAAAAGCGACTTTTCGCCGCCTGCGGAGGCTACGTCTTCATGATCTTCTGCGGCGGAATTTTCGCCGCCGTATTCTATCGTATCGCCGCTGCACGGGACGGAATGCTCGCTGCTTGCTTTCATTGTGCCGCCATCCGCTTCCATCACACTGCCGCTGCCCGTTGCATTGGCGCCGCGCAAGGTAAAATTCTCTCTGACCATCCTAACGCCTCCGCCTGCCTTGCTGCGCTCTATCGCCTCGCCGATCTGCTGTGCGGCGATTTCCGCATATATTAGCGCGCCCTGCTGATCGCAATTAAAAAGATTTGAAAACGACTCGGACCTATTAAGATCAATCGGATTGGGCTCAACCACTTCGGTAGCCTCAAGCAGCCCTACTTCAAGCTCTGCGGCAGAATTTAGCGCCTTTAAAAACACGGGCAAATTCTGCGCATAAAACTCATCTACGGCGGATTTAACCTCGCCGCCCGCTTCATAATCGCGCAGCAGTTTCTGCACGTTATCGGCATTTAGATATGCGCCGCAGCAGTAGTTTTCGATGATCTCGTTGTGAATTTCGCCGCTAAATTCCGCTAAAAATTCCGCCGGCAAAACCTCGCGCCAATCGCTTATGTAGGGTTTAAATTTAGAGCTTTGCGCCGCCAAAAAGCTAAACGCCGTGCCGCGCGTGTAAAAATACTCTCTAAAATAGCCCTGCGCCACGGCGAGGTGAAATCCGTGCGTTTTATTAAAAATCCTCTGCGTGCCGTACTGCAGCGCCGAGCGGAAGCCGTCCGCGTATTTTTCTACATAAAATTCATCCATCTCTACCTCGCGCGCGATTTTAGCGATGCTTTCAAAATCTCCCTTCTGCGCGAGCTTTAGCGGCTTAAAATACCACTGCGAAATTTCATCTTTGCCGATCGCGTGATAGCTTATGTCGTAGCCCATTTGCTCCCCTTTTAATCTTTCAGATCGATCTGCGGCTGCCAATACAGCGACTTTGAAACTTTGCGAAATTTCATCGTGACACCCAAACCATTTGAGGTGCGGTAGCTAAGCACCAGCTCATCCTTATCGCTCTTAGGCGCGGTGATCTTGTAGCGGCTTGACCAAGCGATCTTAAAAAGCTCCTTTTGCAAAAGCGGATCTCCGTCGTGCAGCGGCACTACGTTTGCGTTCGCGCCGTTAATCTGCACCGCGCGGATCTGAATCTCTTTAGGATAGGAGGTGAGCAAAAACACCTCGTCTCCAGCGGCGTTTCTAAGCTCGGGCGCGACTGGATTTAGATAGGTCGCCACTCCCAAATAGCGATCGCCCGCGCGCACCGATTCAAATTTTTGCGTATAAGCAAGAAACTCGTTTTTAAACGGATCGTGACGGGGATCGTTTGCGGAGCAGGAGTTTAAAAATAGCGCTAGCGCGGCTAAGAACGAGCCCTTTAGCAGGCCGTTTAGCGCGCCGCTAAAATCAAATTTCTTCATCGATCTTCCTTTGAAATTTTAGGCGCATTTTAACGAATTTTGCTTTTTAAAAGGCTAAATTCGCTACAATCTGCTCATCTTAAAAAGCCGGATTTTAAAATGAAAAGACTTGTTATCGCATTTTCAGGCCCTTCCAACAGCGGCAAAACGACGCTAATTTGCAAGATCGCTAAAATTTTTATCGCTAGCGGGCTTCGGACTGCGATCGCAAAGCACGATCCCGGCGATAAGGCGCGCTTTGACGTAGAGGGCAAGGACAGCGCCAAATTTAGCGAGCTCGGCGCCGAGACCGTCGTGATGAGCCCGACGCGGACGAGCTATTTTTCGCAGCGCTGTATGCAGATTGACGAGGTCGTGCGGATGCTCGGAGATTTTGACATCCTGCTCGTAGAGGGGCTAAAGACGCTGCCGCTGCCGCGCATAAGCCTGTTTCGCGACAAGATCGATCCGGCGTATCTACCATTTTCGGACGCGATCGCTTCAAATTTAAGCGGCGAACAGATGGATAAGTTTTGCCTCGTAAATTTCGACATCGACGACGCTGCGGGCATTAGCGAATGGATCTTAAAAAACGCCAAAAAAATGTAAAGGAAACGGAATGCAAGAGATCGTAAAATCAATCCAAAATATCGCGCTACAAATCGCCGAGGAGCTGAAATACGCGGACTTCGGCTACACCGATCATCACAACAGCACGGGCGATACGCAGCTTAAACTCGACGTAAAAAGCGACGCCATAATCGAGGCGGAATTTCGCAAAAATCCGCTCGTACGCGCCCTAATCAGCGAGGAGAAAGAGGGGGCGCTGGAGCTTCGAAAGGACGCGCGCCTCATCGTCGCTTATGATCCGCTCGATGGCTCGAGCTTGGTGGACGTAAATTTTGCCGTGGGCTCGATATTTGGCATCTACGAGGATGAAATTTCGCCCGCAAACTTAAAAGCGGCGATCTATTGCATCTACGGACCGCGCCTTGAGATGGTCGTTTGCGAGGACTCGCCGAAGCTCTACCGCCTAAATCGCGAGGGCAAATTTAGCTTCGTAAAAGATCTGCGACTAAACGAAAAAGGCAAACTAAATGCCACGGGTGCAACGCAAAAGGGCTGGAGCGAACCGCACCGAAAGCTCGTACGGGCGCTGTTTGATGAGGGCTACCGCTTGCGATACAGCGGCGCGATGGTAAGCGACCTGCATCAAATTTTATTAAAAGGCGGCGGACTTTTCAGCTACCCCGCCACTAGCGATCATCCGCACGGCAAGCTTCGCGTAACCTTCGAAGTGCTGCCGTTTGCGTTTATCTTCGAGCGCGCTGGAGGCGCCACCAGCGACGGCGCGAACAGCTCTCTTTTACAGCTTAAAATCGAGAAAATCCACCAAAGCAGCCCTTGCTTTTTCGGCTCGAAGTATGAGATCGCGAAAATGCATGAAATTTACGGCGAGAAAAACTGATGGCTGATACCGAGAGCAGCGCGCCGCGCGACGTTTACGACGAAATTTTGGATAAAAGCTTAGCCGCGCTGCAAGCGTGCCAGGCGGAGCACAACCTCACCAGCTGCCTGGAGTGCGAGAAGCTGCTAGATTGCGCGATGCGCGACAAGTATGTCAAGGCGGTTTATGAGAGCATGTCGCACGGCGCGACGGGGGATTTTTCGTTTTAAATTGCGCTATTGCGATGCGACGAGGGATTTTTACGAATTCGGGTATAAATATACCATCGCCTTCCTCTTGCGTCGCGAGGTTTTCACGAAAATGGCTGCGGTGCAGATTTAATCCAGCGGCGCGCAGGTTCTTGCTTTGCAGCACGGAATTTCCTCCGCTGCGAAACTATAAAATTTACGGCGCGATTTGGCGTTGCGGCGAGGCCTGCTCTGCGGTGCGTCTGTTTTGCGGGCAAGGTTTTACGGCGGCCGATAAAATTTAAAATAAGGGCGATCGGTTAAATTTCAAGCGGTGCGGCTGGATTTTAAAATTTACGGATAAAATTTTAAGGTGCGAAATTTCATTCCGCAAAATTTCAGCTGCGATCATGAGCCGTTTATGGGTGCGGATACGCGAAATTACGCAAAATAAAATTTCGGCGAGCTAAATTTTGCCGCCGCGATCTTTAAATTTACGCGATTAAAATTAC
>NZ_CALIBF010000212.1 GCF_938045465.1 uncultured Campylobacter sp.
AAAGGGGGGATACGGGTGGCTTTGAGTAATTTTAAATCTTATCGGCGGTGCGTTTTGCCGCGATAGAATTTTAGGATGAGAGTTGGGAGCAGATTTTACTAATGGAATTCTGCGTCCTGGATGTGGCTGAGATCTTTTATACCTCGCCTAGTGTAGATTTTACTATTAAATCTCGCGCAATAAAAATTTACAATAAGCTTTGCATGATCACACTACGCGAAACTTGCAACGCTGATAGCTCAGCATTTTAATAAACAGGAGGAGGATCGTCATACAAAATTTTACTTTGAAATTCTACCGCTTGGGATTAGCGCGCAATTCTATGCCGTTACGGCGCACAAATCTCAATGAGTAAAATTTTTCGCCAAGTTTTATAGTAAAATTTCGCAATTTAAAATTCTAAAAAATTTTATCTCGTAAAATTTACAGACAAAAATTTGCAAAGTATAATTTTAAAAGATTCGTCGCTAAGAAAACTAAAATTTCGCCCATAAAAAAAGGCTAGCCAGGAGGCTAGCCTTTATGCTACGAGCTTACACAGATACTACCAATCGGTCTTTTGATTGTAAATATCGCGAATATCGCCCGTACCTAGTTTATTCGTCGAAGTGTCGCTAGTACTATTATCCGATGTACTACCGCCAGCGAATGATCCCACGTCATCTTCCTTACCAGATTTGACTTGACCCTCGCCGCCCCAAACCGTAGGTTTAGCGGCTCTTGTGTTGACAGTAAGAGGGTTATAATACTGCGGTACGCCAGAATACTGATTAGAATAGGCACCTCCATTTCCTATTGTGAACATAGTATTGTCATTTCCAGCGGGCGTATGGATAAGCCATGGGTTAGTTTCAATACGTATTGTAGCCTGGCCCGGAGCAGTAGCTTGGATAGCTATATCTTCCTTGCCGTAGCTTACTACATTGCCCCTGTGAACAGTTACACTAGTAGGCGTGAAGCTGGTATAGGCGCTTACGAATTCCGCCCCTATATTATTTAGAGTAGCCCTAGTATTTACTACGAACTTCGTAAAATCGGTTAGGCTAGGATCTTGAGCTGCTAGCACGGTAAATATATTTGAGCTAGGAGCCTCATAAGCAAGCTCTGCGCTAGGAGCAGGCATATTCGCGCACTTATCGGTTCTGCCACAATAGATCTGCGCATAAATAGGTACGGTTACCCCGGTTCTGGTAGTGGCTTGATACACTCTAGATCCCAGGCTCTTGTCATATGACGTACCATAGACGAATAGCGCATAAGTGCCTACGTTGTCACTATAATCTATAACGGTTTTACCTGTTGCATAGGTCTTACTATTGGAATTAGCAGCGGCTATATAAGCAGCTTTGCTTGCAGCTTTGGTCTCGCTAACCTTTCTAGTGATAAAAGCATTAAAGTTCTCTTGGGACAACTTTATATCATCTTTCTTATATTGCTCCGAAGTTGTATCCGAGATAGCATTGTATGATTTATCAAATTTTGACGGCCAAAAATTTTCGGCGATACTAATCGTGCCATTTCTGATTTCAAAGTCACTAGCGTAGATAAGCACCGGAGTGCTAGGGGTTTTATGCATCCTAGCAAAATTAAAATACACGGTCGAACCAGGGGTCTGCCCCTCTCTAAATCCTTGTGCTAAAATCCTGAAATCCGTTGACTTAGAATCGTACTTAATTCCTGTGCCATCTTTCGGTCTATTGATAAGTCCGCCTATTAATGAAGCGTCGGAGTAATAATTAAGCGCCGTTCTAAGCGGTATAGGCAAGCCGTAACCCGCATCGGATGCGGAAGCGGCTTCATTCCAACCTCCATTAATAGTTGAGCTTAAGGTTCTTACGTTATATTTATAGCATCTACTATCATATCCTGTAGGGCCTAGGCACTCGTTAGAATTTGCAGCAAAAAATTGCGTACCACTATCAATCTTATAGGTAACGGTAGCTCTATTAGGATATGGCACGTAATTTGTATCTCCGCCGGTCTTGTTAGCGGTAGCTGTGGAGCAACGTCCATCGGCACTATTGCTAGCGCAATCGAATCCAAAATTTAGCGCAAAATCAAGATCGCTTGAAAATCCGCACACGGCTTGAGGAGTGCCGCCAACATCTTGTTTATACCCGTCATAAAGCGTAGCGATGACATCTTTATAGACCTTGTCGGATAGATATGCTACGGCATTGACCTTAAGCTTGGCTAGCTGACTTATCTGATGCGTCACCGCTAAATTTTGCGTAGAGTTATCACTACCATATATTACTACATTATTCTCAATATCCGGAGCATTGAAATATGTATACGCAGATACCCCGCCCGTGATATTATTATCACCTACGCCGCTTGTTACGCCGTTATCGAGGCTTGTGAGAGATACCCTGATACGATCCGGTCGGTAGCGTAATACGATATTATCATTTATCGCTTTATCTTTGTTAGCAGCAAGCCTCATACCTACGTCGCAGCCTATCATACCTTTAGCATTAGGAGTATTGCTAGATGAATTGATGATACATTTAGCGCTCTTCCACTTTTTAGAGTATGTCTGATCGGAATAAGCATCCGTCCACGAGTTATCATAGATGTTTACGAGTACATCGCCAACATTATAGTAATTAAAAATTTTATCGGCATCTTTACCTATGGTTTCGGTATAGATGACGGCATAGCTTTTATCTTTAGCTTCCGGATTTTTTCTGGACTGGGTCATCAGATATGCACCTTGAACATGACCTTTGCTATCAAATTTCGCAACGCCTCCTGCTTCTACGATATTTCTAGCGTTAAAATTCGCCCATAAGCTTACGGC
>NZ_CALIBF010000213.1 GCF_938045465.1 uncultured Campylobacter sp.
GGTATAAATTTGACTAAATTTTTATGCGAAAATAGAAGAAATTTGCCGAGTGAGATTATTTATGTTGGCTCGGCAGGGCTATATAAAGAGGGTGAAATTTTTGAAATTTATGAAAGTTCTGTCGCAGTAAATATTGAAATTTCAAGCCTAGAAAACAGAAGCTATTCACCGATAGAATGGAAGATTGCTTCGAGTGTTCCACGTGGAACATGCAAGGTAAATTCCTCAAATTTTATTACGACCGATCAAAATTTAGCCCACAAGCTTTTTGCGCGCGGATATTTTTTAGAAAATATGGAATTTTTCGCAGTCCTTAAAGTCGCGCAAAAATTTCAAATCCCCGCTTACGGCATATTTGTAGCGACGAATTTTTGCGATGAAAACGCTCACGCCGATTTTCTCAAAAACCATGAGCAAGCCAAAAAAGAGCTCGAAAAATACCTAAAACAAAGGGAAATCATTTGAAAAATTTGCTTGATTTTACATTAGACGAGCTAAAAGAGCAGCTCTCGCCGCCGTTTCGCGCAAAGCAAATTTTCGAGTGGCTATATAAGAAAAACGCAACTAGTTTTGATGAGATGCTAAATTTGCCGAAGGATCTGCGCGCAAATTTGGCGCAGGAGTTTTACCTTGATCCGCTAAAATGCGTCAAATTTGAGCAGAGTGCCGACGGCTCGATCAAATATCTTTTCGAGCTCAAAGATGGACTGCGGATAGAAAGCGTGCTGCTATCGATGAAGGAGGAGCAGACGAACGAGCAGGGCAAAATCAGCCGCCACGCGCGCTACACCGTGTGCGTGAGCTCGCAGGTGGGCTGTAAGATGGGCTGCGCGTTTTGTCTCACGGCGAAGGGCGGGCTGGTGCGAAACCTCACCGCAGGCGAGATCGTAGGTCAAATTTTATGGATAAAAAGAGAGAACAAAATCCCCTACGAGCGGCGTATAAACGTCGTATATATGGGCATGGGCGAGCCACTTGACAACCTAGCCAATGTCAGCAAAGCGGTTAAAATTTTGACCGAAAACGACGGGCTGGCTATCTCGCCGCGCCGCCAAACCGTCAGCACGAGCGGGCTCGGCAGCCAGATAAAAAAGCTCGGCGAAATGGATCTGGGAGTGCTGCTCGCTATCTCGCTGCACGCTGTCACGGACGAGCTGCGCAGCCGCCTGATGCCGATAAACAGGGCCTATAACATCGAGGCGGTGATGGACGCGGTGCGAGGCTTCCCGATCGATATGCGAAAGCGCGTGATGTTCGAGTATCTCGTGATCCGCGGGCTAAATGACAGTCTCGCCGATGCAAAAAAGCTCGTGCGGCTGCTGCATGGCATCAGGGCGAAGGTAAATTTGATCTACTTTAACCCGCATGAGGGCAGCGAATTCGGGCGCCCGGAGCCTAGCGATATGGTGAAATTCCAAGACTATC
>NZ_CALIBF010000214.1 GCF_938045465.1 uncultured Campylobacter sp.
GCGACCTGCCGCGTATCGTGCGCGACTTCCTCTACCGAAACGGCGCGAGCTTTAGCGGCAAAAACGTATTCATCCTCGCTACGATGGAGATCTTCAGCGGCGACGGGGCAGGGTGCGCGGCTAGAATTTTAAAACAATTCGGCGCAAACATAACGGGCGGCGCTCATATCAAAATGCCCGCGTTCATCCTCGACGTGGCGATTTTCAACTACTCGCAAGCGAAAAACGAGCGCATAATCAAAGAGGCGGACGCTAAAGTCAGACGCGTTGTGGAGGCGCTTAGCGCAGGCCGTCCGCCGCAAGAGGGGCTGAGCGCGCTTTGTTGTATCGCAGGGTTTTTAGGACAGCGGCTTTGGATGAAAATTTGGGACAAAAGCCCCTTTGCCAAGCGTAAGCCGAGCCTCGATCCATCGCGATGCAACGGCTGCGGAGCTTGCGTCAAACCCTGCCCGATGCAAAACATAAAGCTCGCTTGCAAAAAGGCGCAATTCGGCGATGAGTGCACGCTTTGCTACAGGTGCGTAAATATATGTAAGCGCAGAGCCATAACGATCCTAGGCAAGGCGAAAAATTTAGAAAAGTCCATCGCCGCAGACTTATGAGGACGAGCTCATGCCTCGCAAGTTCGCAATAAAATGCGTAAAAAGGGGCGAGGAAATTTTACTTTTTGATAGCGCTGCACACGGCTAAAGCGCGATATTTTGCGACGAATATGGCGCAAAAAAAGTAACTCGCCGCGAGCTCGTGAAATTTAATCTACCACCGTGCAAGACCCGCGTAAAATTTGGCTACAGCACCCGCTACGGATACGAGACAGACGAGCGTGGTAGGGTCATACTAATAAACGGCGGGGCTGCCTTGCGTAGCAAGAGGTAAGGCAAACGGCTTTGATTATATCGCCGTAAGCTGCGAGGATGAAACAGACAAAAAGACAAAATTTCGCTTATGTAGGCGGCCTTAAATCTCAAGTCCGTCTTTTTTGCTCCGTATTTAAATTTTACTCGGTCGCTAGATACTCCTAAATTTAAATTCTCTAGAACCGAATGTGGCATCTTAGAATTTTAGTAAAGGTTTATTCTGTAATACTGCGCCGTGAAATTTCAGCGAAGGCTTATTTTGCCGCATACCTCAAAATTCTTAAATTACCCGCGCCGGCCTACTTAAGCTCTAAAGCGCTTGCCTTATTAATTCGCCGCGGAATTTCGCGGTAAAACTAAATTTTAAAATTTGACCCATTTAAATTTAAAAAGCGCACGACTATCGCAAAAATCATCCGATATTATTGGCGACGCCGGTCTAATTTTAAAATTACACCATCGCCCCTATATACTGCTATAGTCGTTAAATTTTAAGCAACGATAGGCGATAAAATTTTAAGAATTTCGCCGCCCAGTATTTCTTTATGCCACCAAGCCCACAAAACCGCCTAAACCTTCTTAAAATTTACGCTAAATTTGCTTCCGCGTCCTACTTCGCTACGTAGTGAAACCTGCGCATTATGGATCTTTGCGATTTGTGAGGCGATGGCTAGCCCGAGCCCTGCGCCGCTATTTTGCTCGCGATTTCTGGAACGCTCGATTTGATAGAGCTTGTCCCAGATTTTAGTTTGCAAAGCAGGCTCGATGCCCTCTCCATCGTCGCTTATGCTAAGTTCGCACGCTTCTGCACTGACGCAAAGCTCTAAAGCGACGCTGCTGCGCGTAAATTTTAAAGCATTGCTTAAAAGATTGTTAATCAGCCTGATCAAAAGCAGCTCATCGCCGTTTACGCGCACGCCCTCGGCTATCTGCGAGCTAAAGCTTAGCCCTTTTTGTGCGCACAAAAGTTGAAAGTCTTGCGCACACTCGTTTGCGATTTTACTTAAGCTTACGGGTGCCAAACCCAAACACACGCTACGCTGCAAGCGGGCAAGCTCTAAAATCTGCTCTATTAACGCCGAAATTTTACGCGCTTGATTGTTGATGACCGCGAAACTCTCCTTCGCCTCGCTCGCGTCTTGTTCGTAGGCTAGGGCGTAGTCGCTTTGAGCCAGTATGACAGCAACGGGTGTGCGCAGCTCATGCGAAAGATCGGTGCTTAGCTGCCGCTCGCGCTCAAATGCGCTTTGCAGCGATGCTAGCATTTCATTAAACGTAGCTGCGAGCGCGCTTAGCTCATCCTTGCCTCGCGGTAGTTCTATTCGCCGCGTAAAATCGCCGCTAGCTCCGATCTCGCTAGCTGTACGCGACATAGTGCGCACGGGCTTAAACGCTCTTTTTATGATCGCGTAGCCGCCGTAGATGATGAGCGCCACAAATAGCGGCGAGAGAATAAGAGCTATCAGCATCACGCGCTTCATCGCAAGCTCAAACTCGCCAACTGCGATGACGCCGCGTATCCATACGCTGCGCCCTTTGATCTGCGCGTCGTAATAGAAAAACTCATCGTCGTCAAGCTCCACCTCGCGCGCGCCTTGAGGCGAGAGCGGCAACGCAGGATCGAAGCCTTTAGGCACAAACCCCGCGATCACGTCGCCTTGTCCGTCATGCTCGTAGAAAAATACACCGTCATCAAAGCTTTTTAGCTTATTTTCGCGCGCGGCTTTTTGCACTAAGCGGGCAAGCTTTTTTTGGCTGACGGAGCTTCCCGATACTTCGTCTAAAATATAGCCGCAAATGCCGATAATAGCGCCTGCAAGCACCAAAATAAATACGCTGTAATAAAGCGTCACGCGTAGGCTGATAGGTAGTGCGCGCGAGATAAAATTCTCTTTAGCAGTTGAGAATGCAAGGACTAAGGCTTGAGTAAAATTTCTTATCGAGATTTTAGACGCGAAATTTTGTTCTTGACTTTGCGCGAGAACGCTATTAGAATTTTGCGCTAGATCAGGCGTTGCGCTTGTAGCAGAAAAATTCGGCGCAAAATTTGATGCCGTATTTTGCGTGGAATTCCGTTTAAAATTTGACGCCTGGCTTTGAGTAGAATTTAGCGTCTGGTTTAACTCGATATTTTGCGTGGGATTTTTCTTGCGGCTTTTCTTTAAACACGCAAAATTATGCGTAAAATTCTGTTTAAAATTTCGCACGAATTTTAATATGAAAAGCGCCGTAGTGACAAAAATCTGCTTCGCAATCGCCGAAATTTTGATACAAATCTTGCTATCTTGCCACGACATAGCCAAGCCCTCGCTTCGTTTCTATTATATCGCCGTGCTCGCCTAGCTTTTTGCGGATATTTTTGATTAAAACATCTATGACGTTAGAGCTTGCTTCGTCACTAAAATCCCAAATGCTCTCACCGATTTGTTCGCGGCTTAAAATCGCACCGCGATTTAGCATCAAAAGCTCTAAAATTCTATATTCCTTACCCGTTAGCTCCACTACCTCGCCCGCGCAGACGACCGATTTTTTGCTTAGATTTAGGCGCACTTGCCTTATGATAATTTCGTTATCCGCAGTAGCGTTTTTACGCCTGATAATTGCGCGAAGTCGCGCCAAAAGCTCACGAAAATCAAAGGGCTTAACCATATAATCGTCTGCGCCCAGATCAAGCCCTGCGATGATATCTTCTTTGGCGTCCCGCGCAGTTAAAAATAAAACCGGCGTGCCCAGTCTGCGCGCCCGCACCGCCTTCAAAAACTCAAAGCCGTCCATCACAGGCATCATCGCATCAAGCACGATAGCGTCATATTTTGCGACATCCAAAAACTCTAGTGCTTCCTTGCCGCAAAAGGCGCAATCTACGCTGTAGCCGTCCTTTTTCAGACATTTTGCGATGATTTGATTTAGATCTTTTTCATCCTCGACAAGTAGAATTTTCAAAGTGCTCCTTTAAAATTTTGCTAATTCTAATCCGCCATTTTAGCCAAAAACGCATAAATTTTGCGGTGCTTTGGATGTGTAAACCAGCTCGCTTTATGCACCGCTAAATTTCAGTAGCATTGGGGCCGCGCTAATTCGCAGTCTCCTTTTGTCTAGCTCTAATCTCGCTTGCCTTTTTTATCCGCTACGCTTCCTAACCGCCCTAAAAAATTTAGCACGCCTACTGCGATATTTAACGCAAAAAGCCCAAATCCTATGCAGCCAAGCTTGAAATTTTGCTTAGCGATTTCGCGTTTGCAGCGGCTGCAAAACACCGGCTTGCAAGAATTACGAACCTCCGCGCAGCTTGCTACGCTGGCAGAATCTCGCGCGCTTGCTAAATTGCTTGTATCTGAAAAATTTTGCATATCGGCGAAATTTTGCTCGCTAGCGAAATTTTGCGCACTTGATAAGTCATGCGTCTACAAAGAATTCCGCTCGTCCTTATAATCTTTCGCATCCGAAGAACTTTTTTGATTTTCGCAACATTCCACGCTGGAAAAATCTTTAGAATTTTGCTTGCAGGGCGCGGAATTCCGCTCGCTCGTTTCGCTTGCTAAATTTGCCGAAAAATCCTACGCATTTTCATCTAAATTTTTAGCCGCGTCTGCATTTTGGGCACCATAGTCAGCGTTTTCGTTTAAGCTGAAATCTCTAGTGTCCAAAGCCTCACTAGTTTGGGCGGAGTTATCTGCTCCACCCTTTAAGCTTTGATTTTTCATCTCGCACCTTCGCTTATTTTTGACGCTGCGAGATCTGGCTCGCCCGTAGCGGCGTCGATTAGCACCTCTTTTTTGCTTATGCCTTGGCGTAGTTTGACTTCGTATGCAGGCTTACCGCCGTTACTTTCTAAATCAACCTTGCGAAAATCCCAGCCGGCGTTTGCGCTAAGTGCTTTGGCGCGAGCGTCTGTGGCACTGATTTTGACCTGCGAATAATCAATTTTACTAGGCTTTAGCTTCTTTTGCGTTTGAGTCTTTAAAATTTCGCCGCTTTGAGCGTCAATTTTGATCTCGTTTTCGCTACCTTCTTTATACGACTCGATCTCATAGACAAGCCTTCCGTGCTCATCGTCGATTTCTACACTTTTTATAGTCGCGTCACCAAAGTTTTGCTGCGCGATCCCTATCGCTTGATCGAATGAAACTTTAGCACCCTTTTCGCTAAAACTTCCTGCGTTTAATGCGCCCGCAAGGGCGAATGTAGCGGCGAGTGCGCCTAAAGCTTTAAGATTTTTCATCTTTAATCCTTTTGATTTTATTTCCAAATTTATTTTGGATGGCGCAATTTTAAAACTTCAAGATGAAGCTAAGATGAATGCGCGCGGAATTTTAAAATTTCACAAAAATTTTGCTGCGATTTGTGAGATACGAAGCGCGGAATTTCCGAGCATTTACCAAAACGCCGTAAAATTTCAACTTGAAATTTTATCTCAAGGAACGCTTCGTGCCTAGCTTTTTTAAAAATCCGTCGCAGCAGAAGCTTATTTTTCTAAGCTCGCTTGCTTTTGTGGCATTTTTTAACTTCTCGTTTTTTAAAAATATCATAAACGCCTACGGAATCTCGGGACTAAATTTTATCTATCTTGTCTGCGACATGGCGGCTTTGATCGCTTTTTTGACGCTATTTTTTACAATTTTTAGCTCGCGTTATATGACCAAGCCGATTTTGATGATCTGCTTTTTTATCTCGTCGTTTACAGCGTATTTTATGGATAGCTATAACGTCGTAATCGATTCGGAGATGATCCGCAATGCAGCCCAGACGAACTTTGCCGAATCAGCGGATCTTTTTAGCCCGAGACTAGCGATTTACGTGCTGGTGCTGGGCGTCTTGCCCTGCGTGCTGATTGCTCGCTCGCGCGTTAGCTACCGTCCGCTTAAATTTGAAATTTTAGCTAAGCTCAAAGCGGCGGGCATTTGCATAATAATCATCGCGGCGCTGCTTTTTGGATTTAGCAAATACTACGCGTCGTTTTTCAGAGAGCATAAAATTTTACGCAGCTACGCAAATCCCGGATATTGGATCTACAGCGGCGTTAAATTTGCCGCAAAATCTAAAAAGCAGGGCTCACAGCCTCTGATGCAAATCGCTACGGACGCGCATATCGATGAAAATTCTACAAGCTCAAAAAAGCTCGTCGTCGTAGTCGTGGGCGAAGCGGCAAGAGCGGATAGATTTTCGCTAAACGGCTACGAGCGAGATACTAATCCGCTACTAGCCAAAGAGCAGGGTGTCGTAAGCCTAAGCAATACCCATTCTTGCGGCACTTCGACGGCGCAAAGCGTGCCGTGCATGTTTTCGCTGCTAAATCGCGAGGAATTTAGCGTCGAAAAGGCTGCAGAGGAGCAAAACGTATTGGACATACTAAGCCGCGCTGATGACATGGCGATTTTGTGGCGCGATAACAATTCCGATTCCAAAGGTGTGGCGCTGCGCGTAAAATATCAGGATTTTAAAATTCCGCAAAATAATCCGATCTGCGACGTAGAGTGCAGGGACGAGGGGATGCTTGCGGGGCTTGATAAATTTATCGCCGAAAACGCGGGCAAAGATGTATTAATCGTGCTGCATCAGATGGGCAATCACGGGCCTGCGTATTTCAAGCGCTATAAGAAAGAATTTGAAAAATTTAGCCCCGTTTGCCGCGATAACGAGCTTGAAAACTGCTCGCAGCAAGAAATTTCAAATGCCTACGATAACGCGATTTTATACACGGATTATTTTTTAAGCAAGGTTATAGAATTTTTAAAGCCGTATTCTAAGACGCACGAAACGGCGATGATCTATATGAGCGATCACGGCGAGAGCCTCGGTGAGGGCGGCGTTTATCTGCACGGCATGCCCTATCTTTTCGCTCCCGAGGCGCAAAAGCATATCGGTGCGATTGTTTGGCTAGGTGAGGGAAAAATGCACGAAAGATACGATCTAAGCGCACTTAAATCGCATAAGGACGACGCTTTTTCGCACGATAATCTTTTTCACACGCTGCTTGGAATTTTTGAAGTAGATACCAAGGTGTATAACAAGGATTTGGATATTTTAAGCGGAGTGAAAAATTAGAATTTCGCGCTGAATTCCGTCGTAAATTGTGAGCGAAATTTTAGCAATAAAAAATTCTATTGGCAAAATTCTAATTTAAGCTTAGTTTGAAATTTTACCTAAGCTCGGGCGAAATCTACTCTAAAGATTTTTATGCAAAAGCCAACAAAGAGGCAAAGTGCTGCAAAAACTCAATCTCTCATTTATCGTTGCGAGCTATGAATTTTAAATTTCATTAGAAATTTTACGTGCAGTTTTGATAAATGCCTGCGCTAGATGGTTTAGATGTTTGCCTTTTTTGTAGGCGATTATTAGCGTATTATCGAGCTCGCGCGCGCCTACATCAAAGAACTTTATCCTGCTCGCCTTATCCTCTTTTATCATCTGCGGTATGCTAAAGCACGCTCCTGCGCCGCTTGCGACGATAGCATTGGCGATATCAAAGGTCTCCGTACGACACAGCACTTTCGGCGCAAAGCCTGCGGCGGCAAAAAATGCATCTATCTGCTCGGCGCTTCTTAGGCTTTGATTAGGCAGGATAAATCTTTCCTCTTTTAAGCGCGAAATGTCAATTTTGGGAATAGATTCGTTTTTAAACTCAAGCGAGAGCGGATGGGTGGAGCTTAGAGCGACATAGGTTTTTTGCGTTAGAATTTTAACCCCGTCAAGCCCGCTCATATCGATGGGCAGTATCAGCATACCGACATCAAGATCACCTTGAAGTAGCATTTCGCGAATGCTAAGCGCAGAAGAAAACTGCGTGATTTGTAGATCCGAATCCTTAAATTTCTTGCAAAACATCGGCAGTAGCGACGGCAGTAGATTATAGCCGTTTTGCGAAAAACCGATGCGAATTTTATCATTTTTTACGCCGCTTATTTCAGAGATATCGTTTTTTAGGTCGTTTATGGCGTCAAAAATGACTTTGGCTTTACTAGCATAAATTTTTCCCGCGTGCGTAAGCGAAATGGGATTACTCGTGCGGTTAAAAAGCTGCGTTCCAAGCTCACGTTCCAGTGATAAAATGCTCTGCGATAGCGACGGCTGCGGGATTTTAAGTGCCTCGGCAGCCTTAGTAAAGCTACGGAATTCTGCTACTTTTAATACTAGCTCCATGCGATGCAAATTCATTTAGCCCCTCCAATTGATAACTCAATTCTTATGAAATGATACACTAAATAATATTTGACTTATGTTAAAAATGAAACTAAAATTACGCTTTTAGTTTAGAACTTTAAACTTAAGCTAAGAATTTCTCAAATGGAGAGGAAAATGAGCGAATCAAATTTCAACAGACGCGATTTCTTAAAATCCGCCTGTATCAGCGTCGGCGCGCTTAGCCTTAGCGGCTGCGTGGATACCGACAAGAGTAAAAGCGCAGACGGCGGCAACGAAGGCGGCCTTCCTAGTGTGGATGTACTCGTTATCGGCTCGGGAGGCGCGGGTTTGCGTGCAGCCGTAGCGGTAAGAAAGAGCAATCCAAATCTTAGCGTCGTCGTAGCTACGAAGATGATGCCTTCGCGCAACGCCACCTGTATGGCGGAAGGCGGTATCAACGGCGTTACGAGTTTCAGTGGCGGCGATTCATACAAACTTCACGCCTACGACACCGTAAAGGGCGGCGCATATCTTGTAGATCAGGACGCCGCGATTAAATTTTGTGAACTTGCGGGCCCTACGATTGCCGAGATGGATTACATCGGCACGCTGTTTTCCAGAAATGCTAGCGGCAGCGTGGATGGCAAAGAAAGCGGCGTCCCGGGCGGCGTAGCACAGCGCTTTATGGGCGGCGCGTCTAAAAAACGATGCAACTACTCCGCCGATAAGACGGGTCATATTTTGATGCACGCCTGTTTTGACGATGCGGTTAGCAACGGCGTGAAATTTTTAATCGATCACGAGTTACTTGAGATCAGCGCTCCTGACGGCAAATGCGAGGGCGTCGTGCTTCGAAATATCCAAACCGGCGATTTTTATCCGGTGCTTTGCAAAGCCTTGGTAATAGCAACGGGCGGATATACGAGGATGTTTTACAACCGCACCTCGGTGCCTTATATAGCTACCGGCGACGGCATCGCGGCGGCGCTGCGCGCAGGTCTTGGATTTAGCGATCCGGAGATGGTGCAGTTTCATCCCACAGGCATCAAAAGCGGCGGCGCGCTCATTACCGAAGCTGCGCGCGGCGAGGGCGGATATCTGCTCAATAATAAAGGCGAGCGCTTTATGAAAAACTACCACGAAAAGATGGAGCTTGCGCCGCGCGATGTCGTAGCTCGCGCGATCGAAACCGAGATTCGCGAGGGTAGGGGATACGGCGAGGGGCTAGGCGCATACGTGCTACTTGACGTAAGACATCTCGGAAAAGATAAAATTTTAAAAGCCCTTCCTAAGATCAGACACACCGCCATTTTGTTTGAGGGTATCGATCTAATCGAGGAGCCGATTCCGATTCGTCCGACCGCGCACTACTCGATGGGCGGCATCGAAGTCACAAAATTTGACGATATGAGCACTAAAATTTCGGGGCTTTACACCGCGGGCGAAGCGTCTTGTATCTCGATCCACGGTGCGAATCGCTTGGGCGGAAATTCTTTGACCGACGCCGTCGTAACGGGCAAGCTCGCAGGACTCGGCGCAGCGGATTATGCCGCGAAGCAGGAGGGTTTCGGTGACGGCAAAAGAGCGAGCGAGCTCGCGCAAAAATGGCAGGCTAAATTTAAGCAGATCGCAAACGGCTCGGGCAAGGCAGGCGAGATGTATGAGTTGCGCGAAGAGCTAGGCGCGCAGCTTTGGGATAATATGGGCATCTTTAGAACCGGCGATAAGCTTGATCTGCTTTCGCAAAATTTAGAAGGTATCAGAGCGCGCTACGACGAGCTGCACGTCGCGGATGCAAATCCGGTTATGAATACCGCATTTACCGACTACGTCGAGCTTGGAAATTTAATCCTGCTTGCGCGCTGTGCGTGTTTGGCTGCGCAAAAGAGGCTGGAAAGCCGCGGCGCGCATACCAGAGAGGACTATCCGAAGCGCGACGATAAAAATTTCTTAAAGCACAGTATCGTGACGATGAACGATGCAGGCGAGCTAAGCTTGGGCTACAAAGAGGTCGTCGTTACGGAATTCTCTCTTGACGGAAGGAAACCTCAATGAAATTTATCATAGACCGCTTCGACGGAAGCAAAAATTATAAGCAAGCCTACGAGTTAAGTTTGGAGCAGATCAAAGGAAAGACCCTGCTTGGAGTTTTGCAATTTATTAAGCAAAATTTAGACATCACTTTAAATTTTACCGCAGCGTGCCGTATGGCGATATGCGGAGCCTGTGCCGTAAGAGTAAACGGACACTCATATCTTGCCTGCGACACCAAGATGGAGGCTCTGCTTGCAGAGTATGAGAACCCCGATAGCTTTACGATCTCTCCTCTGAATAATTTCCGAGTTATTTCAGATTTAGTCGTGGACTGGGAGCCTAGTATCGAAAATTTAAGAAAGATTAAACCGACCATTACGCCTAAGAAAGAATTTAGCGCAGAGAAGGGCTGTAAGCAAAGCCCTGAGCAGATGGAACGCGTAAAAAAGCAGTGGGATTGTATCCTTTGCGGCTGCTGCGCTAGCGAATGCAATAAACTTGGAGCCGATGCGAGCGATTATATGCAGCCCTTTGTTTTTACTCATGCAAACCGCGCCGCGTTTGATTCAAGAAGCAAGGACGCTATGCCTCATCTAAAGCCTGCGGTGTTAAACGGATTATGGCTATGCGTGCACTGCCAAGAGTGCGCCGATCGCTGTCCTAAAGGCATAAGCGCTCAAAGCGATATCACCGCACTTCGCGCTCTAGCGATGAAAAAGGGCTTAACTGCAGGAAGCGGCCCTGGTCATGCCGAGGCGTTCCTGCTAGATATCGTAGAGGGAAGCGGAAGGCTAAACGAGATCAAGCTTGCTTTAAGAAGCGAAGGCGTATTTGCAAATATGGGCAAGATGGATGTAGCGGCAAATTTAATGGCTGTGGGCAAGATGAATCCTTTGCACGTATTCGGAGGCGAGGAGATCGAGGGTCATGCACAGCTCGTTAAGATGATAGAGGCCGCGCGTAAGGCTCAGGCTAGCGGCGAGATAGAATAAGGAGGAGAGGATGAATAACGAATTTGCATTTTTCCCGGGTTGCGTTTTAAGTCAAGCCGCAAAGGAATCTAAAATTTCACTTGAAGCGATCGCTCCGGTACTGGGTATTAAACTTCACGAGATAAAGGGCTGGAGCTGCTGCGGGGCTAGTCAAGCTCAATGCGTCGATCCTATGGCAAGCCTAGTGGCTAATGCCAGAAACATCGCGCTAGCCGAGGGTATGAATATGCCTCTGCTAACTACCTGCTCCACCTGTATGCTAACTCTAACTAAAGCAAAGCTTGCTTTGGATAAGGGTGCTAAAAGCTATATCAATACCTTTTTAAAAGAGGGCGGTATGCAGTATCAGGGAAGCACCGAGATAACGAGCCTGCTTTGGGTTCTATATCAAAGCTTAGACACGTTAAAAGCTAAGGTCACGAGGCCGCTAACAAATTTAAAAGTAGCTCTATTTTACGGCTGTCACTCATTAAGACCGGAGCGCGAGCTTAAAAAAGAAAGCTCGACCAATCCGAAAAGCTTTGAAGCGGTAGTTAGCGCACTTGGTGCTCAGATCGTACCTTTTGAAAAACGCCTTGATTGCTGCGGCTTTCACGCTAGCTATCCAGCGGTAAAATCGGTTCAAAAGATGTCAAGCGAGATCGTAAATGACGCTGCCGAGCATGGAGCGGACGTAGTAGTTACACCTTGTCCGCTATGTCAGATGCAGCTAGATATCTATCAGGAGCGATACCAAGAAGCGATGAACTCCAAGGTAAGAAAGCCGATCATCCATCTATCTCAGCTGGTAGGCCTTGCACTCGGGCTAAGCAACGAACAGCTTGGACTAAACATCAATATCCAAGATGCAACGAGATTGGTAAGCTAGTTTTTGAGAAATTTTTAGAATTTTCTAAAATTTAACGGATGATTTTACAAAAATACTTCGCTGCGGCGCACACATAGTGCGTCTAGCGAGTATCGCACAAAATCATCCAACCTACGCCTGCTTTATTCTAAAATACTTTTCGCTACTATAAAATTTTTGGATAAAATTTCACTGCTTCGTAAAATTTAACGCTTCATAAAATTTAATGCTTTCTCTGTCGTAATTTAAAGTTTAGCCCACCGCGCTAAATTTTAATCTGCCTTTTATTTTTAAGTTTAAAACCTGCTAGGCGATGAATAAATATAAAATTTTAATTAAATCTAACGAAATTTAAGGTGCATAAATTCTAAATTTTGATAGAATGCCATTTAAAAATATCCTAAATTTCAGGAGGACATTATGGTTGATTTAGCTCAAATTTCGGCTAGACTTGATGCCGTTGAGCGTTTGCCGCAAATAAAAGCGGAGGAAAGCATACAAGAAAGGCTTAAGAGCAAGGGTTTTTCGCGCCGCGATTTTATGAAATGGAGCGGAGCGATGACCGCGATGCTAGGGCTTCCAGCCGCATTTGCACCGAGCGTGGCGCGAGCTGCGGAGCTTGCGGATCGCTTGCCAGTGATCTGGCTTCATATGGCGGAGTGCACGGGCTGTAGCGAGAGCTTGCTACGCACCGATACGCCTACGATCGATAGCCTCATATTTGATTACATCAGCCTAGAATATCACGAGACGATAATGGCTGCCGCAGGCTGGCAAGCCGAGGAAAATTTAGAGGGCGCGATCGAAAAATATAAGGGGCGCTATATCTTGATGGTAGAGGGTGGAATTCCAAGCGGCGAGAATGAATTTTTCCTAACCGTGGGTCCTGAGGGCAAGAGCGGAGCTCAGCACTGCAAGCACGCTGCCGAAGGCGCTGCGGCGATATTTGCGATCGGCACCTGTTCGAGCTTCGGCGGTATCCAAGCCGCGGCTCCGAATCCGACCGGTGCCGTAGGTTTGGACAAAATCATAAATAAGCCCGTCATCAACGTCCCGGGCTGTCCGCCTAGCGAAAAAAATATCGTCGGCAACGTGCTAAATTTCATCCTTTTCGGCACGCTTCCAAGCCTTGATGTTTACAACCGACCGAAATGGGCTTACGGGCTGCGCATCCACGATCTATGCGAGCGCCGCGGGCATTTCGACGCGGGCGAGTTTGTAGAAAGCTTCGGCGATGCGGGCGCAAAGGACGGATATTGCCTTTATAAAGTAGGCTGCAAGGGCCCTTATACGTTTAATAACTGCTCGCGCGAGCGCTTCAACTCCCACACTAGCTGGCCGGTACAGGCGGGTCACGGCTGTATAGGCTGCTCGGAACCTGATTTTTGGGATCATATGGGACCTTTTGAGGAGCCTTTGGCGGATCGCCTTTACGAAAGCGTTTTCGGCGGGCTCGGCGCTGATGCTACCGCAGATAAGATAGGTGTCGGAATTTTAGCGATCACGGGTGTTGCGGTAGCGGCACACGCGGCGATTGCGTCATTTAAGAAAGATAAAGGGGAATAATCATGTCGCAAAGAATCGTAATAGATCCGATAACCAGAATAGAGGGACATTTAAGAATAGAGGTCGTAGTGGATGATGAAAACGTCGTACGTGAAGCCTATAGTAGCTCGACGCTATGGCGCGGGCTTGAGACCATAGTAAAAAATAGAGATCCTCGCGACGCTGGATTTTTTATGCAAAGAATTTGCGGCGTCTGCACCTTCTCGCACTACAAAGCGGGCATCGTCGCGGTAGAAAATGCCCTCGGCATCACTCCGCCGCTAAATGCCTTGCTGACGCGCACGCTGATGGCTAATGCGCTATTTTTGCACGATCATCCGGTGCATTTTTATCAACTCCACGGGCTTGATTTCGTAGACGTAGTAAGCGCTCTTAGCGCCGATCCTAAAAAGGCGAGCGAGGAGGCGTTTAAATACTGCGACACCCCTTATGCGTGCGGTGCGGATAAACTAAAAGAGGTGCAAGATCGCGTGGGCGCTTTTGTTAAGAAAGGCGCTTTAGGACCTTTTGCCAACGCCTACTTTGGCCACCCAACATATAAGCTTAGCCCGGAGCAAAATTTAATCGCTCTTTCGCACTATCTTGAGTGTTTGCGCATTCAGCGCACGGCGGCTCAGATGATGGCGATATTCGGTGCGAAACAGCCTCATCCGCAAAGCCTCACCGTAGGCGGCGTAACCTGCGTAATGGATATCCTAAGCCCTGCGAGACTGGGCGAATATATGTCTAAATTTAAAGAGGTCGCGGACTTCGTAAATCGCGCCTACTATCCTGATCTCGTAATGGCTGCGAAGGCTTACGGCAACGAGCCTAGCGTGCTAAACGATATCGGCGTGGCAAATTTATGGACTCATCAAGAATTCCAGCTTTCAAAGAACGAATGGCTATTTCAAAGCGGCATGATTATGAACGGCGATATTAACAAGGTTTTGGAGCTTGATGAGAACAAGATTACCGAGGAGGCAACGCATGCGTGGTATAAAAACGATGCGGCGCTTCATCCTTACGACGGCGAGCAAGAGCCGAATTATACGGGCCTTAAGGACGGACAGAGCATCGACGCGCACGGCAAAGAAGCGCATACGAAGGTGCTCGATACCCAGGGCAAGTATACCTGGATCAAGGCTCCGCGCTACGACGGCAAGCCGCTTCAGGTAGGACCGCTTGCAAATATCGTGGTAAATTACGCTAAGAAAAACGAGCGCGTAGTAAAGGTCGTGGATCAATTCCTAAAAGACGCCGGTTTGCCGCTTGAGGCGGTATTTTCGACGCTTGGACGAACGGCGTGCCGTATGATCGAGGCTAAAGTCGTAGCCGACAACGGACTGATTGCGCTAGAAAATTTGACCGCAAACATCAAAAGCGGCGATACGCAGACCTGCGCAAAATATGTAATCGATAACTCCAAAGAGTACAAAGGTCGCTATATCGGTCATGTGCCGCGCGGCGCACTTAGCCACTGGTGCAGGATCGAAAAGGGCGTCATCAAAAACTGGCAGGCGGTCGTGCCGTCTACTTGGAACGCCACACCGAAGGATAAAGACGGCGCTATGGGCGCTTATGAATCCTGCTTGATCGGACTTAAGCTTGCCGATCTTTCCAAGCCGCTAGAGATCATCCGCCGCATCCATTCATTCGATCCTTGTATCGCCTGCGCCGTGCACGTAATGGACGCTAAAGGAGCGGAGCTTGGCTGCTATAGGGTAGATCCCAGCAAAGGATAAACGATGAAAAAAAGATTTGCGGAATACGAGTTCTCCATCGGTCTTAGGCTCACGCACTGGCTGCGTGCGCTTTGCATTACGATTTTGGTGATTACCGGATATTACATCGCCTTTGTTTTCACCGCGCCCGAGATTAATCCCGAGCCGGTGCTTTTCATGCAGGCTAAATTTAGAT
>NZ_CALIBF010000215.1 GCF_938045465.1 uncultured Campylobacter sp.
GGAATTCCACCCGCAAATCCGTGGCTTAAAATTCCGTGCAAGATTTCGCTTATGAAATCCCGCGCCCTTTCGGTCTATGGCGGAATTTTAAGACAGAATTCCGTGGCTAAATTTTACTGCGAAATTATAAAACAAATTTCGCCCATGAAATTTTACCTAGAATCTCTCCTGTAAAATTCCATAACGAAATTAGGAGATGAAATTTTATGGGCGGAATTCCATAGCTAAAATTTCACGGCAGAGCTTAGAAATCAATTCCCGCGGCAAAATTACACGTCTTAAAATTTTAAGAAAGTATGAAATCTTTTATCTGATCGCAGATTGCTTCTTCGGATTGTGCGGCGTCGATTTGCAGGGTCTCAACGCCGCACGCCTTGCATGCCTGCGCCATAAGATCTTGCACGCGCATTAGGTATCTCAGCCCGCGAGCCTCGATTATATCGCTGTTAGCGCGCGTTTTGAGCCGATGCCCGATGAGCTGTTCGTCCGCCGAAAACAGCACGATTTTATCTGCGAATTTGCCCCCAAGCGCAAATTTATTAAGCGCGATAAGCTCGCTAATATCCGCGTTTTCGTCGTTTGCCAGCGCATAGGCAAGCCCCGAGATGAAGCCGCGATCGCTTAGCACGAGCCTGTCCGCGCCGCCCTTTATCACGCGCTCGTAGTGCTCGGCGCGGTCTGCGAGAAACAAAAGCAGCTCGGCGCGCTTTGAAATTTCGCCGCAGGCCTCGCGCAGATTTACGCTGCCGCGCCGCCACTTAAAATCCTCGCCCAAAACGAGGCTTCGCACCGCCTCGCCGAGCTTCGTGCCGCCGGGCTCCTTAGTCACGATCGCCTGCGGAAAAATCGCCGCCAGTCGCGCTATCTGCGTGCTTTTGCCCACGCCGTCGATACCTTCGAATATTACATACATTTTTTGCCTTTAAATTTGTGCGCTATTTTACAAGCTTATAGCTAAATAGCGGCTTTTTTAACAACCTGGCGTAAAATTTAGACCCTAAATCGGGCTTTTGCGCGAGCTTGTACGAGCCTCTTTTGATCTTTCGGCGTAAAATTTTATCGGGCGCTTTGTTGCTCGGCTCCTGCTTTTTGCAGCACGGCTCGCGGTTAAATTTTAGCGCTCGGACGGATGAGCCGCATAACAGCAGGCGAGTAAATTTGCGCTTAAGGAGCGCGTACCGAGCGGAGCGGAGTAGGGCGTCAGCCGATAAAGACGGCGCGCCGTGCGGATAGAATGGCACATCGGGCGAGGTAGGGCGCCATTATATACATGGTAGGATATGTGCTTTGCGAAGCGGATGGCGTTAGATGGAATGGGCGGCACTTCGGGCGGAGCAGGGCGGCGTTATGCAGAGTGGGGCGCATTACCTAGCGGTGCGGGCGGGCAAAACGCTATGTGCGATGAGAAAATCGTAACGATGAAATTTTAAATTTTGCCCTTATACGTGCTTACAAGCTCTGGATTTATTGCTATGAAATTTTTCTGCAGATCGCCAAGATCGCAATCGGTAGCCGTGATCGTAAAATCCTCCGTCATATCGAGCGCAAATTCGCCAAGATCTGCTTTAAGCTGCTTCACGCACTCCCAAATAAGCTTTTTAGCCTGCGCATATTTATCATTTAGCTGCGTTTCCTGATTGAAAAGATCAAAAATTTTCGCCGTTTCGTAGTCTACTTCGACCTCGGCTCGAAACTCGTAATCAGGAACTAGCCAAAGAAGCCAGCCGTCCTTTCGTGCAAGCCACTGCGCGCGCTGTTCTTGCGAGCCGAATCCGATGATTGGCGGCAAACTCCTATTGTCGCAAGCTAAATTTATGCAGTAGAGCTTGCAGTCTGGCGCATGCTTTTTGATCGTCTCTTTAATCGCGGGCAGCAGCCTATGCGCGGCGAGCTCATAGAGCTTTTTGTAGCTCATATCCTTATCGGGCTTTTGATAGCGCACATAGCCATTTTCAGTTATTAAGCTCAGCTCGCCCATTGCGTCAAATTCATAGTTTGTTACGTCATTTCTTCTGCCTGCGCGAGGGTGCTCTACATACTCCCGTCTTTGTGCGAGTTTGCCGCCTTCGTAAGTAAAATTTTCTATCCCATAGGCGTTGTTGTCAAAGGCCGAGTAGATGGACTTTAGCTCGCCATCCTCATAGATAAATCTTTTTATATTGAAGCATCCTACGCATCTTTTATTGTAGCAACCGAAATGATATTTTAAAACTTCGTCCCGCCCCCAAAAATAAAGGTTTTCAAAGAAATGTTTTTTGTCGTCATGTTGTCTTTCAAAAACGACGCGATCTTGCGCGTCAAAGCCGTATTCGTAGGCGTTTACGATCTTTTTTGGTTTAGTTTTTAAAATTTTGCCCTTAAAGAAGCGGTTATATTCGAAATAAAACGGCTCTAAATTGATATACTCGTCCGACGCCCAGCGCCTGCTTACGGCCTGCGCTTCGGCTATTTTATGTAAGGCTTTGTATTCATCTCTCACGCTTTTTAAAAACGTTCGCAGTCTTTCTATCTCATCCATTGCTTCGCTCATTTTATCTCCCGTGTGGTTTGTAAATTTTAAATTTAGCTGCGCCTGCGGGCTAAATTTTAGTCGCTTGCAAGCTCATTTTTTTAAAAATTTTAAAATTTCGCTCGGCACGAGGTGCGAAACGTCGCCGCCGTGGCTCAAAACGGAGCGGACAATCGAGCTTGAGATGAAGGCGTTTTTGAGCGTCGGCATCAAATACACGCTCTCAAATTTCTCCCATAGCGAGGCGTTTGCATAGCCGATCTGCAGCTCGTACTCAAAGTCGCTAACCGCGCGGAGTCCGCGGATAACGAAGCGCACGCCGCAAGATTTAGCAAAATCCACGAGCAGATTATCAAAGCTTTGCACGCTCACGCCACGAAGCCCGCGTGTCGCGGCTCGCGCCATCTCTAGTCTGGATTTTAGGCTGAAGTAGGGCTTTTTGCTCTCGTTTAGCGCGACTGCGACGATGACTTCATCAAAAAGCCCCAGCGCGCGCTTGATTACGTCCAGATGGCCGTTCGTAATAGGATCGAAAGTGCCCGGATAGATACATTTTCTTGAGTTTTGCATTATTGCCACCTCTTAAACAGCTCGTTTTGCACGCCCAGCGCGTCGCACCACTTGCCGATTATGAAATTTTTTAAATTTTGCACGCCGCAGTAGCCTGCGATCACGGGCGGAGCGATGATGACGCCTAGCGCGGCTAGCTCGCTCATTTGTCGCAGGCTGATCGCAGAAAGCGGCATCTCACGCACGCCAAGAACTAGCCGCTTTTGCTCTTTTAGCGCGACTGCGGCGGCGCGCGTGCTTAGGCTGTCGCAAAGCCCGCCGTAAATTTTAGCCAAAGAGCCGATAGAGCAGGGCGCAAAGATCACTGCATCAATGCCAAAGGAGCCTGAAGCGGGCGGCGCACCCAGATCGGTATCGGGATAAAATTTTACACTCATAAATTCCGTGGATTTTAAGACCTCGTCCGCGTCTATGCCGCTTTCAGCGCGTAGAACGCGGCGCGCGCCCTGCGTAAGCACGGCGTGAATTTCATGCGGTGAGCTGGCAAGAAATTTAAGCAGATCAAGCCCGATCTCACAAAAACTGGCGCCGCTTACGCAAACTAAAATTTTCATTTCAAGGCTTTCATATCGAAATTTTGTGGTTTAAAAACAAACGCGGCGGAAGGAATTTTAAAATTTGAAGTTAAGATGGAGCGGGAAACGAGAGTCGAACTCGCGACATCAACCATGGCAAGGTTGCGCT
>NZ_CALIBF010000216.1 GCF_938045465.1 uncultured Campylobacter sp.
GATATCGTCCGTAAAGCCCATTATTTGGTTATCCGTGATGTATTTGCCCCAATCGATCTCTAAGTTTCCCGCCGTCTCGAACATCTCGTAAATTTTATCCACGTTGCGTTTGTTAAACAGATCGGCGCGCTCTTTGCGGACGGAATTTATCATGTTTTGAAAGAGCAGCAGATGCGTGATCTCGTCGCGCTGTATGAAGCGGATCATCTGCGCGCTGCCTAGCATCTTGCCCGCACGCGCTAGCGCATAGATCGAGGTAAAGCCGCTATAAAAATAGATCCCCTCTAAAATTTGATTCGCTACCATCGCTAGCAGCAGTTTATCGTCGCTAACCTCGCCCGCGAGCTCCTCATAGACGCTTGAAATGTAGTCGTTTTTCCTGCGGAGCATATCGTCGTGCTTCTCCATCTCGTAAATGAGATCGGTATTTTCACAGATCGCCTCGACCATGACGGCGTAGGATTTGCTGTGATTGGCCTCCTCGTAGGCTTGGCGAGCGAGCACGGCGTTGATCTCCGGAGCCGTGATGTAGGGGTTGATATTATCGGCGAGATTGTTGGTCTGAAAGCTATCCATCGATATCAGCTGGCTCCACACGAGATCATACATCCGCTTCTCGGCGCTTGTGAGATTGAAGTTATAATCGCGCACGTCGTCGGTGGTATCGACCTCTTTAGGAAACCAGGTGTTGGCCTCCATCAGATCCCAAAGTTTCAGCGCCCATTGATATTTCGCCTTGGTAAAATTTAAAATACCCTGCGGATTGCCGCCGAAGACCTTGCGATCGGTAAGGGTCTCATCGGAGAAGGGGTTGTAGATTTTTTTCCTATCCATTTTTTGCCTTTTTAAAAATTTCGGCGTATTTTAGCCAAAGCAAGCTAAATTTACCTTTTGTTTTGAAGCGGCCTACTTGCACGGCGTGAAATTTTACGGGGAGCTAAATCTGCGCGGTATAAAATTTTAAGCGCTTGATAAAATAAAATTTTACGCCGCAGACGGAATGAAATTCAAACATAGCAAGTGGCGGCAAGGTTAAATTTTAAAGCTTCCCGCAAGGCGAAATTTATCGTGGCACAATATACACCGGACAATGCGCGCTAGATAAATGCGCTAAAAAATTTCATCGCGTTCATCGCGGCAAGACGCGCGCGACGGCGTAAATTTAATCAAAATTTCTAAGTTCGATCTTTAGATCGGTGCGGATTTTGCTTGGATCAAAGCTCGCAAGCGGCGCGTCTAAATTGCCGAAATTATCGCCGGTGGGCAGGAAGTTTTGCAGATAATAGACGCCGCGGTAGCCCTCGCTGTATAGAATTTGCGCCATCTGCTCGATCTTTGCTTCGTTTAAAAAATCCGCATGCACGGTCGTGCGCACCTCAAATTTAAAATTTCGCCGCAGCAAAAGCCTAAGAGTTTGCAGAAATTTATCGTATAAGCTTGACTTCGTGATGAGCTCAAAATCCTGCCGCGGCGCCTTAAAATCAAGCGCGATATAATCGATCAGCCCTAGGCTTAGCGCCTCTTCGATCTTTTGCGGATTTGAGCCGTTGGTGTCTACTTTGAGCAAAAAGCCACGCTGCTTAACTTCGTGCGCCAGCGGGATAAAATCGCTCGCACAGGTGCATTCGCCGCCGCTAAATACGATGCCCTGAAGCTTGCCCGCGCGCGCATCCAAAAAGCGTAGAAACTCTTCGTTTGAAATTTTACCCCGTGAAGTAACGATTTGTGGGTTGTAGCAGTAATTGCAGCGCATATTGCAGCCGCAAAACCACGCGATCGCGGCGATGTGATCAGCAAAATCAAGCATCGTAAACGGCGTGATCTCGTAAATCTGCGCGTTACGCAGGTTTAAGGCTTGCGGCGGCTTCGTATGCGTTTGTTGCATTTGGCCGGTAGCGGCGACTAGGCTATTTGTTTTTTGTCTTTTTTCTCTTCAAAAAAGACGCGCTCTTTGTGCTCGCCCTTCTTTCCGATATTAAAGCTCTCTACCGGGCGCAAATAGCCCATTACTCTTGTGTAAACGACGCATTTTGTGCGTTTTGCTTCTAACTCTTTTGGAAATTCCATTCTCCATCCTTTCATTAAGATTAAAATTTAAATCGCTATTTAGGCGCCCTTGCTCTGCTTGGCCTTGTATTCCGCAAGCAGCTCCTCGTCGCATTTCGGGCAGTATTCATGCTCGCCGCTGATGTAGCCGTGCTTATGGCAGACGCTAAAAATCGGCGTGATCGTGATATAAGGAAGCTTGTAGTTTTGCACTACGCTTTTTACGAGCTGCTTACACGCCTGAGCCGAGCTGATGCGCTCCTTCATATACAGATGCAGCACCGTGCCGCCGGTATAGGAGCTTTGTAGCTCATCTTGCATCGCCAGCGCCTCAAACGGATCGCTTCCGAAATTTGCCGGAAGCTGCGTAGAGTTGGTGTAGTATATGTTTTTATCAAATCCCGCTTGGATGATGTCTGCGTAGCGCTTCTTATCCTCTTTGGCGAAGCGATACGTAGTTCCCTCGGCAGGCGTGGCTTCGAGATTGTATAGATTGCCCGTCTGCTCCTGAAACGAGCGGATCTTCTCGCGCAGATACTCAACCATTTTAAGGGCAAATTTACGTCCGAATTCCGTCGTAATATCCTCTTTATTTCCGCTAAAATTTCGGATCATCTCGTTTGCGCCGTTAATGCCAATAGTACTAAAATGGTTATTAAAGCCCGGCAGATAGCGCTTCGTGTATGGATACAAACCGCGCTCAAACATCTCGGTTACAAATTTTCGCTTCTTTTCAAGCGTCGATTTAGCAAGCTCCAAAAGCTCATCTAGCCTCGCATACAGCGCCTCTTCGTTATTTTTATACAGATAGCCTAGGCGGGCTAAATTTATCGTTACGACGCCGATGCTTCCCGTCATCTCTGCGCTTCCGAAAAGTCCTCCGCCGCGCTTAAGAAGCTCGCGCAGATCAAGCTGCAAGCGGCAGCACATCGAGCGTACGGCGCCAGGTTTATACGCCTTTGGATTGGGTACGCGCTCGCCCTTTTCGTTCGTGATGTATTGCGAGCCGATAAAATTTTGAAAATAGCTTGAACCCACCTTGGCGGTGTTTTCAAATACCGCGTCGGCCGCAGGCGTATCCCAATCAAACTCCTCCGTTAAATTTACCGTAGGAATCGGGAAGGTAAAGGGCTGACCGCACTTATCGCCCGTCGTTAAAACCTCGTAAAACGCAATCACGATGCGATTCATCTCGGGCTCGAAATCGCCGTAAGTCAAAGCCTCAAGCGAGTCCTTACCGCGCCTTTTAGCCTCGGCCAAAAGCTCATCGTCGCGTAAATTTTTAAACAGATGCTCGTTATTATGCGTAGGAATCTGTGTTTTTAGATCATCCGGGCAGGTCATATCGATGGTGACGTTGGTAAACGGGCTCTGTCCCCAGCGCGCCGGGACGTTTAGGTTGAATACGAAGCTCGTGATCGCCTTTTTGACCTCATCGTCGCTTAATTTGTCGCGGAAAACGTATGGCGCCAGATACGTATCAAAGCTGCTAAATGCCTGCGCGCCCGCCCATTCGCTCTGTAAAATTCCAAGGAAATTGGCCATCTGATACAGCGCTTCGCGGAAATGCTTCGGCGCCTTGCTCTCAACCCTGCCGCGCACGCCGTTAAAGCCCTCGTTTAGAAGCACGCGCAAGCTCCAGCCCGCGCAATACGCCGTAAGGCAGTCCAGATCGTGGATATGATAGTCGCCGTTTCGGTGCGCCGCGCCCTCCTCGCGAGAGTAAATTTTATCTAGCCAGTAGTTTGCGATGACCTTACCGGCGGTGTTGTTGATGAGGCCTGCGTTTGAGTAGCTGGTATTGGAATTTGCTAAAATTCGCCAATCCTGCTTGCTGATGTATTCGTTGACCGTCTGGGTGCAATTGATATAGGTCGTATCCTCTTCAAGCCCCAAAATGTGCTCGCGCTGCATCTTGTGCGTGTGGCGGTAGATCATGAAGCTTTTCAAAACGGCGAAATCGCCCGCTTCAAAGAGCTTTTTCTCGATAAGATCTTGAATATCTTCGACGCTTAATTTGTCTTTAAAAACGATAGCGCCCATTACGTTATCGAAAACCTTTTCGTCAAATTCGGTACCGACGCTTTTGTAGGCTTTTTTGATAGCATCTTTTATTTTGTAGGATTGAAATTCTTGAAAACTTCCGTCTCTTTTAATGATTTTTTTCATAAGCACCCCGAGAATTTTCTGAATAAATTGGCAGAAAGTATATCAAGGAATCTTTAACTCAAAATTAAAGGAACGAGCGGAATATCCGTTACAAATTTTGCTTATAAAAAACGAAATTTAACCAAATCTCGCTATAATCGCGGAGTTTATTTTATAAAATTTGGAAATGCTATGAAAAATTTTAAAATAAGTTTTTTCGTGATCTTGCTGTGTGCCTTTTTAGCGGGCTGCGCTGCGCTTAAAGGCTCTAAAAGCACGGATAATTCGGCACTTGCAGGAGACATCGACCACGCAGGATATCCAAACGCGTATCTGGAGCGCATCGCAGGCGAAAGCATCGCCGATCTACTCTCGAAGCGCATAGTCGGCAAAAAAGGCGGTAGATTCAGCGTCGTCGGCATTGAGCCACTGGATGGAACGAACGCGCACGGCGTGGATGCGGAATTTTTAAGCAAAAAAATTAGAATTTCGCTGCTGCATTCAGGCAAAGCAGTCGTCACAGACGCTCCAAGTAAAGACGAACTCGTATTTAGCAACGATGGCGTAAGCCATGGCTATCATGCCGTAGAAAGCGGCTCGATCTACGCGCCGGATTACATCTTGGTAGGTAAAATTTTACCGCAAAGCCCCACTGTGACAAACGATGGTAAGACAGGATCTAAAAAATCAAAAAGCTTAAATTCTGCAGCTAAAAATTCTACCGCACAAGCAAGCGAAAGCCTACTTTTAGAGCTTTCGATGATAGATACTCGCAACAACAAAAGCGTGTGGAAGTATAAAAAAGCGCTTCAAAAGCAAATTTAAGGAATTTTTCGCTAAACTCACGGTTCATTTTTTTGAAAGGCGGTGAGGAAAGTGCCTGGAGTAAAGGTATATCCGAACGAATCATTTGACGAAGCTTACAGACGCTTTAAGAAACAGACCGATCGTAACCTAGTCGTTACCGAGGTCCGTGCGAGACGATTTTTTGAGCCGATGACGGAAGTCCGCAAAAAGCAAAAAATTTCAGCTCGCAAAAAGATGCTTAAACGTCTTTACACGCTACGTCGCTACGAGTCACGCTTGTAGCAGTTTGCGCGGATTTGCGGATTTTAAATTTGCAGATCTGCGCGAAATCTATCTCAAATCTTTTTAAATTTACAGCCCGCTTGAAATTTACCCGCCGCGTCAGCGCCGAAATTCCAATCTAAATTTTAAAATTTATCTCTTAAATTTACCTGCCTTTGTGCGGCGCTTGCTTTATACGACATATCCGCCTGCGAGCCACTAAATTTTGAAATTTATCTTTACCTATTCGTTTTTTAGATATACTTTTGCTAAATTTTAAAGGAGCAACCATGGACTTAAACGACTATCTACACACTCAAGGCCAGCAGCCCTCAAACCCTCAAGAAAAAGAAATAGCACTCATCAAATACACCTTCATCGCGGCCTGCGCCTTAAAAGCTATAGCTGAATTGGTGCTATTGCTATTAGGAATTTACGGCGGATTGGGAGTATTACTAAGCGCAGCGGCATTCGTGCTTTTTATCTTTAGCATTTATAATATCTCTAAACTTACCGTAAGCCGCAGCCTTTTGCGCAACGTAGCCATTGCCTTTGCGGCAATATTTATAGGCGTATTGTTATTTATATTTTTAGCGGGCGGCATCATCGCTCAAATACTGCTTGCATTGGGATTCATCGCATCGTTTCTGTTTTTTTATAGATTTTATCAGGAGCTTGCCGACACTAGCGGAGTTGCGATATTTTCATATTGCTTTATCGCGCTTGTACTTGCAGCTATTGCAAATGCATTTTTGGCGCGTTTTTCGCTGCCTGCTACGGTACTGCTCAGCTTAGCGGCTCTTGCACTTAATGCTTTTGCTATGTTCAGCGTAGAGGGCTTTTCTCGTTCGTATTATTCTTATGATCTTAGAGGCAAGAGATAAATTTTGATTGCTTGATCGGTTGTGGAAAGACCAGCAAAGAGCTAAATTTTTAAAATTTAAAATCAAGGAGCAAGCCGTGGTCTATTTCAAACACATATTTCTCGCGCTGTTTTGCGGGGTGCTGTTTTGCGGCGTACTTTACGGCGAAAATCCAAATAAAATTTCAAAGCAAAATTCTAAATCTGACTTCATCTGGGGCGTTACGATCGACGACGGCTGGTACGAGGACGCACAAGACGCCTCGGGCGCGAAGCTGCAAAGCATCGTGCGCGCCCTGCAAGCCCTACCCGTAAAGCCAACCGTGCGCGTCGTGATGTCAAAAGAAATTAGCCCGCGCGAGTATGAGCCTCTTTTTAGGCGGCTTAGCGAGGTTTCGTACGTGATGGCGTGCCCCGTGGACTCCTACGAGATGAGCTCGTACAAAAGCGTGAAAAGCTACGAAAAGAGGTTCGCGGACGCCTTCGCTGCGCTTGCGCCCTACGTGCAGATCTGGGAGATCGGCAACGAAATAAACGGCGAGGGCTGGCTCGGGGACGATGCGAATTTTATCGCCGCTAAGATGATCGCGGCATTCGAGTTCATCCACAAAAAGGGCGCTAAAACGGCGCTTACGGCGTATTATACGCCGAGCGGAGCGCAGAAAACGCAGATGCGCGAGTGGCTGCGAAAATTCGTACCGCAGGATATGAAAGATGGGCTGGATTATCTTTTCGTAAGCTACTACGAGGACGATAACGAGGGCTTTGCGCCTGATTGGAGCGAAATTTTTACCGATCTGCAAAGCGCCTTCCCCGCTTCGAAACTCGGTATCGGCGAGTGCGGAAACACGGCGGCGGACGCTACGCAGGCGAGCAAGCAGGCGATGATGAGGTGGTATTATACGATGCCGCGCTACGTGCAAAACTACGTGGGCGGGTACTTTTGGTGGTATTTTGTGCAAGACTGTGCCAGCGGAACGGGACCCGGCGCTTCAAACGGCAAAAATCGCGGCGCGCACGACAAAGCGAAAGCTACAGACGAGCTGCTGCAAAGCCTAATCGAAGCTATAAATGAAGCTCATCGCGAGAAAAATTAAACCGATAAAAACTAAATTTAACCATTCCGATCCTCGAGCTTAAATTTAAGGCAATGCAAACTCGCTTTGATATAAAATTCTTTTCAATATAATTTTAAACGAAGGGGCGCAAAATGAAAATCCTACTGATCCTGGTAAATCAGCCGTATAACGGCTCGGACAACGCCTACAACGCATTGAGGCTAGCGGACAGCCTGCATAAAAAGGCGAGAAGGTAAGAATTTTTCTTATGAATGACGCGGTCGATCTCGTAAGAGATAGTACCGAAAAACCGGGTAATTACGACATTGATCTGGTAGCCAAACTAAAGGAGCTATATCGCGGCGGCGTGGCGCTAAAAGTATGCGGCAGCTGCCAAAGCAGATGCGGCTTGCACGCAGGAGAGCCCTACTTTAGCGACGAAATAAAAGGCAGCATGGATATACTTGCGACCTGGGTTTGCGAGTGCGACAGAACGCTTACGTTTTAGTTTAAATTTAGACTCAAGATGAGCAAAACTTTCAAAGGAGTTTTTGCTTATTTTGATCTATAAATTTGCTATGAAATTTTATAAAAAGATTAAATTTGAAAAACGCTATTTTTAATAAAAACAGGAATTTAAGGGATTACGATAAAGAGCCGATTACTTTGTACGATTATGAGGTTTTTTATGACAGTTGTATTACCGCTATACCGCTTTTATGTGCCTTGGCTATACCGCTTAGCATAAAAGCTTTATTTGATAATGAAGTATTGGCAGATATAATTTTAGGAAATATTTTTGCATTCGGCATAATTGCGTTTATGGTTATAGTCTTTTTAGTTTTTGATAATCCAAAGAAAAGCAAAATTTTAATCAAAAATTCAATTGTTGAATTTTATAAAATAAATTCTAACGAGTTGAAATTAAGAAGAACAGTAGAATTAACAAATTTAAATGAAACTATATGCAAACCACTTTTTGGTTATTCTAAGAAAAAAGGTACAAAGGCGATTCTAGTTTGCATTTCAATATTTAGTTTTGCCATAATAGTTGCTATGTCTTTTTTGTTTTTTATTGGATTTTGGATATTCGGATTTGTTGGGCTTTTATTAACAAATTTTATCCTTTATATAATTATCGGCAAAAAAGGCGATAGATTTTTTACCATTTTTCCAAGAATAGCAGTAGCATCACCATATATGATGGCGTATGGCGGCGGCAATCTTACTCCGCCACAATATTATTCGTTAATAATTTATAATCATAGCAAATACGAAGAAGTTAAAGAATACTTTTTAAATTTACACAATATAAACATTGATAATATTGAAAAAATTTATTTTTAGACGGATACGGCAAGCGGCGCGAGCCTGTGGACTACGAAGTCATCTTGCTAAGAGGCAAAAGAAAGGCGAGCCGCTAAAAAGCCTTAGCAAAGCGGCAGACGAGGCGTAGATGATGGGCTGAGATTTCAAATTTAAAGCAAAATTTTATGCTTTTTAGGTGCAACGAGGTAAAATTTGGACATGAAAACTTTTATAAAAATTTTAAAAATTACCGCCTTGGTCGTGAGCGTTGCATGCGTACTTTTTGTGCTGTATATATTTGTGATTTTAAATTTGCTTTTTTCATCCGATACGCCCGAGGGTTGCGATCCTAGTATGCCCACTAGCGCTTGCGATTATATCAATGAAAAATTTGAAAAAGAGCTACAAAATTTGCCTCCCGTCGCCGCTCTGCCTAGCCTAGAAAAAAGGCCCGTATTTTGGCTAGGCGAGAAAAAATTCGCAGGAGGTGCGAAGTTTGATTATCTATACATTAAGGACGATTTTGGGGTCTGGCTTAGGTATAAAGACAGCGATAGCGACGACTTCTTGCTACAAAAAGATATGCCAGAGCGCTACTATGGATACGACGAGATCGATCGTTCGCCGGACGAAAGGTGGGTAAGTGGAGAGCTTGGATATTATAGCTACGGCATCTACGATATTTCGCTTTTTGAAAATGAAGCCAAGATATTTTCTCAAACGGCGCATAAGGTCGTGAGGAAATTTATCGGTTTCTTTAATCTACACTCTATGAGGGGCACATCTTTTGCAGCTCCGCAAGGCACCGAGGAAAATTTAAACGCTATAAGCGAGCTTCAAACTCCGCTTGCGGATTTTCCGCAAAAACCGAACTACTCTGCGCTTGGTTGGGCTGATAAATCTGAAGCCAAAGGCTATGTCGGAGATGAAATAGCCAAAAAGCTCGCTCGCAACGTCTTTGAGATAGAGGGCGATGGGTGGCGACAGACCATCCGTATAAACAGCCGCGCCAAAGATATAAAGGTAATCTGCGGAGATGAAATTTGCCTCGCGCTTGCCTTTGATGAGAGCAAAATCAATAGCTGCGATAACGGCGCTGCATCCACGAAAATTTATACGCTAAATTTAAAGCAAAAATTTAATAATTTTCATACGCTTACTAGTAGGAATTTTAACTACGTAAAGCTCGGCGATAAGTATACTTTAGACGATGTGGAATCCTTTAAAATAGTTTTATCGAGATTCAGATATATCGAGGGGTATAACAAAGGTCGTGAAATCACGGACTACGAGGTTATCTTGCGAAATAGCGAGGGTGAGCAGGTTAATGAAATCTGCAGAAATGAAATTAAGAGGGCTCGCAGTCGCTTGCGATAAATCTAAGATAGCGCTGCAGGATTTGGCATATAAGATCGTGATTTCGGCGTGCTTTAATTTAGCTTCTAAAATTTACGCGAGAATTTTAAAATTCTAAGCTTCAAGCTTTAAAATTTGCCCGCGGAGCTTTTAAAATTTATCGCACGGCTTAGGTTTATTTTATCCGCGCCAAGACAGCGAAATTTTTAGGGCGTCGCGATAACTAGGCGCAAGATAGCGAAATTTTACAAAGCTGCGGCAAACAAGATACGCAGAAAATACACGCAAATTTCAAATTTATCTGGATTTTGCCAGCCTGCCCGACGCCGAGCACCATTATTTAGCTACAATCCCTCTCGCTCGCTTTACTTTTCGCTCGTCTTACAATTTGCTCGCCTTATAATTCCTGCTTGATATTGCACTTTGCGAAACTACTGCGCGCCCTTTCGCAAAACTGCACGGCATGTGGGATTGTGCCCATCGCTCGCAGATTTTGCAGCATATGCGCGCGATAAAATTCTGTAGCGCAGGCACTTTCAATAAATTTTGATTTAAAAGCGCAAACATAGAGGCGATTTAAATTTAAAGCTCACGTGCTCCACGGCTAGCCTGCAAGCGCTCTGCCCGCGAGCAGCCCAGCGTAGCAAAAAAGCATACAGGCGCATACGCTTAAGACCGCGTTTAGCAGACCGATAGCAAATTCTCGCGCCAGCAATAATTGCAGCGTATCGTAGCTGAACGTAGAAAATGTCGTAAAGCCGCCCAGCGCGCCTGCGACAAAAAATACCCGCAGGCTCTGCGTTAAATTTAGTGCGAGTAAAAACCCTATCAGCAGGCTTCCCAGCGCATTCACGCAAAAAGTAGCGATCGGAAACGCGCTCCAAAATCCGGCGCGATCCATTGCGCGCGCAATCACTCCGCTTAGGCCTACTCGCGCCATCGCGCCTACACAGCCGCCTAGCCCCGCTAAAATCAAGTTCGTCAATCCAAGTCCTTTTAAAATTTGTAAATTTTATTTCGCTATCTAGCCTCCATAGGACGAAAGATGTGCGACTTCGCTATTTTAACGCGATTAGTTAAAATTCCGTTTTTAAAATTTGCTCGCGCTTTTTGAAATTTCGTTTTAAAATTTTAACTAGCGCGACGAAACGCGCCGTTTTACGCGCCGC